>DASYNT010000220.1:0-2715 GCA_036008405.1 Xanthobacteraceae bacterium
CAGTGACCTCCTGGCCAGCGCGCCGCAGCTCAAGATCACCATCAATCGCGATCAGGCTTCGCGGTTCGGAATTTCGCCGCAGATGATCGACGACACGTTGAACGACGCCTACGGGCAGCGCCAGATCACCCAGTATTTCACACAGCTCAACACCTATTTTCTGATCCTCGAAATCCTTCCCGAGTTGCAGTCCAGCCTCGAATCGCTCGATCGCATATACGTCAAATCGCCGCTGACCGGCGCTGCGGTGCCGCTCTCCGCGCTGGTGGATTCGGATTCCTACAAGACGGGGCCGCTGTCGGTGAACCACCAAGGCCAATTCCCGTCTGCGACCTTGACCTTCAACCTGCGGGCCGGCGTTGCGCTCGGCGAAGCGGTCGATGCCATCAACAAGGCGGCGCTCGACATCGGGATGCCCAATTCGGTGCTCGGCACCTTCCAGGGCAACGCCCAGGCGTTCCAGTCGGCGCTGTCGAGCGAGCCGGCGCTGATCGCTGCCGCACTCGTGGTCGTCTACATCATCCTCGGCATGCTCTATGAGAGCTTCATCCATCCTGTGACGATTCTGTCGACGCTGCCCTCCGCGGGCATCGGGGCATTGCTTGCCCTCAATCTCGGCCAGATGGACCTCGGCGTGATCGGCATCATCGGCATCATCCTGTTGATCGGCATCGTCAAGAAGAACGGCATCATGCTTGTGGATTTCGCCATCGTGGCGGAGCGCGAACGCAACATGCCGCCGCTGGCGGCGATCCGGGAAGCCTGCCTGTTGCGGTTCCGCCCGATCCTGATGACGACAGCGGCCGCGCTGCTCGCCGGCGTCCCCATGATGTTCGGCCACGGTACCGGCTCCGAAATGCGACAGCCGCTCGGTTATTCCATGGTCGGCGGGCTGGCGCTCAGCCAAGTGCTGACGCTGTACACGACCCCGGTGGTCTATCTCTACCTCTCCCGCTTGCAGGCCCGTCTGCAGCGCCGCAAATCCAAGCCGGCGTCCGAGCAGGGCGAGGTCCAGGCCATCGCGGCGGAGTAACGGCCGCGATCGCCTATCGGGACGCCGGTGGTGGGGACGCGGGCCTTGGGGACGCCGGTCTTGGGGGACGCCGGTCTCGCGTCCATGCTCACGTGCGGTGTCAGGCGTCCGGCGCAAACCCCAACAGCCGCTCGAACCGCCGGGCATAGTGCGTCCAGACGTCCGGGTTGACGATGCGCTCGACGGGCTTGCCGTCGATTGCGTCGATGACCTGCGCGGCCGCGATCTTACCCATGTTGCGGCGGGTTTCCCGGGTCACGCCGGCGGTGTGCGGGCTCACCAGCACGTTGTCGAATTGCAGCAGCGGGTGCTCGCATGGCGGCGGTTCGGCCGCCCATACGTCGAGGCCGGCGCCGGCGATGCGGCGGCTCTGCAGCGCGGCGGCGAGCGCGGCTTCGTCGTGAATGTGGCCGCGGGCGGTGCTGATGAAGTAAGCGCTCTCGCGCATCAGCGCGAATTGTGCGGCGCCGAGCATCCCACGGGTCTCGGCCGTCAGCGGGCAATTGACCGAGACGAAATCGCTCTGACGCAGGAGTTCGTCCAGCGACACCTTTTCGGCGTGCCGGCCCTCGCATTGCGCGGCAGTGAGATAGGGATCATAGGCCAGCACCCGCATGGCGAACAGGCCGCTGCAGAGTTCCGCGATGCGGCTGCCTACATGTCCGAGGCCGATGATGCCGATGGTCTTGCCGAACACGTCATTGCCCATATAGGCGGTGCGCTCGATCGGATGGGTCCGGCGCATCGCATGGTTGGTCTCCATGATGCGCTTCGACAGCGTGAGCAGCATGCCCAGCGCATGCTCGGCGACGGCCTCGCGATTGCCGCCGGCCTGGTTGACCACCAGGACCCCGGCATCGGTGCAGGCTCCGACGTCGACGGTATCGTAGCCGGCCCCGTTGGTCGAAACGATCAGCAGATCGGGCGCCCGCTCGATCAGCGCGGCATCGACATGAAACCGACGCGCGAGCTCGCCCCGCGTCGAGCCGACCTGGTAGACATGGGCGGCCGCCAGCACCGGGGCCGCCACGTCATCGGGGGTTTCGTTTTCGAGCCGGTCGAGCCTGATGTCCGGCCTTTGCCCCAGGATCTGCGCGAACACGGGATCGGCGAGGGCCTTGACGTAGAAAACGCGCTTGGTGTTCACGGGCACGGGCGGGGGAGCCTTTCGGGCCTTTCGGGAGGGGGAAGTGGGTCGCGGAATGGCGGCAGGCATGCATGCTGGCCGATTTTGACCTGATTGAGGCACGCTGAAGCCGCGCCTGCCCGGAAATCGACAAGACTTTGTCACGTCCTCGACATGGTCTGTGCCTCAACTGGGTCGCGGTGGAGCTGGTCCCCTGTTCTGCAGGGAGGAGGTCGATCTATGCTCGCCTTTGTGCGCGCCAGCCTGACGGCGGCGCTGGTGTCGATTTCATCCTTTTCCGCCTTTTCCGCCGACAAGCCCTATCACCGAGACGAGCTCGCCGACGCCGCCATCCGCCTGGAGGGCCAGGTCAAGGCCGATGCCGGAACGGTGGCCAAGCCGTTGGCGGCGCTGCGCCGCGATGCCGACGCGGCGCTGGCGCGCAACGACCAGAAGGCCGGCATGCAGGTGCTCGGCCAGATCGCTGCGGTCGCCCCCGCCGATGCCGCGAATTGGCTACGCCTCGCGCGAACCATCCTTCAGGTCCGGCCGGCCG
>DASYNT010000221.1:0-9136 GCA_036008405.1 Xanthobacteraceae bacterium
CCCTGGCTCCACTTGTTTTTTACAGGAAAAACAGTGGCTTGCGTTCGCGCCAAGCGGCGCAAAGCGGGCTGACAATCAAGGCGCGCCAATCAGAGCGTGCAAGGTCCGACACGCCTCACCAACGTGAAGCGGTGCCGGGATGCGGCACCCGCTGACCTACCCGTGCGACGAAGCGAGGGGCCTCGCGGGGCGCGGCTGCTACGCCCCGCCCTGCACCATGGTGAAGCTGGTCATCCGGGCGAAGTAGACGACGCCGATCCAAATCAGGATCGACACCGCGCCGGCAACCCTGGCCGCGACCGGAGGTGCGCCGCGGTCCCAGTTCGCCAGGCTCTTCGAAGTGATGAACTGGAACACGATCATGTTCGCGAAGGCGAGCGCCATGCATACGAATTTCAAGCGGAAGTCGATGTTCTCGAAGTATCCGGCCGGGCGACTCAAGATCAGGACCGAGCCGCAGATCGCGGCGAGGAAAAACCCGCCCCAGGTCCATGGCAGCAGTTCCCGCGCCATTTCGGAATAGGGGCGCTTGGTAGAGGCGAGGCCGAGGAGGCGCAAATCGACGATGGCGATGGTGCCGAACACGGTCGATATGGCGAAGATATGCACCACCTCGAGCGCCGGGAATGCCCATGTGGACTCGGCGATCCACAGCGCCACCGGCGAATCTCCCAGCGAATTCAGGTAATCCACGAACCCCTGCATGTCATCCTCCCGCGCGTGGCACGCCGCCCGTCAATGCACGACCGTATAGGCGATCCATCGCCCCCAGATCACGACCGCGCACCAGGCGGCGAGCGCGACCACTGCGAGCGCGCTGTGCGCCGTCCGCACGCCGGAATTGGCGTTATCGGCCCACGCATCCGCATCCCGGTGCACCGAGCG
Organism: Xanthobacteraceae bacterium; assembly: GCA_036008405.1. Taxonomy (GTDB): domain Bacteria; phylum Pseudomonadota; class Alphaproteobacteria; order Rhizobiales; family Xanthobacteraceae; genus JAJPKK01. The sequence continues at coordinate 886 of DASYNT010000221.1, forward strand.
CACGAACACGACCGTCAATGCCAGTGCGATGGCGAGGAACAGCATCTTCATCTGGAATTCGAAGCTCGGCAGCGAACGCGTGGGCTCGCCGACGATGAGGACCGCTCCGGTCAAGGCCATCACGACGACGCCGACGAAAATCCACGGCACGAAGCGATGCGCCGTCTCCGCCACGCTCTGCGACTTGGTGTAGCCGAGAATGCGGAACTCGATCATCACCACCGATGAGAACACCAGCGCGACGCAGATGATGTGAATGGTCTGCATCAGCGGGATGAGCCACAGGGTCTTCTGGACGAACTCGCTCGCGGAGGTGCCCTCGAGCCATTGCGCGAAACCTTGCATGGGAATCCCCTCGCCGTGAGTGACGAAGGCCCCGGGTTCCCGGAGGAGCGCCGGGGCCTTGTTCCGGGCCACCGCAGTTACCCCCGTAAGCGCGGAAGACCAGACGCCGATAGAATGGCCATTCGAGCGGAACCGCCTTTGATGCAGATCAATGTCGCCATGACGGTTGGGCAAGGCCGGCATGCGAGCCGGGCGCGGAAGGCAGGTTCAACCATCACCGCGGTCTCGGAATGCCGCCTCAGATCACGTAGATCCGGTCCGGCAGTTCGTCGCGGCTCGCCGCGGTGCGCGGGAAGTGCGCCGCGAGCACCGTTCCGCAGGTGTCGATCGCGGAAATGAAGCCGTCGGCGACGCGGCCGCCGCTGCAATGGGCGACCAGCGCATCGACGGCGCCCTGCCATTCCGATTGGGGCACCCGCTCGGCGATGCCCGTGTCGGCGATGATGCGGGCATAGTGCTCGGCGAGCGAGACGAAGATCAGGATGCCGCTGCGGTCCTTCTTGCGTGCGATGCCGCGGATGGCGAACTGCTCGATGGCGACACGGTGGGCGACGGCGCGCCGCGCCGCGCGCGGCAGCAGCGCGACGCGCACCCGCGGCAGGCACAGCACCATGGCGAGCGCGAAGAACACCACCGCCTGCAGCAGCAGGATGCGGTGGACCGTCAGTGCAGTGACGGCCACCAGCAGCCACGGCAGGGCGAGCGCGGCGAGCGCCGCGAGCAGGATCGGCAGCCCGGTGGCGTCCGCGGAGGTCTGCGCCAGCACGCAGACGATCTCGCCGGACGTCTTGGCTTCGGCGGCGCGAATGGCGGCCGAGATGCGCTCGCGGTCGTGCTCCGAAATGTCCATCACCAGCTTCCCGACGCTCCGCCGCCGCCCGACGAGCCGCCGCCGCCGGAGAACCCGCCGCCGGACGAGCCCCCGCCGGAAAAGCCACCGCCGCCGCGCGAGCCGCCGGAATTGAGCAGGATATTGAGGGCCACGTTGAGGAAGAACCAGCGGAATCCCGGCGAAACGACGAGCAGGGTGACCAGCGCGATCAGCAACGCGATGAGGATCCAATCCCCGACATCCATGGACTGCTGATTGTCTAGGCGCAGCGACGGGCGCTGCTGCCATTCCGACGAGTCGGTCGTGAGCACGGTGATGATGTCGTCGACGCCGCGCGACACTCCGTCGCCGAAATCGCCGCTCTTGAAGCGCGGCGCGATGGCGTTGGTGATGATGACCTTCGACAGCGCGTCGGTGAGCGTTCCCTCGAGCCCGTAGCCCACCTCGATGCGCACGCGATGCTGGTTCGGCGCGACCAGCAGCAGCACGCCGTTGTCCTTGGTCTTCTCGCCGAGCTTCCAGTTGCGGAACAGCGCGTTGGCGTAGGGCTCGATCTCCTCCCCGCCGAGCGAGGAGACGGTGGCGACGACGAGCTGGATGCCGGATTTGGTTTCGAGCTCGGCGAGCTTCGTCTCGACGGCGTTGCGCGTCGCCGCCGGAATGACATTGGCCTGGTCGACGATGCGCCCGGTCAGCGCCGGAAAATCGGGCGCGCAGACGGCAAGGCTCGCCCACAGCAGCGTAACGAGGGCCACAATGGCGCGCGCGCCTCCCCCCGCGACGAGGCAAGAGCGGCGGCCTGTGGTCATTTCAGCGCCCGCGGGTGGCGACGGCCGGTCAGAACTTCACTTGCGGCGGGCTCTGCGCGGCATCGTTGGCGGCGAACTCCGCCATCGGCTTGTTGCCGCGGAACACGGTCGAGGCCCACAACAGGCCGGGGAAGGTCTTGAGCTCGGTGTTGTAGACCCGTACCGCCTCGATGTAGTCGCGCCGCGCCACGGCGATGCGGTTCTCGGTGCCTTCGAGCTGCGACTGCAGCGCCAGGAAGTTCTGGTTCGACTTGAGGTCGGGATAATTCTCGCTGACCGCCAGCAGCCGACCCAGCGCGCCGGACAACTGGCTCTGCGCGTCCTGGAACTGCTTGAGCTTATCGGGGTCGGTGAGCTGGGAGGCGTCGATCTTGACCTGCGTCGCCTTGGCGCGCGCCTCGACCACGGCGGTGAGCACGTCCTTTTCCTGCTTGGCGTAGCCCTGCACGGTGGCGACCAGATTGGGTATGAGGTCGGCGCGGCGCTGGTAATTGTTCTGCACGTCCGCCCACTTCGCCTTGGCCTGCTCCTCATAGGTCGGAATCGTGTTGTAGCCGCAGGCCGAGACGGTGAGGCCGAGAACGACCGCGGCAAAAACGGCGCGTAGGCGCGACATCGGTAACGTCATGAATGCCTCTTGCGTCTGCTGGCGACACGGAATCCGATCAAGGCTGCGACGATGCGACACTCGCCCAAGTCATGCGGCCAAGCCATGCGCCTAAGTCATGCGCCCAAGCCGTGGTGCCGATGCCGGGAAGCTAACAGACCGGGACGCCCGCGTCACGATCGCCCGGGCAAGCGGTTGCGCCGGCACCGCCGTCCTATCCGGCCGCGCTCAGGCGCGGTGACGCCGCGCCACCCTCATGTCGGGCCTGCCGCGGAAACGCCGTGCCCATGATGCCAGCCGGTTTGAGCGCTCCGGTCTGGAGCGCATAGGTCGTGAGGCCGGCATTGGTCCTGATGCCGAGGCGCTGCATCATATTGTATTTGTGAAACGCCACGGTCCGGTAGGTGATTCCGAGCCGGTGGGCGATGACCTTCATGGCGACCCCGCGGGCCAGGAGCTCCAGCACCTCGCGCTCCCGCGAGGTCAGTGCGGCTGGCGGCGAAGCGCCGATGCGTGCGGGCGGCTCGCCGGCATCGGCTGCGGGGCGTCCCGCCGTCCTGACGAGACGCAACGCCTGCGAAAACCTGCCGTCCGACCACACCGATTCCGATTCATCGTCCTGCGAGAACGCTTCCGCCGCCGTCGCGTGGTGAATGATCTTGGTGCGCGGCAGCCGGCGCATGATCTCCCCGGCGGCGCGGAATTCGTCCCGCAGCGACAGCGCCGCTTCGACCACCACCAGATCGGGCTCGAGGCGAAGCGCTTCGCTCAGCAGCGTGTCGGCGTCGTAGACCACGCTGACCACATCGAATTGCAGCGCCAGCATACCCCGCACCGCCGCCGGAACCGCCGTCCGGTCGGTGGCGACGACAACCCTCGTCTGAGCTGAATATCTCATGACGCCCCCACGCATTACGCCGGTTACGCCGGCGTCCCCACCAAAGTAACGTTTGATTAACCTAAAGGAGAGCCGAGCACCGTCAATTGTCCTAACGGGCAATCACGGTGGGGTATCGGATAATAGCGTGAATGGACTGTCGCGGCTTGCCGAAAATGAAACAGCGCCGATCAGGACTCGTCCGGGCGAGTCCTCGGGATAAATCGGCCAACCCTTCGCCCTTCAATTTATTCTCGCCGCCCAACTGGTTTTGCCGCCGCGACCGCGATTTTGACGGCATCGATCAGGCAGCGGCTCGGGAAAGGCTTGAGCAGATAGGCGATGCAGCCGGCCTCGAGCGCACGCGCGTGCGTCGCCTCGTCGTCCAGGGCCGTCATGAAGATGATCGGAACGGCGCAGCCGCGGTCGGCGAGACGACGCCGCAACTCGAAGCCCGACATGCTGCCGAGATCGATATCGACCACCAGGCAGTCGGCGGCGGCCGCCGCCGCGGGGTCGAGAAAGGCCTCGGCCGACACGAAGACTTTGGTGGCAAAGCCGTAGGCGTTGAGCAGGCGCTCGACGCCGACAAGCATGCTGCGATCGTCGTCCACGACGGCTACGGTTTTCGCTTGAGCCGACATCGCGTCCCGGAACAAACGGGGCCAGCACGCTGGCCCCAGGCACCGGTAACGCTATATCACCCCTGCCCCGGCCCGCTCATTGTCCAAAGGGGCAATGAGCGGGCCCGGCAGGGCGGGGAATCATCCGCCAGCCTTGCGCAGCGGCTTAGGGCGCGGCGCGCATCTCATCGCCGCGATGCCGTCCGTCGGCATTATTCCGGTGCGCTCCGCGATCATGACCAGTTCCGCCACCGAGCGAACCTCGCATTTTTTCATGACCATGTGCCGATGCGCTTTGACGGTTCGCTCCGAGGTTCCCAGCTCGTGGGCGATCTGCTTGTTGAGCATGCCGCGGACCACCAGGGCGAACACCTGCTTTTCGCGCGGCGAGAGGCTTTGGACGCGCGCCAGCAGGGCATCCGCATGCTCGGCCTGCGCCCGCAACTGGCCGGCATGCTCCAGGGCGCGCTTGATGGTATCGAGCAGTCGCTCCTTGGTGACCGGCTTGGTCAGAAAATCTTCCGCGCCGGCCTTGATGGCGCGCACGGTGGTCGGGATGTCGCCATGTCCGGTCAGGAACACGATCGGCAGCCGGTTTCCGAGTTCCGACAGGCGGTCCTGCAGCTGCGGTCCCGACAGGCCCGACATCTGCACGTCGAGCAGAATGCAATCGGACATGTTGGTCGGCGGCTTCTCCAGCAATTGCTGCGACGTCTCGTAGAGCGCAACTTCATAGCCGGCCGCGTTCAACAGACGCGCGACGGCCGACCGGAACGACGAATCGTCGTCGACGACGTGGATTACGTGTGACGCTTCCTGCACCCGCCACCTCCTTCAGGGGTGGAATGCCGCCGCGGCCGAATAGCTCACGGACGCACCGTCCGTAAACCAGAAGGCGTTCAAATCACGCGGATGCGGTGTGCCGTTTCGATACGGCACGAACCCCAGTTAAAGATAATATAACGCAATTCGAGATAATATTTGAAGATAAACCTGCACGCAGAGCGACTTGCAAGATCGACAAGCCTCGCCAAACTCGAAACAAGGTTAATTTCGCTCGCCCGGAACGAAGCCGGCGCCGGCCGCCCGACGGGCATCCATGTTACGCCCGCGCCTCAATTGGCGGCGTGGTGCATGGGGCCGCGTCCGACGTATTGCGACGGCGCCACGCCCTCGATCGCGAACGGAGCCTCACCGTATCCGCGCTGAGGCGCCGCCGGCGCATCGCGCTCCAGAGCGCGTCGCAACGTCGCCGAGGGGCACTCGCCGAAAGCGGAGCGGTAATCGACCGAAAACCGCCCCAGCTCGAGGAATCCGAACTGCATCGCCACCTCGGTCACGGTTCCCTGCCCGGAGCCGGCCGACAGCAGGGCCTGCCTCGCCTGGGTCATCCGGACGCCACGCAGATAACGATAGGGGGAAACGCCGTGAACCTTGCGGAATGCGTTGCGAAGCGTGCGTTCACTCACTGCCGCGGCGCGGCACAAGTCCTCCACATGCAGCTGCTCCCCACGGTCGTTCTGGAGCAGATGCTCGATACGGCACACGATTTGCCGATATCGCTGGCCGTGTTGCGACCCCATGGATAACCCCTGCCTGGACTTCGCACCGGCACCGGCAACCGCAGATATCGGTGCGACGCTACCCACGGACCTTACGGCACCGGGCGCAGAGCAAAATTGTCCTTAGGGGCAAGGCGGCCTTTCCGTAGGTATAATAGGCCCGCGCTTCGATCGACACCTGCTGCGCGCGACGCCGGCTGCGCTGCAACGCAGCCCGCGCGCCGCGGCAGGCCGTGCCGGAGCGGATGGCCGTGCATCGCAGCGGCGCAACCCGGCAACGCGCAGGCGCGTCGTCAGGTTCCCGGGCCGAGGATGCGGTGCATGATCGCCGCGACATCATAGCCGGCGGCGGCGGCGCGGCTGACAATGTCCGTCAGCGGCCGCCTGCCGGCCTCGGACAGCGACCACAGGGTGGCGCAGCGAGTGCCGGAGCGGCAGTAAGCCAGTACCGGCTTCGGCAGTTCCGCCAGCAATGCGCCGAATTCCCGCGCATCCGCCAGGCCGACGCTGCCGGACGGCACCGGCTGGCAGCGCCACGCCAGTCCGTTCGCTTTCACCGCGGCCTCGATGTCGGTGCCGCAGGGCTGGTCCGACGATTCTCCGTCGGGACGGTTGCAGATGACGGCACGGAATCCGGCAGCGGCGATGGCGGGCACCTCCGCGGCATGGATCTGCGGCGCGACCGAGAGTTCGTCGGTGATCTTCCTGATGTCCATTCCTCACACTCCCGAAGGCAAGCGGCGCAGGCGCGCCCGCCCATGATAAGGCTCATTGAATACCGGCGGCCTTGATCAGCTTTCCGTTGGCAACGATCTCGTCGGCGACCAGCCTGTCCATCTCCGCGGGCGTCATCGGCATCGGCTCGACCCCGAGCTGGTTGAGCTTTTCGCGCATCTGCAGCGATGCCAGCACCTTCATGCCTGCAGCATGGAACTTGTCGACGATGCCGCGCGGCGTCTTCGCCGGCATGAAGACGCCGAACCAGATGACGTTGGAATCGCCAAAGCCTGCCTCGCGTGAGGTCGGCACCTCCGGCAGGTCGGCCACGCGGGCCGGCGTGCTCACGAGGAGGGCCCGGACCCGGCCGTCGCGAATGAGCGGGAGCGCGGTCGAGATCGGACAGAAGTAGAAGTCGATGCGGCCTCCCAGCACGTCGGTCAGCGCCTCGGCGCCGCCCTTGTAGGGAATATGCACCGCCTCGAAACCGGCGCCGAGCCGGAATTTTTCGGCAGCCAAATGGGTCCCGGTACCGACGCCGGCGGAGCCGTAATTGGTGGTGCCGCGCCGGGCCTTGGCGGCGGCGACGAGGTCCTCGACGGCCTTCCACCCTTTGGAGAGTGGGGCGATCAGGACATTGGCGCTCTGGCCGATCATCAGCACCCCGGCGAGGTCCCTGGCGACGTCATAGGGCAGGTTCGGCACGATCCACGGCGCGACCGTGTGGGCCGAGGAATTTGCGAGGATGGTGTAGCCGTCGGCTTCGGCCCGCACCACGGCCCCGACGCCCAGGGAACCGCCGGCGCCGCCGCGGTTCTCGATCACGATGGGCTGGCCCAGTTCCATGGCGAGGAGGTCGAATACCGCCCGGGGCACTACATCGGTGGCGCTGCCGGCGCCGAATGGTATGAACGCCCGGATCGGCTTGGTCGGCCAGGCCGGGGCGGCCACGGGCTGGGCGGCGGCGGTCGCAGCCGTCGCGACGGCGGCGAGGCTCATGACCGCTGCCGCGATCCCCATCCGCCAGTTACCGATCATGAAGCCTCCCAATCGCGCTCCAGAGCCATTCTTGCAGTTATTCCGGGACGCGCGCTTGCGCGCGAGGCCGTCTGGATTCCGGGTTCGCGCGAAGGCGCGCGCCCCGGAATGACGCTTGCGACCTCACGCTGCCGCCGCCTGGGCCTTCGGCTGCAGGATGAAGTCGTAGGAGATCGTATAGAACCTGGTATCGATCTTGTCGCCGTTGGGCGCGATACCGGGCGGATGCTCGACGAAGTCGACGATCAACGGCGCCTTCACCCCATAGACCACGTCGGTTTCGATGTAGGGGCAGCCGCGGCGGAACAGATGGGTCACCACCCGGTGATAGCCGGGCGCCTCGATGCAGAAATGAATATGGGCAGGGCGCATTTCCGAGATCTCGGTCCGCTTCATGAGATCCCCGACCGGCCCGTCCATCGGGATCGAGTAGCCGATCGGCGCGACGGTGCGGACCGCATAGGTACCGTCGGCCTTGCTGTGAAACACGCCGCGCATCCACGGCCCGGTGACGTCACGCTGGGCCTCGTAGAGCCCTTCTCCATCGGTCTGCCACAGGTCGAGCGCGGCATTGGCGATCGGCCGGCCGTCGAGACCTCGCACGGTTCCGGTGATGATGCAGGCGATGCCCGGGCACTTCTCCGCCATGTTGGCGCCGTCGGCATAGGCCGGCGCATTGGGAATATGAAACGGGCCTTCCACCGTGGTCGGCGTCGCGCCGCCGGCCAGCCTGTTGTTCAAGGCATCGACCAGCATGCTGACGCCCATGACGTCGGAGAACAGGATGAATTCCTGGCGCTTGTCGTTGGACGTCTTGCCGATCCGGGTGAGGAAATCGATC
>DASYNT010000222.1:0-7572 GCA_036008405.1 Xanthobacteraceae bacterium
CGGCGCAGCCGCCGCGCGGCATCGTCGATATCGCCCCCCGTCACCTCGAAGGTGATGAGGCCGGAATGCCGCGACACCTCGCCGGCGTCGCCCTGCACGACGATGTGGCCGTTGGCGAGATAGACGATGCGATGGCAGCGCTCGGCCTCGTCCATGTAGTGGGTCGAGACCAGCACCGTGAGGCCGTCGCCGGCGAGGTCGTGGATCATGTCCCAGAATTCGCGGCGCGCCTTGGCGTCGACGCCGGCGGTCGGCTCGTCCAGCAGCAGGAGCTTGGGCTCGTGCAGGATGCAGGCGGCGAGCGCCAGCCGCTGCTTCCAGCCGCCGGAGAGCTGCCCGGCGAGCTGGTTGCGCCGATCCGCCAATCCGATGCGCGCGGTCATGTCGGCCACCGCCCGGCGCGCATTCGCCATCTCGTAGACATCGGCGACCAGATCGAGATTTTCCTGGACGGTGAGGTCTTCGTAGAGGCTGAACTTCTGCGTCATGTAGCCGACCTGGCGGCGGATCAGCTGGGATTGACGGATGATGTCGAGGCCGAGGCAGGTGCCGCTGCCGCCGTCGGGGACGAGCAGGCCGCACAGCATGCGGATGGTGGTGGTCTTGCCGCTGCCATTGGCGCCGAGAAAGCCGCAGATCTGACCGGCCGCGACCTGGAGGTCGAGCCCGTCGACTACGCTGCGGGCGCCGAAGCTCTTGCGCAGCCCGTGGACATCGATGACGAGGTCCGTCATCGCGCCGCCTGCTGCGCCTGCGCCTCCCGAACCGTCGCGCGAACCGGACGCACCGCCATGGGCTGGCCGGGATTGATCGTCGCCGCCTGCTCCGGCGACGGCCGCGCCTCCGCCATGTAGACGAGCTTGGCGCGGATCGACTCGCCGTAGATGACCGGGGGCGTGTATTCCGCTTGCGGCGAGATGAAGGACACGGTCGCGATGAGGTCGTCAGGACAGTTGTCGCAGACGAGTTTGACCCGGTCGCCCACATGGACCTCGGCGAGCCTCGCCTCCGGAACAAAGAACCGCACGAAGATGTTTTCCGGTGGCAACAGGGACACCACCGGCCCGCCAGCGGGGATGGTCTCGCCGGGGCGGGCAAGAACGTCGGCGATGACGCCGCCCACCGGCGCGGTGACGTGGCGCTGGTCGAGCCGCCACTGCAACATGTCGACCGCCGCGCGCGCCGCCTCGGCCGCCGCCTGCTGCGCCTTGATCTCGCGCTCGCGTCCGAGCGGGGCATGCATCTGCGCCAAGGCCGCTTGGAGGCCCTGCACCTTGGCAATGGCGGAGCGCAGGTCGGCGCGTTCCTCGTCAACCAGCTGCATCGACACCGCGTTCGTTTTCACCAGGATCTCGTTGCGCTTGAGGTCGGATTGGATCTTGTCGCGTGCGGCCTCGGCGTTCGCCAGATTGGCTTCGGCCTGCTGGATTTCTGTCATCTTGCCGCCGGCCTGGAGATTGGCGAGCTGCTCCTCGGCCTGCCGGAGCTGCCGCGCGGCCTGCTCCTTGGCGGCGAGATCGGCGGTGTCGTCCTGATCGAACAGTGCCGCGCCGGGCGTAACCTTCGAGCCGCGCCGGACCGCGAGCGTGGTGAGGAGCCCCTGCTGGGTCGGGCCGACCTTGACGAAATCGGCCTCTGCATAGCCTTGCCATTGGACCGGGGGCGGGGCGCGGTTCTGCCACCACCAGCCGCCTGCTGCGGCGAGGAGGAGCAATACGACTGCGATCATTGCCGGACGGGCCATGGGGCTTGACCTATTGTAACCGAACTGTATCGTTGCATTAGCACCATCGAGGTGCTACCACAAGGTGATTTTGGGCTGTGGCACCCTGGCAGGCCGGTTTGTCCGGAGTTTGATGGTCAGCCGAGATTGGTTCGGCGGAAGGAGGAAAAGATCGGATGTCCGACCAGGCGCTCGAAGACGGTGAATTCAAGCGTGGCCCGGGCGGTCGGCCGACCCGGCAGGAGGCGGAGCGCCGGCATCGCAGCCTCATCGAGACGGCATTCCGCCTGTTTCTCGACAGGGGCTGGGAAGGCGCCTCCATCGACGAGATTTCACGCCGGGCCGGGGTGGCAAAGGGCTTTATCTATGCCCGCTATCCCGACAAGGCGGCCCTGTTCGTCGGGGCCATCGAACGGCTGATGGAGGATGCCATGGGCACGCTCCAGGTCAGCGAGCCGCTACCCGATGATGTCGAGGAAGGGCTGTGCGCCTTCGGCCGGAGGCTGCTCGACCTGGTGCTGGCGCCGGAAGCGTTGGCCTTCCACCGCCTGTTCATCGCCGAGGCGCCGAAGTTTCCGGAGCTCGCCCGGCACTTCATATCCCGCAATCGCCTGCTCGACCTGATCGCGGGCGTACTCGCGGGTTATCGCGATCTCGCCGCGCTGCCGCCGGCGGAGGCCCGCACCCGCGCCGAACATTTCGCCATCCTGGTCATTGGCATCCCCAGGACACTCGCGCTTCTGGTCGGGCGCGAACCGCCCGCCGAGGAAGAACGGCGCCTGCGCGCTGCGGTGCGCCTGTTTCTCGACGGTTGCCGCGCCGATTGAACGGCAAAGCGCATACGGAACAGTCAGCGCTCGTTCGCCACCAGCGCGAACATCGCGCCTTGCGGGTCGATCGCCTGCACGATCCACTGGCCGCCGGGCACTTGCATCGGACCATTCGCGATCTGGCCGCCATTGGCCGTGATCGCTTCGACGCACGAATCGAGCTTTGGCACGTTGAAATAGTAGAGCCAGAACGGCGCCGGACTCTTCGCCATCTTGGTCATCATGCCGCCGCTCTGCACGCCATCGATGCTGAACAGCTGATATTTGCCGTCGGGGCCCATATCCATCGCATCGCCCTTCGTCCAACCGAACAGGCTGGAATAGAACGCCCACGCACCGTCGAGCGCGCCGGCATGCAGCTCGCGCCAGCCGACGCTACCGGGCGTACCCGGCGCCGGCATGCCGCCCTCCGGCGGGTCGCCGAACCCCTTCATGATCATGAACGCCGTCATGTAGGGGTCGGCGACGACGGCAAAGCGCAGCATGCCGGGAATGTCGGTCGGCTCCTTGAGGATGCGCCCGCCCGCCGCCGTGATCTTCGCGGCGTAGGCGTCGACGTCGTCGACGGCGATGTAGCCGAGCCAGATCGGCCCCGCGCCCATCCTTTTGGCTTCCTCCGGAATCGCCATCAGGCCGCCCATCATCGTCTCGCCCATGGAGAGCAGCGTGTAGCTCATGCCGGGCTGGCCCGAGTCCTTGGCGCTCCAGCCGACAACCTTGGAATAGAAGCCTTCCGCCGCCTTCGGATCGCTGGTCATCAGTTCGATCCAGACGAACTTGCCGTGCATGTCGCTCATGTGCCGCTCCTTAGTGACTATGTCGTTCGCGCCGACGTTTTATCCGCCCAATGTGGCGACCTTGCAACGAGCGGCGGCTGTCGAGAAGAGCCGTCAGACGCCAACCTCGCGGAACACCTGGCGCGCGTCAGCAGGCTTGCGCGGGCGTACCTGAGGCGTCGATGCTCTGGCCATCGGTCGACACCCGGTGTAACCGCATTTCATGGGGGTGATTCTGGACCGGATTTCTGCACCAAACACGCTCTTTCCGGTCAATGGCCCCGAGCTGGTGGTTACAGGGGACCGAGGTTGCTATGCTGGGCCATGTTCAACGATACCGAGATCGGAGTGGTGATAGGAGACGGTCGATCCAGCATCCGCCTCAGCCGCCTGGCCGACGCGAACGAGCTTGGCTATCCGACGCTCATCGAAGTTCAAGCGGGGCCTTTCCACGGCGATCAAAGACGACACGGTTGGGGATTATTCTGCCTTTTTGGAGCAGCTCGAATCGCTTTACAACCGACTTTCAGGCGCGGCGACGTTGAGTAGCTATGAGGGGTTCCGCCTATCTCTGAAGGGCGTGGGACGTACCGGCGGAATTGGTGTGTCGGCCCTGATCGTGGGAGAGCATGTTCCCTCGATCCGCCTGACGTTCGAGTTTTCATTCGATCAGAGCTACCTACCCCCAATCATCCAAGGAATTCGGCGGGAATTTCCGCCCCCGACCCGTGTGCAAAAATCCTGATTTATGCACGGTGACGACACGGCTTTCACCGGATAACCCTTCCATTCAAATGAGGGAATATGGACGCCAACCGTTTTGTAGTGATCTCGGGCTGCTCCGGAGGTGGCAAGTCAACGCTCCTGATTGAATTAGACCGACGTGGTCACGCCACGGTGGAGGAACCCGGTCGGCGGATCGTCAAGGAGGAGCTGAAATGCGACGGCTCGGCGCTCCCTTGGATAGATGCTGTTGCCTTTGCGCGTCGCACCGTTGCGATGGCTCTCGCCGACCGAGCGTCAGCCGCTGCGCTAGACGGCTGGGTGTTTTTCGATCGAGGCTTGATCGATGCCGCTGTCGCCCTTCAGCACCTGACAGGCGAACCGGTGCTGACACCGCTTGGTCAATCTCATCGTTACCACAGGCGCGTCTTTCTGACGCCGCCTTGGCCCGAGATTTATGTGACTGACTCTGAACGGCGGCATGGTCTCAATGCCGGTGTTGCCGAGTATCGGCGACTGCTCGATGTGTATCCCTCCCTCAGCTACGAGGTCACGATCCTGCCTAAAGTCAGTGTGCATGAGCGCGCTGATTTCGTCCTACATACCCTAGCCGAGTAATTGATCCGCTCGCCCGCACCACTGAGCCGCCCTGCTTCATAAATCCTAATTTATACGCCGTCGCCCTACCACAGTTGAGCACAGGCGGCAGCGTAGCATGGCAGGCTGGCGCCGGCGCCGATGTCGGGGCGGTCCAATAGGGACCTCGCACAGATGGCGGATGCCGGCGTTGGCGAAGGCTGATAACCATCCTTGACCATGGCGGTTGCATGCTATCGTCCGGTCGGCGACCAGGATGCGCCAAGGCGCGGCGCGGGAGGCGTGTCACCATGAACCAGGCCAATCAGCTTCGGGTGCTTCTGTGCGTCCTCGCGGCGGCGTTCGCATTCGCCGCGACGCCGGCGTGGGCCCAGACCTATCCGACCCGGCCGGTGCGGGTGATCCTGCCGTTCGCGGCCGGCGGCATCGCCGACATCACCACGCGGGTGGTGGCGGAACGGCTCGGCGACAGGCTCGGGCAGCGCGTCATCGTCGACAACCAGCCCGGCGCCGGCGGGATTGCGGCGGCGCGTTCGGTGCTGGCTTCGCCCGCCGACGGCTATACGCTCGCCCTCGTCACCAACGGCACCGCCATCAGCGTGCCGCTGTTCAAGACCCTGCCGTTTGACCCGGTCAGGGATTTCATGCCGATTTCGGCGCTGGGGAATTTCGACCTTGCGATGACCGTGAACGCGGCGTCGCCGTACCACACGCTCGGCGATTTCCTCAAAGAGGCGAAGGCCAGTCCCGGCAAGCTGAATGTGGGGACCATCAGCGTCGGCAGCACCCAGAACCTGGCCGCCGAGCTGCTGCGCTCGCTGTCGGGCGAGAGCTTCACCCTGATCACCTACCGCACCGCGCCCGAAGCGGTGATCGCGCTGTTGCGCAACGATATCCAGCTGCTGGTGGAATACTATGCCACGGTGAAATCCGGCCTCGAGGACGGCAAGCTGCGCGTGATCGCGACCTCCGGAGACATGCGATCCCAGATGCTGCCCAAGGTCCCGACGGTCGCGCAGGCCGGCGTGCCCGGTTATGCGGTGACATCGTGGAACGCGCTGTTCGCGCCGGCCGGCACGCCGCCCGATGTCGTCGCGAAGCTCAACCAGGCGGTGCGCGAGGTGATGGCGCAGCCCAATGTCAAAGCCCGGCTGCTCGAACTCGGCATCGAGGCCCAGGCCGGTCCGCCGGATGAGATCGCCGACCGGCTCAAGGCAGAGATCGCGAAATGGGCCAAGGTGATCGACGACGCCAAAATTCCGAAGCTGTGATCGGATGGCGGCGATCGTCCTGCGCCTGGGTTGAGCAGACGGATCCGAGCAGACAGATTCGGGCAGACAGATCCGAGAAGACAATGGATTGGTCGACACCGCTCGATCTCTATTGCGAGCGCACCGACGCCTCGTTCTGGGCCGAGCCCGTCAATGCGCTTTCCAACGTGGCATTCCTGATTGCGGCCGCCGCCGCGTTCCGCCTGTGGCGCCGCGGCGACCGCGACGACTGGCCGGCGTTGGCGCTGATCGCCGTCGTTGCCGCCGTGGGGACCGGCTCCTTCGTGTTCCACACGGTCGCGACCCGCGCCGCAATCCTCGCCGACGTTATCCCGATCGCGATCTTCATCTACGGCTATCTGCTGCTCGCGCTCGTCCGTTTCGTACACTTCAAGGCCGTCGCGGCGGGCGCGATCGTCGTCGCCTTCGCGGCCGGCGCGCAGGCGCTGGCGGCATCGGCACCGCCGCGGCTCCTCAATGGCTCGGTCGGCTATCTGCCGGCGCTGGCAGCGCTGATCGCCGTTGCGCTCGCCGCGGGTGAGCCGGCGACCCGGCGCAGTCTCTGGCTCGCAGCAGCGGTGTTCGCGGCCTCATTGGCATTCCGCACCGTCGATACCGCGATATGTCCGCAATTTGCGCTCGGCAGCCATTTCGTCTGGCACGTCCTCAACGCCGTCGTGCTTTACGTGTTGCTGCGCACGGCCATCGCCGCACGTAGCGTGGGTTGGACTCAGTAAGATTAGCCGAGGCGGAACCCTTAGCGCTAGCCCGTCCCACGAGACGATTTGTCGACGAGTATCAGTCCCACCAAAATTCCCACCAATCGTTCGCCATCAGGCAAGCAGCGAGTTTGCTGAGAGTTCCGAGCCCCTGGTCCACGATATCGTTGCAGAAGACGTAATGTTCGCGCGCCAGATCGAGGGCTTCTGAGCGGGGTTGGGGTCGACGTGCTACCCTCAGATCCATCCTATCGGAGCTCAAACCGACCAATTCGGCGCCGTACCGATCACGCCATGATCGCAAGGCGGCAACGTGATACTCGGGCTGAGGGCAGGCATTCCATCCGCCATAGTGCAAATGGGCTGGAATTGTCGTCCAATCGTCGGTCTGGATGAGAGCGACGTAAACCTTCTTCTTTGGTCCTCGGTAGTCGAGCGCCACGGATAGCGCGGGCAGAGACTCGGCCCTGGAAGGCCATCTGCCCAAGCGAGGTCGCCTTTCCCGGATTTCTGCAGCATGGCCGCGCGGAGCTTTCTCGCGACCTCTCGAATCTATTTCAATCACTCTCGGCAGCGAGGCGGTTTGGTGCTCAAGCTGGCGCCTGAGATGCTCGCGAGCTCTTGCACGTTCTTGAGCCTTTAGGGCCTTGAGGCCTTCCGGATGTTGAATTGTGGCCGCGGCAGCGAGGATTTCCGCAATCGAGATTTTGTTGGGCCACATCGGACTGAAATGAGCCATCAGTACGCCCACTGAATCATCGTCACCGACAACTACGGGACATCCGCGACCGGCAGCCTTCAGTTGCTCCCATGTCGCGAGGGCTTGCTCGCCGGCCGCCTGCACCCGCTCGAAAGGAAAGATCGTCATCCGCTTTCTCTACGTTCGTTCTCCGCTCACATCCCCCCATAGAGCCACGCCATGCCGTCATAGGC
>DASYNT010000223.1:0-8722 GCA_036008405.1 Xanthobacteraceae bacterium
TGGAGCCAAAAGACGTAATGCTGTTACTTGGTCATGGACGCAAGGACGAAAGCGGCGATTTTACTGAAGGCGCACGATTGTCTGATGTTCAAGCAAAATTCGTCCTAGCCGCCGTTGGATTCGGACCACAGGGTAGAATTGCCAGCACTGCCGAACTACCCGACCTAGACAAATTGGACGCCGCGTTTGTCGAACTAAACATCCGGTTCTCCGAAACAGTCTCTGGTCGCGAAGGCGCGCACGAACTGCGACAAATAAAGAAACTGATCGACGAGGCCGGCTATCAAGGAAGGATTGTAATCGATAGGTCGGTCGTCCGCGGCCTTGAGTATTACACCGGCCCCGTCTACGAGGTCGAACTCACCTTCCCCGCCAGCGGCGTCGACGGCAAGCCGGTCCGCTTCGGCTCGGTCGGCGGCGGCGGCCGCTACGACGGCCTCATCGCGCGCTTCCGCGGCGAGGCGGTGCCGGCGACGGGCTTCTCGATTGGCGTTTCGCGGCTACTCGCCGCCCTCACCCATCTCGGCAAGGTCGAGACGAAGCCCGAGCCCGGGCCGGTGATCGTCACCGTGCTCGACAAGGACCGCATCCCCGACTACCAGCGCATGGCGTCGAGCCTGCGCCGCGCCGGCATCCGCGCCGAGCTTTATCTCGGCTCCGGAAAATTCGGCCCGCAGATGAAATACGCCGACCGCCGCCGCAGCCCCTGCGTCGTCATCCAGGGCTCCGACGAAAAGGGCAGGGGCGAGGTGCAGATCAAGGACCTCATCGTCGGCGCCGAGCTCGCGACCTTAAGCAAAGAGCGCGACGACTACCTGCAGAAACAGGCCGCCGCCCAGTTCGCCGTGCCCGAGGCCGACCTCGTCGCGAAGGTGCGCGAAGTGCTGGCACGGCACGGGGTGAAGTGGGGGTAACGCGCGGCCTCCGACAATCGATTCCTCTTGGGGTCCTGAATCCCAATGGTGTCATCGCCCGGCTTGACCGGGCGATCCAGTAGCCACCAAGCGCGACGGATGAACATGGACCGCGTCTACTGGGTCTACATCCTTGCAAGCGACATCGGTGGCACGCTCTATGTCGGCGTGACCAATGACCTTATCCGGCGCGTCTATGAACACCGCACTGACGCCATCGCCGGCTTTAGTCGCCGATATGCTGTCCACCGATTGGTCCATTATGAGCAATTCGATCAAATTGAATTTGCCATTCAACGCGAGAAGCGTCTGAAAAAATGGACTCGCGCATGGAAGGTCGAGTTGATCGAGAAGACGAATCCGAATTGGGTCGACCTTTTTCCCGGAATTGCCGGTCCGTAGCTCAATTGAAACGCAGGTGGTTACTGGATCGCCCGGTCGAGCCGGGCGATGACAGTTACGATGTTTTCGTTCGTCGCCCCTACCGCGGCGTCGGCGGCGGGCCGCCGGGCCCGCCGGGGCGGTTCGCCATGTCGCGCAGGTTGAGCTTCATGCCGCCGGGCAGGATCAGGTCGCCGGGCTTCTGGCCGGCCTCGCAGGGGCCGAGCCATTTGCCGGCGATGGTCATGTTGATGGGACCGATGTCGCTCTTCGACGCCACGGTCATCGTGTAGGCGCTGTCGAACGAGCCGGTGACGACCGCGTGGGAGGTCGCGCTCTTGCCTGCGACCATGCACACGGAATCGATGGTCATCTTGTCGCCGGCTTTCACGACGTCGCGCTTCGAGCAATTCTGGCTGCCGATATTGCTCGCGCTCGACTGCATGATCGCATCGGTCTCGGCATCGATGCATTGCTGGACCGACTGGACCCCGGCGCGACCCTCGAAGCTCATCTTGATGTCCCACAGGCCCGGTTTACGCGCCGGCAGGTCGGCGGCAGCCGCCGCAGGGGCCGCGAGCGCAATCAGCAGGCAAGCCGTTCCAATCCTTCCCATGTGATCTCCCTCGGGTTTCATCGTCTCCGCGGCCGCCCACGCCCACCGCATCAGCCGCTGTCCTTGGTGGCCATGATCAGCGCCCAGTACACCTTGTATTTCGATTGCGGCGCATAGACCGCGGCGATGCCCATCCGGTTGGCGCCGGCATTGAGCATGTTGGCGCGGTGCGGCGGCGAATCCCGCCAGCCGGTAAACGCCTCGGCCTATGTGTGGTAGCCGGCGCTGATGTTCTCCACCGACTTCTTGGCGTTGAAGCCGGCGCCGGCAAGGTTCTTGTTGAAGTCACGGCCAGGATTGCGATCGAGCTTGTCGTGGGCCGCCATGCCGCGCGCCCGCTCCAGCGCCAGCCGCATCAGATCGGGGTCGACCTCGACCGCGCCGAGGCCGTTATTGTGGCGATAGCCGGAGATCATCGAGGCGGCGGTGGGGCCGTCGACCTGCGCCTCCTCGCTCGCCATGCTGCGATAGAATGCCGGCTGCTCCGGCGGGGCATCGCCGACGCAGGCGGCAAGGCCCGTCAGCGCGACGAGCGCGGCCGATCGCAGGCATCGCGAGACATTCATGGACAGCCTTCTCCTCGACGAGTCGGGCACCATAATGACCAGACCAGGGTGAAGAAAGGGTGCAAGGCCGGTTTCCGGTCACGCCGCAGGTCCCGCCAGGCGTGGCAGCTGCCGGGCATTGCCGGAGCAGATGTCGGCTCGGGCCGACCTGCTCGATCGCGACGGCCGGCGACGGGCCGTCTGCCCCCGTCTGCCCAGGCGTGACTTTTCGCGGGCGCGTTTTTGGCTATAAGGGCGCGGGGACTCCGTCGCCCGGCCGGCCGCCCGGGCGCGGGAGCGTGCAGGCGGCATGAGGATGGTCATGGCGGATCAGGTCAAGGTGGTCAGCATCTGCGGCTCGCTGCGCAAGAAATCCTTCAACGCCGCGCTGGCGCGGATCGCGGCGACCCTGGCGCCGCCCGGCCTGTCGATCGTCGCGGCGCCGCCGCTCGACGGCTTCCCGCTCTACAATCACGACATCCAGGACAGCGTCGGCTTTCCCGCTTCGGCAAACGATCTCGCCGCCGCCATCCGCGGCGCCGACGGCGTGCTGATCTGCTCGCCCGAATACAACTGGTCCATGCCCGGCGTGCTCAAGAACGCCATCGACTGGGTCTCGCGCATGAAGGAACAGCCGTTCGCCATGAAGCCGGTGGCGCTGCAGTCGGCCGCGACCGGCCTCCTCGGCGGCTCGCGCATGCAGTATCACCTGCGCCAGTCGCTGACCTCGATCGACGCGGTGCTGTTGGGCCGGCCCGAGGTCATCGTCACCTTCGCCGGCCAGAAATTCGACGACAGCCTGGAATTGAAGGACCAGCCCACCATCGACCTGATCAAGCAGCAGCTCGCCGGCTTCGAAAAGCTGATCCGCAAGGTCACGGGGAAATAGCGGTCATTCATTCCGGGGCGGTGCCAAGCGGCGAGCCCAGAGTCCGTTGGGCGGTGCAGATCGCTGGGCCGCCTGGATTCCGGGTTCGCGCATGAGCGCGCCCCGGAATGACTCGCAACTACTTCTCGTCCTCGATGGGATTGCGCAGGATCCCGATCCCTTCGATCTCGATCTCGCAGACGTCGCCGTGGCGCATCCAGGCCGGCGGCTTGCGGGCATGGGCGACGCCCGACGGGGTTCCCGTGACCAGGAGGTCGCCGGGCTCCAGCGTGATGCCCTGGGTCGCGTAGACGATGGTCTCCGCGACAGGGAACATCATGTTGGACGTATTGTCCGACTGCATCACCTTGCCGTTGACCCGGCTTTCGATCTTCAGGCCCCGGCCGCCGGGGGGCAGTTCGTCGGCGGTCACGACCCATGGGCCGAGCGCGCCGCTGCGGTCGAAATTCTTGCCCATGTGCCATTGCGTGGTGTGGCGCTGGAACTCCCGGATCGAGCCTTCATTGCAGCAGGTCCATCCGGCGACGCAGGACACCGCGTTTTCGAGCGTCATGTGCCTGGCACGCTTGCCGATCACGGCGACCAGCTCGGCCTCGTAGTCGAAGGTCTCCGAGACCTTGGGACGGATCAGCGGCGCCAAGTGCGGCACCAGCGAATTGAGGCCGCGCATGAACAGCGTCGGGTATTTCGGCACGTTCGCCGCGTTGGGCCCTTCCTTGACGTGCTCGAGATAATTGAGGCCGAGGCAGATGATCTTGCCGGGCCGCGCCACCGGCAGCGCGTATTTCAGCCCGGCCAGCGGCCGCCTCGCGGCAGCGGGCGCACGCCCGGCGATTTCGGCGAGCGGCCGCAGGTCGCCATTGTTGCGCGCCAGCACGACCGCGAGATCGTTGGGAACGGTCGCATCGACGGCCTGGAGATCGACGACCTCGTCGCCCGCGACGACGCCGAGCCGCAGGCCCGCATCCGTTTCAAACCCGACGATTTTCATCGGCATGCCCTCGAGCTACGGAGTGCGCGGCGCGGGCCCTATTCGACTATTCTGCGTACCGCCTTGACCGGCGCCGCGGCGACCAGCGCATGAACCGAAAAATAGCCCTGGGCATCGAGCCAGGACGCGGCGGGCGTCCATCCGGCGCTCCTGGCATGGCTGCGAAACAGTTCGACGGTGTATTTGTAGCTGTTCTCGGTGTGGATGGTCTCGCCGCGGCGAAAATCGACGAGCTTGCCCATGACCCGGACTTTCTGGCGCACGAGACTGACGAGATGCATCTCCACCCGCTGCTTTTCGCGGTTGTAGAAGGCGCGGTGGCGGAAGTTCTCCAGCTTGAACTCGCCCTCGAGTTCGCGATTGATGCGCTCCAGCAGGTTGAGGTTGAACGCCGCGGTCACCCCGGCAGCGTCGTTGTAGGCGGCATTGAGGATGGCGGGATCCTTGACGAGGTCGACGCCGATGATCAGCAGCGCACCGCGCCCGAGCAGCGCCGCAGCATGCCGCAGGAAGGCGTGGGCTTCATGCGGCTCGAAATTGCCGATGGTCGAGCCGGGGAAGAAGCCGACCCGCGGTTTTGCCCCGAGGACGGCGGGAAGCTCGAACGGCCTGGTGAAATCCGCCGCCACCGGGAGCACCCGCAGCTTGGGCAGGTCCTGGCGCAGCCGCGTCGCCTCGTTCGACAGGAACTCACTGGAAATGTCGACGGGAACATAGGCCGATACCTGGCCCGCCGCGCGCAGCAGGATGCGCGCCTTGGCTGAGGAGCCGGCGCCGAATTCGACCATCGCGGCATCGGCCGGGACGAGTGCGGCGATTTCGGCGGCATTGGCCTCGAGGATCGCCGTCTCGGTCCGGGTCGGGTAATACTCGGCGAGCCGCGTGATCTCCTCGAACAGGCGCGATCCGCGCTGGTCGTAGAAATACTTCGGCGGCAGGCGCTTCGGCTCCGCCAGAAGGCCTGCCATCACGTCATCGGCAAACGTACTGGCGGCGTCACCGGTGAGACGCGGGCGCGGCTTGATTGCGACATTCATGATGCATGTCTCCGGGGGGTGCGGAACCCTGCGCTCAGGCGGCAAAGTCGGCGAGCCGCAAGCCGCTGAACTGCCAGCGTGCCGCGGGCGGAAAAAAGTTGCGATAACTGACCCGGGCATGCCCGGGCGGGGTTGCGAGCGAGGAGCCGCGCAGCACCATCTGGTTCACCATGAATTTCCCGTTGTACTCGCCGAGCGCACCGGCCGCCGGCCGGTATCCCGGATAGGGAGAATAGGCGCTGCGCGTCCATTGCCAGACGATGCCGAAAGCGTCCTCGAGTTCCCCGGCGCGCGCCGCGACCTCCCACTCGGCCTCGCTCGGCAGGTGCTTGCCGGACCAGCGGGCAAAAGCGTCGGCCTCGTAATAGCTGACATGGCAGACCGGCAGAGCTTCCTCGATCTTCCGCAACCCGCCGAGCGTGAAGCTGTGCCAGGCGCCATCGATCTCGCGCCAATGGCCGGGCGCGGTCCAGCCCTCGGCGCAGACCGTGGTCCAGCCGTCCGACAGCCACAGCTCGGGCCGCTCATAGCCGCCGTCGCCCATGAAAGCGAGCCAGTCGCCGTTGCGCACCAGGCCGCGCGCGACACCTACCGGCCCCACCAGCGTGCGATGCGCGGGGGTCTCGTTGTCGAAACAGAAGTCCTGGGCCTGATGCCCGATGGTGTGGATGCCTTCGGGCAACGCGCACAAGCCGTCCCCGGTGCCGGGCTGCGGCCACCGGAACGACGGGTCGTAGGCGGGCGCGGCGGGATTTTCCGAAAACGCGTGAAGGATATCGGTCAGCATCAATTCCTGGTGCTGCTGCTCGTGATGAAGCCCGATCTCCAGCAAGGCGATCACACGATCGCGCGCATCGCCGCAGGACGAGTGGACGAGACTGTGCATGGCCGCATCCACATGGGCGCGATAACGCGCCACCTCTTCGCAGTCCGGGCGGGTCAGCACGCCCCGCTTCGGCCGGGCATGGCGCGCACCGGCGGCGACATAATAGGAATTGAACAGATAGGCAAAGCGCTCGTCGAAAGGGCGATAATCGGCCGCATGGGGCGCCAGCACGAATTGCTCGAAGAACCACGTGGTGTGGGCACGATGCCATTTGATCGGGCTCGCATCGGGCATCGACTGGACAACCTGATCTTCCGCGGAAAGGCGGGCAGCGCGGCGCTCGGTCTCCGCGCGCACGCTGCCGTAGGCGCGCATCCAGGCGCCAGCCTGTTCGCCGACGCGGCGATCGGGCCACAAGCCGACCTGGCCGGCACGGACATCCCTGGCGGTCGAGGCTATCGGCTGCATGCGCGGCATGGGGATCCGTTGGCATCGGCGAGGAGCGAGTGCGCCGCCCGGCGCATGCATGGGGTTGAAAACGCCAGATCGTGGTCCAAGTTCCGCATGGAAGGAAGGCGCGCCGACACCCGGCGATAATACCCGTGTTCGATGCCTCGATCCAATCCAATCGCCCGACCTGGCGGCTGACGCCTTCGCCGCTTCGGCCGGGCACGAATTCAGCAACGAAACCACCGCATTGGCGCCGCCGAGACGGCGCCCATGAGACGGCTTGACCGACTATAGGACTGCCCGCTTTGCCCGAAGGGCTCGAATCGCTCCGGCCCTGGGCGGGCCTGACATAGGCACGGCTCGCCGTTTATTCCAGGCCCGGACGCCGCTTATTGGTGCCATATCGCGGTGAAGAACCCTTGGATGCCGCCGCCGTCGATCCGCCTGCGCCGACCCACACGGAATCGCGGCAGATCGTATTCGGCATCTTGATGCGGACAAATCGGATGATCGAGCCCTGAGTGTCGGTCGAAACGTCGGTGTAGCCTCAAATCACGGAGGTTCACCGAACCGGGCAAGCTCTCGCTCCACAACCGCCAGCAAGGGGGGAAGCCGGTTATGTACGGTGCCCCAAACGAGGCGCCTACGCACATCTTCGTAATCATGCCGGTAGACATTGCCGGCCCCGGCCATCTCGTTCCATGGAATGTCCGGATGGCGTGCCTTCATTTCATTGGGGAGCCGCCGCGACGCTTCGGAGATAATCTCCAAAGCGCGCGTCACTGCATAGAAGATGAGCTGATTGTCGCGAAATTCCTCATAAGCGATGCCATCGACGAAAGTGCGGGCAAGATAGATGTTGTCGCGTATATGGAGCAGCCGCTTCTGCGGATCGGACGACTTAGAAGGCGTAGACCGCGTCGGCCGTTGCCGCCGGGCGAACATAGGATTTCAGCGCCTCGCGATCGACCACATCGACCGCCTCGGTGAAAAGCCCGGCGATGTAGTTTTTCAAACCCACATAGGCGTACACGTCCTGTACAATGTCGGGCGCGATCTCGATCATGATGTCGATGTCGCTGTCGGGTCGATCATCGCCCCGCGCGCGCGAGCCGAACAAGGCCGCATGGGTGACGCCGCGCTCCCGCAAGGCGCGCTCGTTCTCCCGGAGACGGCCGAGGATTTCCTGTGTGTTCATGATTTGAATCCTGCCACAAAAGCAGGGCAAAAGCAGCCTCCAATCGAACCGGACACTGGGACACGGAAAGTCCAGGCTCTTCAAGACCCCGGCATCGGTCCAAAGTCTCGCGAAACCGTGCGAAAACAGTTTGCACTCGGCCCCGGTGAAATCCCCGGCGGGACCGGCTAATGGGGTAAGCTCCGGCGCCGGGCGAAGCCCGCCCGAACCGGCCGGTCACCGAATGCCAAGCCAGGACTTCGCCATGCCCTATCTCACCACCGACGACGGCGTGAAACTCTCCTATCACGAGGCCGGCAGCGGGATTCCCGTCGTGTTCGTGCACGAATTCGCCGGCGACGCCCTCTCCTGGGAGGGGCAGCTTCGCCATTTCGGCCGGCGCTACCGCGCCATCGCCTACAATGCCCGCGGCTATCCGCCCTCCGACGTGCCGGCCGAGGTCGGGCGCTATTCGCAGGCGCGCGCCCGTGACGACATCCGTGCCGTGCTCGACGCACTGAATATCGACAAGGCCCATATCGTCGGCCTCTCCATGGGCGGATTCGCGACGACCCATTTCGGCTTCACCTATCCCGACCGCGCCCGCTCCCTCGTCATCGCCGGCTGCGGCTATGGCGCGAGCCCGGGTACGCGGTCGCGATTCACCGCCGAAGCGCAAGCCAGCGCCGCGCGGTTCGAGCAGGAGAGCATGGCCGAGGCGGCCGAAGCCTATGCGCTGGGGCCGTCGCGGGTGCAGCACCAGAACAAGGACCCGCGCGGCTGGCGCGAATTCACCGACCAGCTTGCGCAGCATTCGGCGGCCGGCTCGGCGATGACGCTGCGCGGCGTGCAGAGCCGCCGGCCCTCGCTCTACGACCTCGTCGAGGAGATGAAGC
>DASYNT010000224.1:0-14567 GCA_036008405.1 Xanthobacteraceae bacterium
GTCGCAGGCGACGCGCACCGCCTCCAGGTCGACATTTCCGCGCGCGTCGGAGGGAACTTCGACCGCCGTGAAGCCGGCCATGGTGGTCGAGGCGGGATTGGTGCCGTGGGCGGAATCCGGAATGAGGATGCGGTTGCGCCCGGAGTCGCCGCGCGCGCCGTGATAGGCACGCATCATCAGGAGCCCGGTGAACTCGCCATGGGCGCCGGCGGCCGGCTGCAGCGACACCGCAGCGAATCCGCCGATCTCGGCGAGCCATTGCTGCAGCTCGAACATCACGGCCAGATTGCCCTGCACGGTTTCCGGCTCCTGCAGCGGGTGGGACAAGGCGAAGCCTGCGATCCGCGCAATCTCCTCGTTTTCCTTGGGATTGAATTTCATGGTGCAGGAGCCGAGCGGATAGAAGCCGCTGTCGACGCCGAAATTGCGCTGCGACAGCGCGAGATAGTGGCGCACCACGTCGAGCTGCGACAGCTCCGGCAGCCCGCAATCGGCACGCAGTTCGTTCACCGGCAGCGGGGCGTTCGGTACGTCCGCCGCCGGCAGATCGATGCCATGCCGCCCCGACACGCTCAGTTCATAGACGGTCGGGATGGTGCGGGCGCTCATGACTTTCGTCCCGTCGCACCCATCCCCTCTCCCGCTTGCGGGGGAGGGTTGGGGAGGGGGCCTGCTGACGATCCACCGGCGCCGCGCCGGCGGGCCGCGCCCCCTCCCCGACCCTCTCCCGATTGCGGGGGAGGGAGAAGGGGCAGCCACTCGATAGACCGTGCTTTCTTTCGAATCCGCGACATCGGCGACGGCCTCCTATGCGGCGATCTCGCGCAAGGCACCGACCAGCCGGTCGATGGCGGCGCGCGTATTGACCTCGGTCACCGCCAGCAGCATGTGACCGGCGAGATGGGGATAGTCGCCGCCGAGATCGTAGCCGCCGATGATGCCGTGGCGCTCGCGCAGCATCTTATTCACCTCGGCAGGCGGGCGCGGCAGCCGCACCACGAATTCCTTGAAGAAGGCTCGCGACGGCGCCTGCGGATTCACCGCAAAGCCCTCGAGCCGGCCGATCTCGGCGGCGGCGTAATGGCTCTTGTGGAAGCACAGCTCGGCGACGCGGCGCAGCCCCTGCTTGCCCATGGTGGCGAGATAGGCTGCGGCGGCAACGGCGCAGAGCGCGGAATTGGTGCAGATGTTGCTCGTCGCCTTGGCGCGGCGGATGTGCTGCTCCCGCGTCGCCAGGGTGAGCACATAGCCGCGCCGGCCTTCCGAATCGACGGTTTCGCCGACCAGATGGCCCGACAGGCGCCGCGCATATTCCATGCGGGAGGCGAAGATGCCGAGGTGCGGCCCTCCGAACGAGGGCGCGATCCCGAGCGGCTGCCCGTCGGCGACCACCACGTCCGCGCCATAGGCTCCCGGCGGGCGCAACAGGCCGAGCGCGATCGGATCGGTCGCCACGATCAGCAGTGCCCCGGCACGATGGACGGCGTCGGCGAGGCCGTCGACCGGCTCGCACTGGCCGAAGAAGTCGGGATTCTGAATGACGAGCGCGGCGGTCTCGCCATCGAGCCGCCCGACGAGCTGGCCGAGATCGCAGCGGCCGTCTTCGTCGCCGGTGATGGCGGCCGCGTGGGTGCCGCGCAGATAGGTCTTCACCACCGCGCGGTATTGCGGATGGACAGCCGGCGACATGATGATCTTGCTGCGCTTTCCCTGCGCCACGTTCAGCGCCAGCAGGACCGCCTCGGCGAGCGCGGTGGCGCCGTCGTAATGGCTGGCATTGCTCACCTCCATGGCGGTGAGCCGGCAGATCATGCTCTGGTATTCGAACAGGGCCTGCAGCATGCCCTGGCTCGCCTCCGGCTGATACTGCGTATAGGAGGTGTAGAACTCGCCGCGGCGCAGCACGTAGTCGACGGTCGCCGGCCGGAAGTGGTGGTAGGTGCCGGCGCCGAGAAACGAGTGCGACGGTTCGACGGCGAAATTGCACCCGGCAAGCCCCTGCATTTCCGCGGTGATCTCCGGTTCCGACGACGGCGCCGCCAGTTCGAGCGCGGGAAAGCGCAGCGCCGCCGGGACGTCGTCGAACAGATCCTCCATGCGGGAGACGCCGACCGCGGCGAGCATGTCGCGCGTCTCGCGCTCCGTGTGCGGCACATAGGTCATCGCCCTTCACCTCGAACGCTCGCTATCGGGAAAGCCCGGTGCAGGTTCCGTCCCCGGACCGGCCCACGTTAATCCGTAACCTTCACCAAGCGAAGGTAATGGTAGCCGACGATGACGGAAAAGTACCTGCGGGGGATCATGCGGCATCGAGTGCGGGATCGCCGTCGTCGAACCGCAGCGACGGCGTTCGCACGAGCCCCTATCAGTAAACAACGGCCGTGAGCACTGGATTGCCCGGTCTGAGCCGGGCAATGACGCCAATAGGGTCGGTAATTGTCGGGAGACGCACCGAGGCGCCGTCGACCGAAGGACTCACTCCTCGGCCTTGATGTCGAGCGTGCGCACGATCTTGCCCCAGCGCTCGACCTCGCCGGCCACATAACGCGTGAAGCCTGCGGCATCGGCATCGAGGGGATCGGAGGCGTCGTTGTCGGCGAGCTTCCTCATCTGCGGTTCTTTGAGAAACGCGCGCGCTTCGCGGTTGATGCGGGCGACGATGTCCGGCGAAAGCTTCTTGGGTCCCGACAGGCCGAACCACGACGACAGAACCAGGTCGGGATAGCCGCTTTCCCCGAAGGTCGGCACGTTCGGCATCACCGCGACGCGGGTGCGCGACGAAATCGCCAGCGCCACCAGTCCGCCGCTGCGCACATGTTCGCCCACCGTCGTCACCGGCAGGAACACCACCGGCACGTGCCCGGCAATGACGTCGGCCACCGCCGGGGCACCGCCGCGATAGGGCACGTGCTGCATCGAGATGCCGGCCAGGCGCTGGAAATATTCGCCGGCGATATTGCCGAGGCCGCCGCGATTGGCCGCGGTGTAAGACAAGGGCTGGGCACGTGCCTTGGCGACGAACTCCGCCAGGGTCTTCACGCCGAGACCCGGATAGACCGCCAGCACATAGGGCGAGCTCGTCAGCATGACGATGTGGCTGAAGTCGGCGACCGGGTCGTAACCGGCGTTCTTGGCGACCAGGGGAACCGTGAGGTTCGACGCCGAGTTCGACGACAGCAGCGTGTAGCCGTCGGGCTCCGCCTGCGCGACGAAGGCTGCGCCCAGCGCATTGCCGTTGCCGGGCTTGTTCTCGATGATGAAGGGCTGCCGGAACAGCGTCTGGAAGTGGTTCGTCACCAGGCGCGCCGCCGCATCCGAAGAGCCGCCCGGGGCCGCCGGCACGACGATGCGGACGAGACGGCTCGGCCAATTCTGCGCCGCGGCGCAGGTCGAGGCCAGCGCGGCCATGGCGACGGCCGTGGCGACGACAATGCGCGAGATTCCCATCGATGCCATGTTCGATGCTCCAGCGTTCAATGCTCCATTGCGGCGGCCGGAAATTCCTCGCGCCACCAGCCGAAGCGCTGCATCACCGGCTCGTCGGTGACGCGGAACAGGATGGCGTCGCCCGCCGCCTCGTGCCAATGCGGACGCCAGGCCGGCGCCGCGATGACATCGCCGCGCCGCCATTCGAACCGCTCGCCGTCGATATCGGAGACGCCCTCTCCTCGCACCACCGCAAAGATGTTGTTGGCAGTGGTCCGATAGGGCGCGGTGCGGACGCCCGGGGCGAGCCGCATCATGTAGAGCGCCGTGGTGGCGAGCGCGGGATGCCCCAGCTCGATCTGGGTCGCGAACGGCCCGCGCGGTTGCGGCCTTGCGTCACCGAGCCGGCGCAATGTTTCCTCGAGAGTGAACACGAAAGGCGAGTCCGTCACCGCCAGGTCCGGGGCCGCGGCCGGGGCGGACGTCGCAGCCGCATGCGCTTCGTCCTCAATGGCTTCGAAGAACATCGGCTCCAAGAGTTGCACCAGCGGCGCATCGAGGAAGTCGAGCCAATAGGCGCACGCCCTGCTGCGATTGCCGTGGCCGTGGGTCGACCAGTTCGGCGTCAGCAGCACGTCGCCCGGCTGCATGGCGATGTCGAGGCCGTCGACCTCGGTGTAGGTGCCGGGCTCGGCATCGAGAATGAGGCGCAGCGCATTGGGCGTGTGGCGGTGCACCCGCGCCCACTCCCCCGGCATGATCATCTGGTAGGCCGCGACCAGCGTGCGCACCGTGCCATAGGTGTTGCCCTCGGCCGGATTGAACAGGATCAGGTTGCGCCGCTCGGCGAGCGCGGTGTTGATCAGCCGGCCGGCGGCGTCGAGCGCGCCGCGGGCGAGCTCGTATTTCCAGTGGGCCGGCACCAAAGTCTTGCGCGGCGCCGGCCACAGCGACGGCGTCGGCTTGTTCCAGCCCGGCCCCATGCCGACCCGGTCGAGCTTGCCGTAGAGCTCCTCCAGCGTGCCGGAGCGGGCGAGATCGGATTGGGACGGCGATGACATCGCGGCGGTCCTCATCGGCCGACTATACCCAAATCGGTCGGCTCATTCGCGGATTTCGCGCGGGCTTACCGCGGCCTGCGGGCGCGGGCGCCGATAGGCGCGGCCACTTCCCTGCGCCGCCGCTTCGCCTTGCGTTCCATGTCGATCTGCGCGCGAGCCTTGATGCACCACAGGTCCCAGGTGCGCTTCCAGGTGCCGGCGGAGGCCTGGCGGCCGCTGGTCGCGGCGACCTCGCGGTCGTCGAGATAGACGATGTTGCCGCCGGGACCGGCGATCAGCATGGCCTGCATCTGCAGCTTCGCCGACAGCTCGAGATAGACGCTGCGCACCACCGCCAGCATCAGGCTTTCGCCGACCACCACGGCGCCATGCCCGCGCATCAGCGCCGCCGGCTTGGCCCCGAGCGTCTTCGCCAGAGACCAGCCGAGATGCGGGGTCTTGATGATGAGATCGCCGCTCTCCTGGAAATCGCGGATTTCGAAGGTCGGGACGCCTTCGCCGATGAAGGCGCCGGTGTTGAACAGCGGCCGCAGTGGCACCGTGGTGACCCCGAACGGGATCACCGAGGGCGAGTGGTTGTGCACGACGGCATTGATATCGGGGCGGCACTTGAAGATTTCGCCGTGAATGTAGCGCTCGAGATAAAGCGCGACGCCGGGGTCCGTGACGGCATTGCTGTCGAGATCGAATTCCACGATGTCGTCGGCGGTGACGAGTTCGGGGGCCATCGCCCGCGCCAGCAGGTAGCGCTGGGGATTCTTCGCTGTGCGCAGGCTCACATGCCCATAGGCATCCACGACCCCGTGGGCCGCGAGAATCCGGTAGGCCAGTACGAGGTCTTCCCGCTCGCTCATGGCCGTATGAGTTTTTCCGCATCGGGGGCAGCCATCCTCCCGCCGAGGCCATAGGCCCGGCCCCAGCCGAACCCGTCCTCGGTACGACCGCGCGGGCGGTATTCGCAGCCGACCCAGCCGTCATAGCCGCTGCGGTCGATCATCTGGAACACGGCGGCATAGTTCACCTCGCCCTCGTCGGGCTCCGCCCGCGACGGCACCGCCGCGACCTGGACGTGCCCGATGACGGCGAGATGCCGCGCAAAGCGCGTGAACAAATCCCCGGCCTGGATCTGCGCGTGATAGAAATCGAACTGCATGCGCACATTGGCCCGGCCCACCCGTTCGATGATGGCGGCCGCCTGCTCCGGCAGATGGAGCACGTAGTCCGGCCGGTCGCGGTGGTTGAGCGGCTCGATCAGGAGGCCGAGCCCCTTCTCGCCGGCAAGGTCGGCGGCGCGCCCGAGATTGGCGACGAAGACGGATTCGGCTTCGCACGTCCGGTCGGGGGGCACTTTGCCGGACATGCAGTGGATGGTCCGGCCGCCGATCGCTGTGGCAAAGTCGAGCGCCCGGCCGAACAGCGCCGCAAACTCCTGCTCGCGCCCGGGCACCGCGGCGAGGCCGGTTTCGGCGCCGGGCGCCGGCGGCGTGTTGATGCCGAGAATGGTCAGGCCATGCCGCTCGATCTCACGCCGGATATCGGCCGCCCGATGATCGTACGGGGATTGCAGCTCGACCGCCGTAAAGCCCGCGGCCGCTGCCGCGGCGAACCGCTCCAGCAGCGGCCGTTCGGTGAAGAGGTAGGCGAGATTGGCGGCAAAGCGCGGCATTTCGCATTCTTAGAGGATTCGCCGGGCAAACGGGAATCGAGCGCTGATGGGATATTGCCCATCAAGGCCCAACGCTAAACGGCTTCGAGACTTGGCACGCTTCAGCTTCGTGGCGAAAAATAATTCAATTTATCAGCCACTTAGAAAAGCAGCCTTGCCCACCATTTCAGCCCACTATGCTGGTGGGACGGATTGTGGTTGACGATTTTCGATTCCATTGCTTGGCTGTGGAGCGCTTGGCGGCACCGCGACGACAACAACGATCCGTTCCGCCGGGTCTGGGAAACGAGCCGGGGATCATGACTGCCCAACAGCTGCTTCAGCAGATATCCGATTACTGCCGGCACACCGGGCTGGCCGAATCGACCTTCGGGCGTCGCGCCGTGAACGATGGCAAGCTCGCCAATCGCCTGCGCAACGGCGGCCGCATCACCACCGAAACCGTCGACCGCATCATGGCGTTCATGAGCGCAAACCGCGATGCCGCGGTCGGGGCGCGCCCGGCCCTGGCGTTTCCGGGCCCGCGGGCCGCGGCCGCAGGTCCGGGCGCAGCGGCGCCGGTCGCGCTCGCGGCGCAGCCGCAGCGCAATTTCCGTTTCTTCGACAACCGGCAGAAATACCTGCTGTTCGTGACGACCTGCAGCGAAAAGTGGGTCGTGGCCCACCGGGTTGGGCTCGAACTCGCCAACATCCATCCCCGCCCACCGGCGGTGCGGCTGTTCGATGCCGGGGTCGGCGACGGCACCGTGCTGGCCCGGGTGATGCGCTCCATGCACGACCGCTTCCCGGCGATGCCGTTCTACGTGGTCGGCAAGGAGATCAGCCTCGAAGATGTCCGCCTGACCCTGCAGAAGGTGGCCGACCGCTTCGTCGAGCATCCCGCCACCGTGCTGGTGCTGACCAACCTCGCCTATGCCGATGCGCCCTGGCTGGCGGTGAAATCGGTCAGCGCCGCCTCGAGCCTGGTCTGGCACGAGGTGCCGCTCGCCGGCACCACCGCCCACAGGTTCGAGGCCCAGATCACCGATCTCGAGCCGTTCCTGGCGGAGAACTGGAAGGCCGGGCTCAGCGCCAAGACCGGCAACCCCGTCTATGAGCGCCCGGTGGTCATGGTGATCTACCGCGCCGACCACAAGTTCCTGCTCGACCAGATCCTGCCGCGGCCGGGCGGCACGATGGCGAGCTACGACCTCGTCATCGCATCGCAGCCCTACCGCGCCCGGGCGTCGCTGGAATTCAAGTCGAAGCGCGTCATCGCGCCCTTGGCTCGGGCGCTCGGCCCCGGCGGCCGGCTGATCGCGATCCACTCCCACGGCGCCGATCCCGGCTTCGAGATCGTGGAGCGGCTGTGGCCGGGTGACAACCCCTTCATCCACGACCGCCATCAGATCATGAAGGCGGTCAAGCACGAACTCGGGCCGGCGGGCCGCGAACTCAATTTCAACGTCTATGCCGACAACCGCGCGCTGTTCCGCTACGACATGCACACTCTGCCGTCGGAAATCTCGGACGCGATCGGCACCTCGACGCTGTTTGCGGCGTGGAACGCGGCGATCTATGTGGCGCAGGTCGAGGACGACCGCCTCGCTGCCACCGTCGCGGACAGCCGCTATCTCGACGCCACCCGCGACGTGCTGCGCCGGCATGGCGGGCTGTGGTTCTACGACGAGTCCTACGTCATCTCGCGACGCAGAGCGTAAGAGCAGAGCGTGAGAGGAATGACATGACCGCCGCACCCGCACCCATGCTCGCTGCCGCGCCGAACCCGCGGCAGGACATCGCCGCATTCGCGGCGCAGGCGTCCTTCGAGGCGACCCGCCTCGCAGACGGCGATCTCGAAGCCTTGCGCGGCTTTCCATCGTGCCGGCGCGTCTATGTCAGCGCGGTGCCGGCGCGACCGCCGCAGGCCCAGATCGAGGTCGCCTGCCGGCTCGCCGCGGCGGGCGTCGAGGCGGTCCCGCATCTGGCGGTGCGCGCCTTCGCGTCCGGCGCCGCCCTCGACTCCCATCTCGCCCGGCTGGTCGAAGGCGCCGGGGTCCGGCGCGTGCTCGTCATCGGCGGCGATCTCGCGACCCGGGCCGGTCCCTTCAAAGCCGCCATCGAATTGATCGAGAGCGGCCTGCTGCAGGCCCGCGGGATCGTCGAGATCGGCATTGCCGGCTATCCCGACGGCCATCCCAAACTCACCACCAGCGACCTCGATCGCGCGCTGGCGGCCAAGCTCGAAGCAGCCGCACAGACCGGGCTCGGCGCGCATATCGTGACCCAGTGGGGTTTTTCGGCGGTATCGATCATCGCCTGGATCGGCCGGCTGCGCGATCAGGGCATCGATCATCCCGTGCGCATCGGCCTCGCCGGGCCGGTGACCCTCGCGGGGCTCGTGCGCTACGCCCGCATCTGCGGCGTATCCGCCTCGGTGCAGGGCCTCGCGCGCGACGCCGGCCTCGCCAGGCACTTGTTCGGGATGATCACCCCCGACGCGGTGCTGCGCCCGCTCGCGCAAGCGCGCCACCTCGGCGAGGTCGCACCGCATATCTTCTCGTTCGGCGGCCTCGCCGTAGCGGCGCGCTGGGCCGCGGCGACCGCGGCCGGCCACATCATCCTCGGCACCGAGGGGTTCTCGGTAGAGCCGCCTTGATTGCCGCTCAACTTCGTCATTCCGCGGCACACGTCTTCTCGTGAACCCGGAATCCAGATGCGCCGAGATCGTCCGGATTCCGGGTTCCGCCGGAGCCTGTCATCGGGCCGGCCGAGGGCCGGACCCGGTGGGCCGCACGGGATGATAGCGTGGCGCGCAACGGCCCGACGGCCGCTACCGATCGGAAAATTTCTCCACCCCTGTCGAAATGCCGCCGCCCCGAACGTCATTGTGCCGGCGGAGCACGATGCCCGTCCGAAACCGGTGAAGGAGACCACCATGCAATACATGTTGATGATCTATGGAAACGAGGCGGGCATGCAGTCGGCCAGCAAGGCGGATGCCGAACGGATGCTGGCCGCCTATGGTGCCTATACCCAGGCGATAAAAAGCGCCGGCGTCCTGGTCGCCTCAGGTCGCCTGAGGCCGTCGACCGCGGCAAGCACGGTACGGGTCGCCGACGGCAAGACCAAGGTGCTCGATGGCCCCTATGCCGAAACCAAGGAGCAGCTCGGCGGCTATTACCTCATCGAGGTGCCCGATCTCGACGCCGCGCTGTCGTGGGCGGCGCGCTGCCCGGGCGCGAGCCACGGCACCATCGAGGTGCGCCCGATCTGGACCATGTAGGCCCAGATGCCGGCACGGGCATAGGCACGGGTGCAGCGATGGCGAGAGAGGCCACGCGCGAGACCGCCGAGGCGGTGGCGCGCCGCAGCTACGGCAAGCTGGTGGCCTTTCTCGCAGCGCGCAGCGGCGACGTCGCGGCCGCCGAGGATGCGCTGTCGGAAGCCTTCGCCGCCGCCCTCACCGATTGGGACGCCGGCGGCGTTCCCGCCAATCCCGAGGGCTGGCTGGTAACGGTGGCACACCGCCGCGCCGTGGATGCGGCGCGGCGGCGACGCAGCGGCGAGACCGCGATCCCGCAACTCGCCCTCATGGCCGAGGAACTCGCCGAGGAGTTGGCCGCCGCCCAGGACGACGCATCGATGCCCGACCACCGGCTCGCCCTCATGTTCGCCTGCGCTCACCCCGCCATCGATCCCGGCATCCGGGCGCCGCTGATCCTGCAGACCATCCTCGGCTTCGAGGCAGCGACCATCGGCTCGGCCTTTCTGGTCTCGCCCGCCGCCATGGGCCAGCGCCTGGCGCGCGCCAAGAGCAAGATCCGGCAGGCCGGGATTCCGTTCCGGATTCCCGAGCGCGCCGATTTGCGCGAGCGGCTCGCCGCGGTGCTGGAGGCGATCTACGCCGCCTTCGCCGAGGGCTGGTCCGATCCCGGCGGCACCGAGGTTCGCCGGCGCGATCTCGCCGCGGAAGCGATCTGGCTCGGCCGGCTGGTGGCGTCGCTGCTGCCGGGTGAAGCGGAAGCGATCGGCCTGCTGGCGCTGATGCTCCATGCCGAAGCGCGGCGCGGAGCGCGGCGCAATGCCGCCGGCGATTACGTGCCGCTCGCCGAGCAGGACCCCGCTTTGTGGGACGCCGACCTGATCGCGGAGGCCGAAGCGCTGCTGCTCGCCGCCAGCCGCATGGGCGCGGTCGACCGCTACCAGCTGGAGGCGGCGGTGCAGTCGGCCCACGCGGTGCGCCGTTCCGCCGGCCGGGCCGACTGGGCGGCGATCAGGCGGCTCTATGACGCCCTGGAACAGATCACGCGGTCGCCGGTCGTCGCCATCAACCGCGCCATCGCCATTGCCGAGACCGACGGACCGGCCGCCGGCCTCGCGGCGCTGGCCGCCCTGGAGGGCGACGGACGCCTCTCGGAATACCAGCCCTATTGGGCGGCGCGCGCTGCGCTGCTCGCGTCCGCCGGCGACATCGGCGCGGCCGATGCGGCCTATGAAAAGGCGATCGGCCTCGAAAGCGACCCGGCGGTGCGCCGGTTCCTCCAGCACCGCCGCGCGGCGATGCGGAGCGTATGATTTCGCTTTACGTGGTCCGGGGCACCGCGCCGCGGTGAACCGCCCGCACCGCTGCCTGGACTCCGGGTTCGCGCGAAGTCACGACACGCGCGCCGGAATGACTCTGAGTTACGGCAAACCCGCCGCCTTGCGGGCATCGCCGGTCAGCTCGAGGATGTGCATGCCGGTGTTGGCGCGGTCGACGATGTAGATGTAGCCGCGGTCGTCGGTCTCGACATTGTTGGTCTGGATCGCGACCTTGCAGCGATCCTTGCCTTCGACCTTGATGCAGCGCTTGTCGGTCGCCTCGGTGATCGCGGGTATGTAATAGGCGATCTCCTTGGGTTGCCAGGGATCGCGCACGTCGACGGCGCGGACGCCGGCGTTGAAGTAGGTGATCATCGCCACCTTCTTGTAGTACACGGGGTCCATGCTCTCGCCGGACGAATGCGCGCCGAACCGGCCGCCGCGGTCGCAGAAGTGGCCGCTCGCTTCCGGTACCTGGAAGGTCGAGATCATGGTCGGCGTCTTCTCCAGGGTGACGTCGGCAAACCACACCATCTGGCGCGCCTCCTCGCATTCGAGCCGAATCTGCTCATTGACGATCATGACGATGTCGCGCCTTGCGCCATCCTTGTCCTTGGCGAATTCGGCGATCGGCATCTGCAGCATCGGGAACGTGGTGTGGGCGCCGTTCCAGCCCGACAGGTGCAGCTGGCTGATCTCGGGATAGCGCAGATTTTCCGCCGTGGGCTCGTTGGGGCCGTGGAGAAGCTTGTCGCGGTCGAGGATCTGGAGCACGCCGCCCTTGTTGGTGCCGTAGCCGAAATACACCCGGTTGCCCTTCGGCCCGGTGGAGATCGGCCCATGGGCGTCGGCGGGGATGGTGCCGGTCGCGCCGGGCTCCTGGCCGGGCAGTCCGAAGTCGCGGATGTGCACGGGGTGGGCGGGATCGCTGAGGTCGTAGATCTGGGTCATCCGCTTGACGCGCCAGCCCGGCGCGCCGCCGACGAGGTAGGCAATGCCGGTGTCGCATTCCCACCAGTTCTTGTGGGTATCGCGCAGGCCCATCAGCCGGGTCAGCAGCACCGGATTGGCGGCGTCGGTGACGTCCCAGATTTCATGGCCGAGACCGCCGAACACGCGCAGCATGTAGTACTTGGCGGGGTCGCCCTTGGGCAACTGCTTGCCCTCGCACACCCGCACCATCTGGGCACCGCCGCCTTCGTAGGTCCCTTCCGCGCCGGGAATGTGCTTGAGGAAGATCGGATGGGCCGGATCGGTCACGTCGACGATCGACGTGCCGTTGAACTCGGGCTGACCGGTCATCCTGTTGATCGGCTTGGGCACTTCATCGGTGCCGCCATGGTGACCGATATAGGCGATGTAGCGATCGCCCTGCTTCTGGATGGTGGGTTGATAAGCGCTGCGGGCCTGGAGGTCGTTGTAGCCGACCAGCCGCATGTTCTTCGCCTCGGGCTGATCGCCGACCTTCTGCTGCTGCGCAATCGCAGGCGCTGCCAGCAACGCCGCTCCAGCCAACCCGGCCATCATTGGCCGAGAAAATGGTCGTCGCATCATGATCAAACCTCCTGTGCGCCGGAGTGCCATTCCGATCCAGCGGGCGGCGAAACATTAGCATAAACCGCCCTCCTGGGGAGACCGAAACGGGCCGGCGGCTGTGGGCCGGCAGATGCAGATCGGCGGATGCAGATCGGCGGGTGCTTGGGCGCGACGAAACGGCTAAGCTGCGGGGCCCAGGCGGCCAGCCGTGACGCCGGACAGGAGGGACGCGTGCACTTCGTCATCCACGCCGTCGACCGGACGGACGCCTTGCCGACGCGCGCGAAATTCTACCGCGCCCACCGCATCCATCTCGACCAGGCGGGCGACCACGGCATCGGCGTGATGACGGCGGGCACCTTGGTGGCGCCGGACGGAGAGACGCCGGTGGGCAGCCTGTTCATCCTGGAAGCGGAAACCCGCGCGGCGGTCGATGCCTTCACCGCGAGCGACCCTTACCACGTCAACGGCGTGTGGCAGGCGGTGGATGTCCACTACTACAACAAGAAGCGGTGAACCGCTCCCGTCAGTTGCCGCGTAGGATGGGTTGAGCCCTTGCGAAACCCATCGTGGATCGGGCGAGGCGCCGATGATGGGTTTCGCGAGAGCTCAACCCATCCTACGGATCGCCCTCAGTTGATCTCGCGCCAGATGCCGAGTGCCTCCTGGGCCGGGCGGTCGGAGATTGAGAACAGCACCGATTCGGTCGCAGCGTCGTGGGCGTAGCGCAGCCAGGGCGGGGCGACGAACACGTCGCCGGCGCTCCAGGCGAACACTTGGTCGCCGATGGTGGTCGCGCCCTCCCCTTCGACGCACACGAAGATGGTGCCGTCGGTGGCGCGGTAGCCCTCGCCCCTGAAGCCGGCGGGCAGCAGGGAGAGTTGCGCGCCCATGGTCGGCATCACCCACCCGCCGGTCAGCGGATTGGCGTAGCGCACCCGGGCGCCGTGGCGCCTGTCGACCCGGCCGGCCTTGGCCAGCCGCTCCAGGATCGGCCGCGTGCGCGCATAGGTGTAGTTGATCACCGGGCTCCGCCCGGGCGCCACCGACGCGCCGTCCGGCAGCACGCCGGAGCCGAAGAAGGCGAGCGAGTCGCCGTCGGCGTGGCCGACCGGCTGGGTTTCTTCGTCGAGATGCTCGGAGAACATCGTCTCGTAGAAATTGATGGTCGGCAGGTCGAGCACGTCGAGCCAGATCATCGGCCGGTCCGAGGTATTGCCGTGGTCGTGATAGGCCCAGTTGGGCGTCAGCACGAAATCCCCCGGCGACATCATGGTGCGCTCGCCTTCGACCGCGGTGTAGGCGCCGGCGCCGTCGAGGATGAAGCGGATGGCGGATGCGGTGTGGCGATGGGCCGGGGCGACTTCGCCGGGCATGATCAGCTGCAGCCCGGCATAAAGCGATTGGGTGATGCGCGACTGGCCCCGCAGCGCCGGATTTTCCAGCACCAGGACGCGGCGCTCGGCTTCCTTGGCGGAGATGAGGTCGGCCGACTCCATCACCATCGCCTTGACGTCTTTGAACCGCCAGATCGCCGGGGCGCATTGCGTCTTCGGCTCGTTGCCGACGAGCTGGCGCAGCCTTTCCCACAGCGGCGCCATGTTGAACTTGGAAATCCGGTCGTAATAGGCCTGCCGCGCGCCCGCGACATTGTGCTTGGAATCGGCCACCGGTGCGACGGGTTGTACGGCTTGCGCCATGACGTTCCTCCGGGGCTCGATCGCCCGCATTCGCCTTGTGTGGCCCTGTATAGCCGCTCGGTCGCGGCGCGGAAATAGCGCCCGGCCGCGCATCTGCTTCCACTCCAACGCTTGGCAGGCGATGCCAAATCCGACATGTAGGGCGCAGTTGCGCCAGCGTATTTCGTCGTCCGCTTGCCGGATGGCGCAATGCGCTGACGCTATCCTCCTGCGCGTTATTCCGCCTGCGCATTGTCCCAGAGGACCACCCATGCCGACCGCCGCCGAGATCGAAGACAAGCGCGTCATCCGCGAGTTGGTGGAGAACTGGGCGCTGTGGCGCGACGCCCTGATGTGGGATCGCTTCCGCACCGTGTGGCATGACGACGGGCGCATGATGGCGACCTGGTTCCAGGGCAGCGCCGACGAATTCATCAAGGTGAGCCAGGACGGCTATGAGCGCGGGGTCCGCATCCTGCATTTCCTCGGCGGCTGCTCCATCGACGTCGCCGCCGCCCGCGCGGTCGCCCAGACCAAGATGACGATCTCGCAGCGCGCCCGCGTCGAGGACGTGTTGTGCGACGTCGTCTGCACCGGGCGGTTCTACGAC
This sequence comes from Xanthobacteraceae bacterium, assembly GCA_036008405.1. Taxonomy (GTDB): domain Bacteria; phylum Pseudomonadota; class Alphaproteobacteria; order Rhizobiales; family Xanthobacteraceae; genus JAJPKK01. Next base: position 14,542 of record DASYNT010000224.1, read on the forward strand.
TTCTTCGAGAAGCGCGACGGGCGCTG
>DASYNT010000225.1:0-12006 GCA_036008405.1 Xanthobacteraceae bacterium
GCCGCCCGTGTTCGACGCCAAGCTGCATGACGAATGCCTTCCGTTGCCTGCGGATCAGGGCTTCTTGATCTCGATATCGCCGGCGACGACCTGCAACTGCGAAGTCACGCGCTTGAACGGCTCCCAGGTCACCGTCTGGTCCTGCATATCTGTGGCCGTCGCCTTATAGACGAGCGTGCCGTTCGGATAGTTCGACGGGATGGTCCAGATCGCCGTCCAGAAGAAATCGGTGGGGTTGGCGCCGCCGGGATGCGGGCCGTATTGCGCATTCAACTTCTGGCCATCGGGCAGCTCCACAACCAGGCTTTTCAGCCCCGTCTTGTCCAGCACCTTTCCATTCTGGTCGAGCACGCGAAAGCGCCAGACGACTTTTTCGAGGTGCTTGAACTGGTTATCGAGGACGCAGAACGGGCCGGGCGCGCCTGCCTGGGCGCCACGCACCATGTCGCCTTCGAAGAACAGCTTGGCGCCGGCGACCTGAGCCTGCGCACCGCCGGTCAAGCCGAGCACTGCACCGGACAAGGCAACCGCAACAACCGTCGATGTCTTCATGGATGATTCCCTTCCAGCCGAAATGTCCCGAGATGCATCTGGCGCGCACCTGACGACGATACTATCGCGCGGACCGGCCGGTTGAAAGGGGGGGATCGCGTGGAAATATCCCCGGCCGTGCGCTCTGACCGAACGAACCTGATCTGGATCAATGAGCAATGCCTTCGGGCAGGCCAGCTTGGTCGCCAAGGTCAAATTTCCCGGCTCCGACCGAACGTGCCTTCGGCTTCTCTGTTGGTCGCGCCGTGGTGAAATTCGGGCCCGGGAGGACATATCCGTGGGGACGAAACGTCTTGTGACGGCGGCAGTGATTGCCATCCTGTTGGCCGGATCGCTCGCCGCCCGGGCCGCGGGGTCGCAATCGGGCCATTGGGCGCAGGCGAGCCTGTTCCATCAGATGGACACCAACAGGAACGGTACCGTGTCCAAGATCGAGTTCCTGCGGTTCATGAGCCGGAAGTTCAACCGTCTCGACACCAACCGCAATGGCAAGCTCGAACGCAAGGAGTTGCTCCCCCTGGCTCGCGGTGGGGCGATGCGGTACTGATCCGGGAAACGAGCGCCTGCGCGTATCGCATCTTGTTGACAGGAGCGGGGCGCGAAATACAATACATTTCCGTGCCGCCCGGAGAGGCGGCACATTTCATTTTGCGCCCAATCTGTGGTCAACAACGAACGAGCCCGTGTCGTGACCTCGCACCTATTGCCGACCTATGCGCGCGTCGACCTCACCTTCGAGCGGGGCGAGGGGGCTTGGCTGATCGCCACCGGCGGCGAGCGCTATCTCGATTTTACCGGGGGCGTCGCGGTCAATGCGCTGGGGCATGCGCATCCCTATCTGGTCGAGGCGCTGAACGCGCAGGCGCACAAGCTGTGGCACGTGTCGAACCTGTTCCGGATCCCGGAAGCGGAGCGGCTGGCCGAGCGGCTGTGCGCTGCCACCTTTGCCGACCTCGTGTTCTTCTGCAATTCCGGCGCCGAGGCGATGGAGTGCTCCATCAAGGTGGCGCGCAAATACCAGTTCGCCAGCGGCCGGCCGGAGCGCTACCGCATCATCACGTTCGAAGGCGCCTTTCACGGCCGCACGCTGGCGACGCTCGCCGCCGGGGGACAGAAAAAATACCTGGAGGGTTTCGGTCCGGTGACGCCGGGCTTCGACCAGGTTCCGTTCGGCGACTTCGAAGCGGTCAAGCGCGCCATCGGCCCCGAGACCGCAGCGATCCTGATCGAGCCGATCCAGGGCGAGGGAGGCGTGCGGGTGGTGCCGACCCCATTTCTCAGGGGCCTGCGCGAATTGTGCGACAAGTACGAGCTGGTCCTGGTGTTCGATGAGGTGCAGACCGGCATCGGCCGCACTGGCAGCTTCTTCGCCCACCAGCGCTGCGGCGTGACGCCCGACGTGATGGGCGTCGCCAAGGCGCTGGGCGGCGGATTTCCGGTCGGGGCCTGCCTTACCACCGCGGAGGCCGGCAAGGGCATGACCGCCGGCACCCACGGCTCGACCTTCGGCGCCAATCCGCTGGCCATGGCGGTCGGCAATGCGGTGCTCGACTTGGTCCTCGCTCCGGCGTTTCTCGACAGGGTCCAGCGCACCGCGATCCTGTTTCGCCAGCGCCTCGCCGAGATCAGGGACCGCCACCCGGGCGTCATCGCCGAGGTGCGCGGCGAAGGCCTATTGCTCGGCCTTCGTGCCGTCGGTCCGAACGGCGAGTTGGTCGAGGCGTTGCGGGCCCAGAAGCTGCTCGCCGTTGCGGCCGGTGACAATGTGGTGCGCTTGCTGCCGCCGCTGATCATCGACGAGCCCGAGATCGCGGAAGCGATCCATCGCATCGACAGCGCCGCGACGCGGATCGCGCGCAGCCGGCACGAAACCGCCGAGGTCGCCGGGGCACAGCCATGAGCGCCGGGCCTCGGCACTTCCTCGACCTCATCGACATCGCGCCCGGCGAGCTGCGGTGCATCATCGACGACAGCCGCGCCATGAAGTCGGGCGCCGGCAATCCGGGCGCCGGCAATCCGAGCGCCGGCAATCGGGGCGCACCTGCGATCGCCGGCAAGATGCTGGCGATGATCTTCGACAAGCCGTCGACCCGCACGCGGGTCTCGTTCGACGTCGCGATGCGCCAGCTCGGCGGCGACACCATCGTGCTGACGGGCCAGGAAATGCAGCTCGGCCGTGGCGAGACCGTCGCCGACACCGCCCGGGTGCTGTCGCGGTATGTCGACGCCATCATGATCCGGACCCTCGAGCACGACATGCTGATCGAGCTTTCCCAGCATGCCACCGTGCCGGTGATCAACGGGCTGACGCGGCGCTCGCATCCGTGCCAGATCATGGCCGACGTCATGACTTTCGAAGAGCGTCGCGGGCCGATCCGCGGGCGCAAGGTGGCATGGACCGGCGATGCCAACAATGTGCTGACGTCGTGGATGCATGCCGCCCGCCAATTCGATTTCAAGCTGGCGATCGCGACCCCGCCGGAGCTCGCGCCGAAACGAAAGGTGCTGGAATGGGTCACGTCGTCCGGCGCCGCGATCGAGATCGGGCACGACCCCGAGCTTGCGGTGAAATCCGCCGACTGCGTCGTCACCGACACCTGGGTTTCGATGGGCGACAAGGACGGTGCGCGCCGGCACAATCTGCTGCGCCCCTACCAGGTCAATGGCGCGCTCATGGCGAAAGCGAAATCGGACGCCATATTCCTGCATTGCCTGCCGGCGCATCGCGGCGACGAAGTCACCGACGAGGTCATCGACGGGCCGCAATCGGCGGTCTTCGACGAAGCCGAAAACCGCCTCCATGCGCAGAAGGGCATACTGGTCTGGTGCTTCAATACGAGTTCGCGATGACGGGACTGGAGGCCACTTCGCGCGTGCCCGCCGCCGATGCGGCCGACGACGTCATCCTGCCGTTCGAGGTAGCGACCCTCGATTTGCGCGGCCGCGTCGTGCGGCTCGGGCCCGCGCTCGACGATATCCTGAACCGGCACGCCTATCCGGCTGCGATCTCCAAGCTGCTCGGCGAGGCGATCGTGCTCACCGTGCTGCTGGGGTCTTCGCTCAAATTCGACGGCCGCTTCATCCTCCAGACCAAAACCGACGGTCCCGTGCGCATGCTGGTGGTCGACTACCGCAGTCCCGGGCGGGTGCGCGCCTGCGCCCAGTTCGATGCGGCGGCGATGCCGGCCGGCGCACCCAGATCGGCGGGCGAACTGCTCGGCCGCGGCCATCTCGCCATGACCATCGACCAGGGCCAGGAGATGAGCCGCTACCAGGGTCTGGTGGCGCTGAGCGGCGGCAATCTCGAAGATGCCGCCCATGAATATTTCCTGCGCTCGGAACAGATTCCGACCCGGGTTCGGCTCGCGGTCGCCGAGGAACTGAGCGCGGGTGCCGGCGGCCCGCGCCACCGCTGGCGCGCCGGCGGCATGCTGCTGCAATTCCTTCCTAAGAAGGCGGAGCGGATGCGGGGCCCCGACCTCGATCCCGGCGACGCCCCGGCGGGCATCGCGCGCCATGACGTCCCGGAGGACGAGGCCTGGATCGAGGGCCGGTCGCTGATCGCCACCGTCGAGGACATCGAGTTGATCGATCCGTCGCTGTCGAGCGAGCGGCTGCTCTACCGGCTGTTCCACGAGCACGGCGTGCGGGTGTTCAAGTCCGCCCCAGTCGAGGCGAAATGCTCCTGCTCACGCGACAGCGTCACCAACATGCTGAAGAGCTTTTCGCAGGCCGACCGCGCCGAGATGGTCCAGGACGGCGTGATCTCCGTAACCTGCGAATTCTGCAACGGCAGATACGTGTTCGCGCCCGCCGAGGTCGAGGTTGCCGAGGCGGCGGGTGAAGCGTCGAAATGATTGCTTGCGCCGCCGGCCCGGCTGCATCGCCCCGCCGGGGGCGCCCGCTAATTCAGCGTGCGCCTGGTCTCCGGGCCGTCGAGCGAAAACGCGGGGATGTCGATGTCGAAGCGCTCGCCGTCCGTCGTGATCATGCCGTAGGTTCCCATCATGATTCCGGACGGGGTCGGCAGCGGCACGCCGCTGGTATATTCGTAGGACGCCCCGGGCGCCAGCACCGGCTCTTCGCCCACCACGCCAGCGCCGCGCACCTCCTGGATGCGGCCGAACCCGTCGGTGATACGCCAGTGGCGGGTCTTGAGCTGGACGGTGACCCGACCGCGGTTCGCAATCCCGACCGTGTAGGCCCAGAAATAAAGGCCTTTCTCGGCCGATGACTTCTCGGGCATGAAACGGGGCGATACCGTCACTTCGATGTTGCGGGTCACGGTCTGGTACATGGGTGTCCTCAAATCGTCCGAAAGCCTTTTCATCGTTGCGAGGCAGTGAACAGGTTCAGCGCCGCGGGCGCAACCGGGCGGTGGATTAATACTATCGTCGCATCGCCCGCGCATCCCTGATCTTGCGCGGTCTCGGCGCCGGAAATCTGGCGCCGGATGCCGCCGCCGTCGAAGGAATTCCGATGCCAGTACCTGCGCCCGGCGAACGCGATCTACGCCTGGATCTGTTTCGCGGCCTCGCGCTGTGGCTCATTTTTCTCGATCACATCCCCTCCAATATCCTGAACTGGATCACGATCCGCAATTACGGCTTCTCCGATGCCACCGAGATCTTCGTTTTCATCTCCGGTTACACCGCGGCGTTCGTGTATGGCCGCGCCATGCGCGAACGCGGGGTCGTGGTGGCCAGCGCCCGCATCCTCAAGCGCACGTGGCAGATCTATGTCGCCCATGTGTTCCTGTTCGCGATCTACATGGCGGAAATCTCCTATGTCGCCGCGACCTTCGAGAACCCGCTGTACGGCGAGGAGATGGGGATCTTCGATTTCCTGCGTCAGCCGGACATCACCCTGGTGCAGGCGCTGCTGCTGAAATTCAAGCCGGCCAATATGGACGTGCTGCCGCTCTACATCGTGCTGCTGGCGGGATTTCCGCCGATGCTGTGGATTTTGGTGCGGGCTCCCGCCGCAGCCCTCGGCGCTTCGCTGCTGCTCTACCTCCTGACCTGGAACTTCGGGTGGAACCTGCCGGCCTATCCGAGCGGATATTGGGTGTTCAACCCGTTCGCCTGGCAGCTTCTGTTCGTGTTCGGCGCCTGGTGCGGGCTCGGTGGGGCGAAGCGCCTCGCCGCGCTGATCGAATCGCCGATCACCTTCGTCGTTGCGGTGCTCTATCTCGTCTTCGCCTGCGCCATCGCGCTGACCTGGTACATCCCCGGACTCGACCATTTCGTGCCCAAATGGCTCGAAGACTGGATGTATCCGATCGATAAGACCAACCTCGACGTGCTGCGGTTCGCCCATTTCATGGCGCTCGCCGTGGTGACCGTCCGGCTGGTGCCGCAACAATGGACGTTCCTCAATTCGCTGTGGCTGCGGCCGGCGATCCTGTGCGGCCAGCACTCCCTGGAAATCTTCTGCCTGGGCGTTTTCCTGTCGTTCGCCGGCCATTTTGCCATGGTCGAGATCAATGAGGGCATCGCGATGCAGATCGCCGTCAGCGTGTTGGGCATCGTCGCAATGGTTGCGACAGCCGCTCTGATTTCGTGGTACAAGAGGGTAGAAGGACGAAGTCCCGGATCGCGGCCTGGACCGCCAGGCGCCCCTACCCTCTAGGGAGGAGGGTCATGAGACTGTTGGCAGCGGCGCTCGCCTGCGCCCTGATTGGTGGCGGGGCATTCGCCAAGGATACCGAGGGCTGCATCATTGCCGCCGGCGCGGTCACGCCGGATTTCGCCCTGCCTCATGTCGCCGCCGCGATCGCCAAGAAACGGCTCGATGTGGTGGTGATCGGCAGCGCCTCCTCCGAACTCACGGGCCCGTCCGGCTCCAACATCGCCTATCCCACGCGCCTTGCGGTGGCGCTGGGCAATCTCCTGCCCGGCGTCGCCGTCAAGGTCGCGACCTATGCGCAGGCGCGGGAAACCGCGGGCGAAATGGAGCGCAAGCTGTCGCGGATCGCGGTGCAATCCAAGCCTGCTCTGGTGGTCTGGCAGACCGGCACTGCCGATGCGATCCGCGGCGTCGATCCCGATGATTTCCGCCTGGCGCTCGAAGACGGAGTGGATTCGCTCCGGGCGGGCGGCGCCGATACCGTCTTCATGAACATGCAATACAGCCCGCGCACCGAAACCATGCTGGCGGTGGACGCCTATGGCGATGCGATGCGCATGGTTGCGCTGCAGCAGGAAGTCGTCCTGTTCGACCGCCTCGCAATCATGAAGCGGTGGAACGAAGCCGGTGTTTTCGATCTTTATGCTGCAACGCGCAAGACCGACGTCGCCGAGCAGGTCCATGACTGTCTCGGGCGCCTGTTGGCCAAAGTCGTCGTCGAAGCGGCAAAATTGACAAGCGCCTACAAAAAAGACATTCCTTGATGATGCTCCCGTCGCCGCGCTCTCCCATCGCTCAGAAAATCGTCGCGTTCGTGGCGGCCGCCTTTGCCGCGACGGCCCTGGTGCCGATCAAGGCCGGTGCGGCGACCTATGCCTGCGCCGACAAGGATGCGCTGACGCGGCTTTCCTACCCGCTGGTGCACATGGCGCGACGGATCGCGATGGGGCATGCGGTGACCATCGTGGCGCTCGGCTCGTCTTCGACCGCGGGGGCGGGAGCGAGCGCACCGGCGGCCTCCTATCCGAGCCGGCTCGAGGTCGAGCTCAAGGCCGCTTTCCCCGGGCAGGCGATCACCGTGCTCAACCGCGGCGCCAATGGCGAGGAGGCGGCCGAGATGCTGGCGCGCTTCGATGACAGCGTCGCGGCTGCTCACCCCGATGTCGTGCTGTGGCAGGTCGGTACCAATGCTTTGCTCCGCGACAATCCGCTCGGCCCGGTCGACCGCCTGGTGCATGAGGGCATCGCCCGGATCAAGGCGCTGGGTGCCGACGTGGTGCTGATCGATCCTCAATTCGCGCCGAAGGTCATCGTCAAGTCCGATGCCGGAGAAATGGTCCGTCACATCTCCGCCGCGGCCAAGCAGGCGGGCGTCGACCTGTTTCCGCGCTTTGCCGTGATGCGCGGATGGCACGACCAGGAGGCCATCCCGTTCGAGGCATTCCTGTCTTCCGACCAGCTTCACATGAATGACTGGAGCTACAACTGCTTCGCCAAGCTGCTGTCCGCGGCGATGATCGAAGCGGCGACGCGGCCGGTGGCGTCGGCCCGCGCGGGCGCCAGGAAGACCGCGCCGTAGATGCGGCCGGGACAAGCCCGACTTTAGTCGTCGTGCTGGCCCAGAAGCTGCAGCAGCATCATGAACATGTTGATGAAGTCGAGATAGAGCGACAGCGCGCCGATGACGGCGGAGCGTTGCGCGGTGGCGTCGTCCATGGCGAAGTAGATGTATTCGTTCTTGAGGCGCTGAGTGTCCCACGCGGTCAGGCCGGAAAACACCAGGACGCCGATCACCGAAACCGTCCATTGCAGCGCCGAGCTGACGAGAAAAAGATTGACGACGCCGGCGATGATCACTCCGAACAGGCCCATGACCAGGAACGAGCCCATGCCGGTAAGGTCGCGTTGCGTCGTGTAGCCCCACAATGACAAGGCGCCGAACGAGGCGGCCGTGATGAAGAACACCCGGACCACCGAGGTCTGCGTGTAGATCATGAAGATCGAGGCCAACGACAGGCCGACCAGCGCCGCGTACAGCCAGAACATCAGCTGCGCCGTGGTCGGGCGCAGGCGTTCGATCCCGAAGCTCAGCGCGAACACCAGCGCCAGCGGCGCCAATATGACCGGCCACTTCAGCGGACCGACGAACAGGGCGTAGCCGAGCGGCGTGAGGTACATGTTGAGGCCGGCGAGCCGGATCGGGACGTCGATGCCGTCGTGGGTGATCTTCGCCGCGGCCGCCACATCGCCGGTCACCGAAAGCGCGTGGATGCCGAACGCGGTGATCCCCGTGATCGCCAGCCCCAGGACCATGTAATTGTAGATGCGCAGCATGTGGGCGCGCAGGCCGGCGTCGATGGCCGCCGCCTCGGAATTGGTCATGGCGCCGCTGAATGGCCGGCCCGCTATTCGGTCCAAATCCGACATTCCTCAAACCCCCAAGCCACCGCGGCGAACGGTTCGGCGCGTGAAATTTCCCGCCCGCCATCCCCCACTCGCCGCCGCACGTTTCATATTGGTCGAGCCCTGTGACGCGGCGACGATAGCAGAGCGCATCGTAGGACCGAACCGGCTTTGGCATCGCGCGGCGGATTGTCGCGAATCCGTGCTCATAAGTTGCGCAGGACCGCTGCCGGCTTGCGGCCGAGCGCCGGCCAGGTGCCGGCGAGGCCGAGCACGAGGGTGAGGAGGACCGCGAAAACGGCGGCCACGAGGGCGGGGCCGACCTGCCACCGGAACGGCAGCGCCATGAAACCGACGACGACGCCGCGGCCGGCGATCGATCCGGCGGCGACGCCGAACACCACCGTAGCCCCCCCCAACAGCAGATATTCGATGGCATAGGCCGTCATCAGCTGGCGCCTGGTGGCACCGAGCGTCTTGAGGATAACGGCATCGTAGACGCGATGGCGATGGCCCGCGGCGAGTGCCCCGCCGAGCACCAGCACGGCCGCGATCAGCGTGATCGCGCTCGCGGCGCGCACGCCGAGCACGAGATTGGTGACCACGGCGCCGATCGCATCGAGCGCTTCCTTGACCCGCACGGCGGTGACGCCGGGAAAAGCATCGCTCACAGCTTTCATCAGCGCGCCTTCCTCTGCGTTTTCGCCGCCGCCGGGGAACGTCACGGTCGCGATGTCGGTCACCGGCGCGCCGGCAAAGGCGGCCGGCGAGAACACCATGACGAAATTGATGCCGAGCGATTGCCAGTCGACGGTGCGCAGATTGGCGATGCGGGCCGTCATGTTGCGGCCGAGCACATTGACGGTGATATCGTCGCCGATCTTCAGCCCGAGACCTTCGGCGACTTTCTTCTCGAACGACACCAGGGTCGGCCCGGCATAATCCTTGTCCCACCATGCGCCGTCGGTCAGCCGCGATCCGGCCGGGAGTTCCGACGTGTAGGTGATGCCGCGATCGCTCTGCAGCACCCAGGCGGCGTCGGGCTTGGGCGCGAGGTCCTCCGCCTTGGTCCCGTGCGCGGCGACGATCCGCCCGCGCAGCATCGGAACCCGCACGAGTGTGGCACGGGGCGCCTGCGCCCGCACGAAATCATCGAAACGGTCGGCATCCTGCACCGGGATGTCGAGGAAATAAAACGACGGTGCCCGTTCCGGAATCGCGGCGGCGAATTGCCGGCGCAGATTGGCATCGACCTCGAGCACGGTGACGAGCAAAGCGAGCCCGAGGCCGAGCGAGATCACGACCGTCGGCGTCAGCGCGCCGGGCCGATAGATGTTGGCGACGGCTAGCCGTAGCACGGTCGACTGCGGCCGCGGCACCCGGCGCGCGATCAGCATCACCAGGCTCGCGATCAGGCGCAGCAGGCCGAAGACGAGCAGGGCGCTCGCGATGAAGATCGCGGCGATGCCGCGGTCATAGGCGGCCGCGACGGCGAGCGCAGCCAGCGCCGCCGCAGCCGCCGCGGTCGCAACCAGATAGCGCGGTCGCGGCAGCCGCCGCTCCGGCGCAATTTCGTCGCGAAACAGCGCCGAGACCGGCAGGTCGTGGGCGCGGCCCAGCGGCCACAGCGCAAAGGTCGCCGCGGTCAGCACGCCATAGGCGAGCGCCAGAGCGAGTTGGCCCGGATAGAGCGCGGGCGCAATCGGTAGCGGGATGATGTCGCCCAACATCGACGCGACCGCGAATGGCAGCGCCGCGCCCAGCCCGATGCCGATGCCGATGCCGATGCCGGCCAGCAGCAGCACCTCGATGAAATAGACTGCGACCACCCGCGTCCCGGTCGCGCCGAGCGACTTCATGGTCGCGATCACCTCGCGCTTGCCATCGAGATGGTGCTTGGCGGAATTGGCGACCCCGACTCCGCCGACCAGCAGGGCGGTGAGGCCGACCAGCGTGAGATATTGGGAAAACCGCTCGATGTTGCGCTCGAGCAGCGGAGTGGCGTTGTTGCGGGTGCGGGTTTCCCAGCCGGCCTCCGGCCTCTCGGCATTGGCGGCATCGACCACCGCTTCGGCGTCGGCGTCGCCCGAAGAGGCCGCCGGCAGCCGCAGGCGATAGCTCCATCGCACCAGGCTGCCCGGCTGCAGCAGCCCGGTTGCCCGCAGCGCCGCGTCGCCGATCAGCAGGCGCGGGCCGAAGCCGATGCCGCCGGCGAGCTTGTCCGGCTCGCTCGCCAGCACAGCGCGCAGCTCGATGGTGGCGGCGCCCAGGGTCACCCGGGCGCCGCGCCGGAGCCCGAGCCGCGTCAGCAGCGCGGCGTCGACGACGGCGCCGAACGCATCGCCCTGCCGGGCCAGCAGGGCATCGAGATCGCCGTCAGGCTCGGCAACGACCTTGCCGTAGAGCGGGTAGGCGGCATCGACCGCCTTTGCCTCGACCAGGGCGGTCCGCCCGTCCGCGGTGCGCACCATCGCGCGCAGCGTCGCGACCGCCGATACGTCGCCCTTGGAGGCGAGGAACGTCCGCTCGGCAGATGTCGCTTCTCGCTGAATCAGCGAAAACGCCACGTCGCCGCCGAGGATCATGCGGCCCTGGCGGGACAGCCCGTCGGCGAGGCTCTGGGCGAACGACCCGACCGCCGCGATCGCCAGCACGCCGAGGGCGATGCAGGCGATGAACACGTAGAAACCGCGCAGGCCGCCGCGCAGCTCGCGCAGCGCCAGCCGCAAGGTCAGGCCGGCACCGGCCGTCCGCGCCGCGCTCATGCCGTCACCACCGGTTCCTCGATGCGTCCGGAGCGCAACCGGATCACCCGGTCGCAGCGGGCCGCCAGCGACACGTCATGGGTGACCAGAACGAGCGTCATGTCCCGTTCCGAATAGCGCGCGAACATCAGGTCGACGATGTGGCGGCCGGTGGTCTCGTCCAGGTTGCCGGTCGGCTCGTCCGCGACCAGGATCGCGGGGCCCGCGACCAAAGCGCGCGCCAGCGCCACCCGCTGCTGCTCGCCCCCGGAGAGCTGGGCCGGATAATGGCCGAGACGGTCGCCGAGACCGACCGCATCGAGTTCCGCCGCGGCGCGCGGGAAAGCGTCGCTTGCGCCGGCGAGTTCCAGCGGGGTGGCCACGTTCTCCAGCGCCGTCATAGTCGTGATGAGGTGGAACGACTGGAACACGATGCCGACCCTGCGGCCACGGAAGCGCGCCAGCGCGTCCTCGTCCAGCCGGCCGATGTCCTCGCCGTCGACCGCGACCGCGCCGGCATCGGGGCGTTCCAGCCCCGCCATCACCATCAGCAGCGTCGATTTGCCCGACCCCGACGGGCCGACCAGGCCAACCGCCTCGCCGTGCCTTATATTGAGCGCGATGTCCTTGAGGATGTGGACCCGCCCGGCGCCGCGGCCGAGCGAAAGGTTGACGCCGG
>DASYNT010000226.1:0-6159 GCA_036008405.1 Xanthobacteraceae bacterium
GCGGGATCGGGTCACACGCAAGCGTCATGGCCGGGCTCTGTCCCGGCCATCTCGATTCTGGAGGCATCAAGTGATCGAATTTGCCGGCGCCGTGGTTACCTCTCCGACCCAGGAACACTCCCTCTGCGGCGGCGTGAGATAGTGCAGGTCGGGCCGCGGATATGTTCGGATGGCAAGTCCGGGCGTGCGGCCGACGCGCGCCCGGATCGCTCGCCGCTCAGCGCGGCGGGTGGGAGCGGTCCACCGCCGCACCGCGCAGGTACACGGCTGAGATTTTCCGCGTGTTGGTGATGTCGGCAAGCGGATTGGCGTCGAGCACGATGAAGTCGGCGCTCTTGCCGGGCTCCAGCGTGCCGCCGTCGGCCTTGCGCAGGAACGCGGCGGCGTTCCTCGTCGATGCCACGATGACCTGCATCGGGGTCATGCCGGCGGCCACCATGTCCGCCATCTCGACGTGCGGCGCCCACGGCGTGTTGCCGTCGGTGCCGAGCACGATGCGCACGCCGGCGGCATTCAGCCTCGCGGTGTTGCGCGCCTGAATCCCGTAGAAGTCCTGGGCCTTGGGCCGGTCGATGTTTCCTTCCTCGACCTTGGCCATTTGCGCGGCCGGAAGGCTCACCCTCAACCACGCGACATCGGTCTTCACGCCGCGGTCAGGCAAGTTCGGATTGACCACGAGGTTCGGGTGCTTTCGCACCAGGTCCATGAACTCATCGTCGATGTCGCGGTCGCGAACGCTGTGCGCGAACGCATCGATGCCGGCGCGCAGCACGCCCTTGGCGTCCTCGAGCGTGAAGATGTGCGCGGTGGCGCGGAGCCCGTTCTTGTGCGCCTCGTCGATGATCGCGCTGTACTGTGCGGGCGTCAGCTTCGGGTACTTGCCGTCGCGGTCGTCAACCCAGATTTTGATGATGTCGACCTTCTTGGCGGCAAGCTCCTGCACCGCCTTGCGGCCCTCCTCCTCGGAGTTGATCCAATACGGACCCATGCCGCGTCCAGGCTCGGGCCGCGAGATCCCGCGCCAAGCCGTAAACAACTCGGCCTGACCAGGTATGATCTGGTGCTGCAACTGCAGTTCGGCGTCGGTTTCGGCGGTGCCCATGCTCTGGGTGGCGCTGATGCCGTAATAGACGCGCCGGGTCAGGTCCGCCGTCAGCCCTTCGCGCGTCGGGCTGAGATGGGTATGGGTGTCGATGAGCATCGGCATCACGGTCTTGCCGGCGAGGTTGACGCGCGCGGCCCCGGCGGGCACCCGGACATCGGCAGCCGCGCCGGCATGGATGATCCGCGAGCCGTCCACAATCAGCGTGCCGTTCTCGATCGTGCGGCCGTCGCCGATGATGAGCCGCGCACCTTCGAACGCGGTGGCGGTGCTTGCCGGCGCCTGAGCGCGCGCCGGCACGGCCAATCCCCCAAAGGCGGCAAAGCCGAGCGTTGCCACCACAGCGACCACATTAAATCCGCACACTCCGCGCATCGGACCCTCCTGAAGCGAAACTGGACGACCGCACGTAGCTCCTGCCACGGGCAAGGGGATACCGCACCAGAGCGCCGCCGATTTCAAGGGCAAACTGAGCCGCCGCCACGCGGTTCGGCTCCGGCAACGCGTCTGCAAAAGCGCCCTGTTGCAGCGCACAAATCTTTCCGCGAGGGGAGGTTGGTCGAAAATGGCAATGACGCCGATCCCCGGGATTCTACTTTGCATGGGGTTGATTTTCATGAAATGAAAACGGCCCCTCCCGGTCAAGGAGGGATCAAAGAGGGAGCCTTGACGAGACCCGATCTCGTGACGCCATGCTGTCGGTTAAATCACGCTTGTGCCTGATGAAATCGCCCGGGGCCCCGTTGCGGCGGGGGACGGTGAGCGGATCGTGGGTGATCGGCGATGCTGGTATCTCGAACGTGACGGTGTTAACAGCGTAATTCCCGCTTCTTACGGTGAGATATGGAGGTCGCGATGACGAGAATGTCGCAGTTGAGGTTGTTCACGTGTCTCCTCCTTGGCGCGGGCGCCGGCCCGGGCCTTGCCCAGAACCTGCCGGCCGATCACCCTTCGGTCACCGTCAGGGGAGTGACCTACACGCCGCGTTCGGTGTTGGCGCGCAACATGGGCAGCGAGGCGGACCGGGTGACGCAGTTCCCGCCCCACAAGGTCATCGGCAACATCTATTATGTCGGCACCACGACACTGAGCTCCTTCCTGGTCGTGACGCCGCAAGGAAATATCCTGATCGACAGCACCTATGAGCGCAACGTGCCGACCATCGCGAAGTCGGTCGAGCAGCTCGGGTTCAAGTTCTCCGACATCAAGATACTCCTGGGAAACCATGCCCATGGCGATCACCAGGAAGGCGACGCCCTGGTCAAGCAGATGAGCGGGGCGCAGGTGATGGCGATGGCCGAGGACGTGCCGGCGCTGAAGGAGCTCAAGCCCGGCGGCAAGGAGCATCCGGTCGACCGCATCCTGCACGACGGGGAACAGGTCACCCTGGGCGGCACGACCCTGGTCGCGCATCTGACGCCGGGCCACACGCGCGGCTGCACGACCTGGACCACCACGGCGCAGGAAGGCGGAAAAACCTACAACGTGATGTTCGGATGCAGCTTGCGCCCGCCGGCGGTGGTGACGCCGGAGGTGGCCGACGAGTTCACCCGTTCCTTCAAGACCGTGCGCGCACTTCCTTGCGACGTGCAGCTCGGAGACCACGGCGCCCAGTACAACATGCGGGAGAAATTCGCCAAGCTCAAAGACGGCGCGCCAAATCCGTTCATCGACCCCGCGAGCTGCACCCTCGAGGCGGACGTCGAGGAAGCCATGTTTCACGCTCTGCTGGCGGAGCAGCAGGCCGCCCGTCCATAGAGAGCGTGAGCGTTGCGAGATGGCGTGAGGGTTGCGCTCGAGCCGCGTCTATCGCACCGACGATGCCTTCCGCGCGCCCGTTGGTGATGGAGCAGCTCCATGGGCTCGCTGATCGCGCTCACCGGCGCAACCGGCTTCATCGGGCAATACCTGCTGGGGGATTTGCCCCGGCGCGGCCATCGCGTTCGCGTGCTGCTGCGCCGGCCGAGCGACCTGCCGATGCAGGGCTCCAGCGCCGTGATCGGCGATCTGTCGCGGCCGCAGAACATGGGAGCCGCCCTGGAGGGCGTCGACGCGATCATCCATACCGCCGGGCTGGCCCACGCGATGTCGGGCTTTCCGGAGGACGACTATCGCATTCTCAACACCGAGGCCACCATCGGTCTCGCCCAGGCAGCGCGCCGCGCCAGCGTAAAGCGCTTCGTCTTTCTGTCTTCGATTCGCGCCCAGTGCGGGCCCACGGCCGATCAGGTGCTGACCGAGGATTTCGAGGCGCGGCCGACCGATGCATACGGAAAATCCAAGTTGGCCGCGGAGCAGGGATTGGCGCAGATCGACGTCGACTGGGTCGCGCTGCGCCTGGTCCTGACTTACGGCCCCGGCGTCAAGGGCAACATGGCGCAGCTGATGCGGCTGGCGCGATCTCCCTATCCATTGCCGCTCGGCGGGCTGGGCGCCCGGCGGTCGCTCCTCTCGCTCGACAATCTGGCCGGGGCCATCCATGCCCTGCTCGCTATCCATGAGCCGCTGCGCCGAGCGCTGATCGTCGCCGATCCCACACCTTTGAGCGTGCCGGAAATGGTCGCCGCGATGCGTCGTGGGCTGGGCCGAAGCCCCCGGCTCATTCCGGTGCCGGCGGCCGCGCTCCGCGCCTACCTGTCGCTGGCCGGAAAGCCGGAATTATCGGAGCGGCTGACGGGTTCGCTCGTGGCCGACCCCTCGGCCCTGATGCGCCTCGGCTGGCGGCCGTCGACCGAAACGGCGGCGGGGTTGGCGGATCTCATGCGGGCATGAATGCTTGCGGAATTCGTTTCCCGGCAACAGCCCTACGCCCCTCGCACCTTCGGCATGTGAATGAACTCCCACGGCGACGGCATCGGGCCGACCGGCACTTCGATCAGGGTCGGGCCGTCGCGGCGGGCAAAACCGCGCCGCAACGCCGCACGCAAGGCCGCGGGGTCGGCGGCGCGCTCGGCGCTGGCGCCGAAGCTTTCGGCGAAGCGGACGAAATCGGGATTGGCGAGGTCGCAGGCGATCAGGCGGTTGCCGTAGTGGTCCGCCTGGATGCGGCGCACATTGCCGAACGCGCCGTCGGCGAACACCACCGTCACCAGCGGGATGCGGTGGCGCATGGCGGTGGCAAGCTCGTTCGCGGTGAACATGAACCCGCCGTCGCCGCTGACGGCGACCACCGGTACGTCGGGGCGCGCATGCTGGGCGCCGAGCGCGGTGGCGAAGCCCCAGCCGAGATTGTCCTGATAGCCCGGCGACAGGAACGTGCGGGGCTGGTAGACGGGAAAGGCGAGGCGGGCGACGAAGCCCATCTGGGTGACTTCGTCGACGAAGATGCCGTCATCCGGCAATTCGGCGCGGATCGCATCGAGAAAGGCGCGCTGCGGCGCGAGCTTGCCGAGCTTGCGGTCCCAGCGCGCATGCCGCTCCAGCATCTCCGCTGCGCGTGACGGCCGTTTCGCATTGCGGGTCGCCACCGCATCGATCAGCCGCCGCAGCACCGGCGCGGCGTCGCCGACCAGCGCCGCTGCGGGCTCGTGGAGCCGTGCCGGCTCCTCCGGATCGGAATCGACGCGGACGACCGCAACCGCGTCGTCGATCCCCCATTGGCGGTGCTGGATCAGCAGCCGCGTGCCGACCGCCAGCACCACGTCGGCCTCCGCCCAGAGGTCGCGGCCGAGCGGCAGGGTGACGCTCAGGGGATCGCGGCTGTCGAGCACGCCGCGGCCGCGCCGATAGCCGAGCACCGGCGCCTGCAGCATGTGCGCGAGCGCGGTCACCTCGGCGGCGGCCCCCTGCGCGCCGCCGCCGCAGACGATCAGGGGACGCTTGGCGGCGCCCAGCGCGGTAGCGGCGGCGGCGATGGCGTCTTCGTCGATGGCGGGTTCCTCCGCCGGCAACGGCGCCTGCAGCGGCGCCGGCCCGCAGCGCACCCATACGTCGATGGCGCATTCGAGCACCGCCGGGCCGCGCCGCCGCGATGCCATCGCCGCGATCGCCCGGGCCACCAGCGCGGAGGCGTCGTGCGGACCCTGGATGCGCGCGGAAAAATCGACCAGCCGGCTGATGATGCCGGCCTGGTCGCGGATTTCGTGCAACTGGCCGAGGCCGCGCCCGATGTCGGCATCCGGGATCTGCCCGATCAGGCCGAGCACGGGTGCATTCATGGCATAGGCGGTGAGCAGGGCGGCACCGGTATTGAGCAGGCCGGGTCCCGGCACGACGGCATAGGCTTGCGGCCTTGCGGTGGCGAGCGCGGCGCCATGCCATGTAGGCGGTGCCCTGCTCATGGCGGGGATGGAGCACCTTGATGCGGTCGGACGCCCGGAACAGCGCATCGAACAGGTGATCGTTGTGGACGCCCGGCAGGGCGTAGAGCGTATCGATCCCGTGGGCGGCGAGCGAAGCCACGGTTGCCTCGGCCGTCGTCATCGCCTGCGTCATTGCGCCATGCACTCCGTTGCCGGACGCGGCGACTTGTGCAGATCGGCGCCGGGCTGTCGAGCGCTGACGAGGGTGTTCCCATTGCCGGCCGCGTCGGCTAAACCCGTGGCCCGTCGCCGTCCCGCAAGGAAGTGGGACGGCACGGACATCGATTCAACGCGCGCGGCAGCGTGCCTCGAGGCCCTGATGCATCGTTATCGTACCCATGACTGCGGCGCGCTCCGCGCCGAGCAAATCGGCTCCACCGTCAGGCTTTCGGGCTGGTGTCACCGCATCCGCGACCATGGCGGCGTGCTGTTCATCGACCTGCGCGACCACTACGGCCTCACCCAGGTGGTGGCCGACCCGGATTCGCCGGCGTTCAAGACCGCGGAAAAGCTGCGCTCGGAATGGGTCGTCCGGGTCGACGGCCTGGTGCGGCGGCGCCCGGGAAGCACGGAGAACCCCGACCTGCCGACCGGGGCCGTCGAGGTGTTCGCCACCGAGATCGAGGTGCTCGGGCCGGCCGGCGAATTGCCGATGCCGGTGTTCGGCGACCAGGAATATCCCGAGGACATCCGCCTCAAATACCGCTTCCTCGACCTGCGGCGCGAGCGGCTGCATCGCAACATCATGAAGCGCGG
>DASYNT010000227.1:0-5595 GCA_036008405.1 Xanthobacteraceae bacterium
CACGTAGTCGCCGGGGCGGGCGAGGCCCTTCACCGCCGGCGCGAGCTGCTGCGGGCCGGCGAGCGCGATCACGTTGCGATGGCCCCGCGCCCGCATTCCGGCCACCAGGCTGTCGCGGTCGGCGCCGGCGATCGGCGCCTCGCCGGCCGGATAGACGTCGGCCACGATCACGCTGTCGGCGTCGTTGAAGCAGGTGCAGAACTGTTCGAACAGCGCATGCAGACGGGTATAACGGTGCGGCTGCACGACCGCGATCACCTGGCCCACGGTCGATTCCCGCGCCGCCTTGAGGACGGCCGCGATCTCGACGGGATGGTGGCCGTAATCGTCGATCACGGCGATGCCGTTCCAGCTTCCGGTCCGGGTGAAGCGCCGCCGCACCCCGCCGAAACCTTCGAGCGCGTTGCGGATCTGGTCGTCGGAGACGCCGAGATCGCGGGCGACCGCGACCGCCGCGGTCGCGTTGAGCGCATTGTGGCGCCCCGGCATCGGCAGGGTGAGATTGGGAATGGTGTGAATCTCGGTGCCGGCGCGGTCGCGGAACACGATGGAGAAGCGCGAGCGGCCGTCGGCATGTTCGAGCCCGGTGAGCCGCACGTCGGCCTGGGGGTTTTCGCCGTAGGTGACGATGCGGCGGTCGGCGATGCGCCCGACCAGGATCTGCACCACCGGATGGTCGGTGCACATCACCGCGAAGCCGTAGAACGGCACGTTCTCGACGAAGGCCTGGAACGCCGCCTGCACCGCCTCGAAGGTCTGGAAATGGTCGAGATGCTCCGGATCGACATTGGTCACGATGGCGACGTCGGCCGGCAGCTTGAGAAAGGTGCCGTCGGATTCGTCGGCCTCGACCACCATCCAGTCGCCGGCGCCGAGCCGCGCATTGGTGCCGTAGGCATTGATGATGCCGCCATTGATCACGGTGGGATCGAGGCGCCCGGCATCGAGCAGCGCGGCGACCAGCGAGGTCGTGGTGGTCTTGCCGTGGGTCCCGGCGATCGCGACGCAGCTCTTGAGGCGCATCAGCTCTGCCAGCATCTCCGCCCGCCGCACCACCGGAAGCCGCTGCGCCCGCGCCGCCACCAGTTCCGGATTGTCGCGCTTGATCGCCGACGACACCACGACGACGTCGGCGCCGTCCACATTGACCGCGGCGTGGCCGATCGCCACCGCGATGCCCTTGTCGCGCAGGCGCTTGACGTTGGCGCTTTCGGCGACATCCGATCCCTTCACGGTGTAGCCGAGATTGGCGAGCACCTCGGCGATGCCGCTCATGCCGATGCCGCCGATGCCGACGAAATGGATCGGACCGATGTCGCGCGGCAGCTTCATGGTGGCATCCCCGTCAATTGTCGTCCCGTGCCGTCCCCGCCGGACGAACCCGATGGCGGGCCCTGTTGTCAACCCGAGGCAGAGGACGGAAGACGGAGTCGCTTTAAGTCCGTCGTCCGTCGTCTGTCATCCGTACTCCGTTCTCCGTCGTCTGACTCGCGATCCCCCCGACCTTCACCACCAGGTCGGCGAGCCGGTCGGCGGCGTCGAGGATGCCCTGCCCGCGCGCCGCCGCCGCCATGGCGGCGAGCTTCTCCGGCTCGGCGGCGAGGCGGGCGATCTCGGCGGCGAGACGGTCGGGCGTGAACCGGGATTGATCGAACATGATCGCGCCGCGGACCTTCTGCAGCATCTCCGCATTGGCGCGCTGGTCCTGGTCGAGCGCATGGGGCAACGGCACCAGGATGGCGGGACGCCCGATCGCAGCGAGTTCGGCGACGGTGGACGCGCCGGAGCGCGACACCACGAGATGGCTCGCCGCCATGCGGCGCGGCAGGTCGGCGAAGAAAGCCTCGACATCGGCGGGCACGCCCAGCCGCGCATAGGCGCCGCGGACCCGCACCAGATCCTCCTCGCGCGCCTGCTGGGTGACGTGGAGCCGCGCCCGCACCGCCATCGGGAGCAGTTCCATGGCGACCGGCACGATGTCCGCCATGATGCGGGCGCCCTGGCTGCCGCCGAAGGCCAGCAGGCGAAACCCAGCGGCGGGATCGGGATACGGGGTCGCCGCCGCTTCCACCACCACCGGCCGGATCGGATTGCCGGTGTGGACGGCCTTGGCGGCGAGCCGCGAATCATGGTCGAGCAGCCCGGGAAAGCTGGTGGCGATGGCGCGGACCCGCGCGCTGAGCAGGCGGTTGGCGCGCCCGAGCACGGCATTCTGCTCGTGGATCAGCGTCGGGATGCGGCGCAGCCGCGCTGCCACCACGGTCGGTATCGCAGGGTAGCCGCCGAAGCCGATCACCGCCGCCGGACGCAGATCGCGCAGCAGCCCGAGACCGGCGAGCACGCCGGTGCCCAGCACCAGCGTAGTGCGCACGACCGCCAGCGGATTGCGGCCGCGGAACGTGTCGCTCGGCACGATGTGGGTGCCGCGTGCCGGAAACGCGCCGCCATAGCGGGTGGCGCGCTCGTCGGTGGCGAGATCGACGGTGATGCCGCGCCTGGCGAGTGCGATGCTCAGCGCTTCGGCCGGGAACAGATGGCCGCCGGTTCCGCCCGCCGCAACGACGACCAGCGGCGAGGCGCGTTGCGAAGGGGCGCGTTGGGGCGACGCGCCGTGTGCTGGCGCCATCAGGCCGGGCTCCCCGCGAGCGCGGCGCCCGGGGTCGCCATCAGGGTCGCGCGCGGCTGTTCGCGGGTGAAGGCCAGCAGCATGCCCATGCCGAAAGCGAGCGAGATCATCGAGGAACCGCCGTACGAGATGAAGGGCAGCGTCATCCCCTTGGCGGGAATGAGCGCGAGGTTCACCGACATATTGATCGCCGATTGGGCCCCAAACAAGATGGCGAGCCCGGCGGTGGCGAAGCGGGCGAATGCATCCTCGTTGCGCATGGCGTTGGACAGCGCCCGCAGGACGATGAAGGCGAACAGGGCGACCAGAACCAGGCAGAGCACGATGCCGAATTCCTCCGCCGCCACCGCGAACACGAAGTCGGCATGGCTGTCGGGCAGGATGCGCTTGACCGTGCCCTCGCCCGGCCCTTGGCCGAACCAGCCGCCCCGGATGAACGATTCGACGGCGGTGTCGACCTGAAAGGTATCCCCGGAGGCCGGATCGAGGAAGCGCTTGATGCGCCCCGCCACGTGGGGAACCGTCGCATAAGCCCCGGCAAGGCCGAGCACGGCGGTGCCGCCGAGGCCGATCACCCAGATGAACCGCATGCCCGCCATGAAGAACAGGGCGCCCCACACCAGCGCCACCAGCATGGTCTGTCCGAAATCGGGCTGCAGCACGAGAACGCCGACCACGCCGATGAGGAGCATCAGCGAGAAGGTGGTGGCGGGCACGTCTGACTTGCGGAACGATTCGGCGAACAGCCAGGCGACCAGGACGACGAAGGCGGGCTTGAGGAATTCCGAAGGCTGGATGTTGATGCCGAGCAGCACGATCCAGCGCCGCGCGCCCTTGACCTCCGCGCCGACGAACAGCGTCGCAATCACCATGACCAAGCTCACCGCGAAGACGATGAGGGCGAGGCGGCGAATCTGGCGGGGCGTCAGGAACGAAGTCACCACGAGGACGATCAAGGTCGGGATCAGATAGAGAATGTGGCGGTTGACGAAATAGAAGGGGTCCAGCCCGATCCGCGCCGCCACCGGCGGACTCGCCGCGAGCGACAGGATGATCCCGCCGAGCATGATGGCGCCCAATGCCGCCAACATCAAACGATCGACCGTCCACCACCATGCGGAAAACGGCGTACGTTCGGCGCGCGAAACCATCGGCGGGCTCCTTCCGGGCTGACCGGCCCAGTCCTGCCCAAATATGGTTTCCAGCCTGTTAAGAATCGATTTCGTCGTTCAATTTTGCTTGGACGGCTCCGGCCCGCGGGGAACGATGATGCCCGGGAGCTTGCGCACGAGGTCGCGAAAGGCATCGCCGCGCACCTCGAAATTCTCGAACTGGTCGTAGGACGCGCAGGCCGGCGACAGCAGCACCACCGGATTTTCGAGCCCCGCCGCCGCGGCGTCCCGCGCCGCGGCGGCGACGGCGCGGTCGAGCGTGCCGGCGACGACGCTCTCGGCCTTGCCTTTGAGGGTCGAAGCGAACTCGTCGGCGGCCTCACCGACCAGATAGGCCTTGCGGATGCGGGGAAAGAACGCCGCCAGCGGCACGATGCCGCCGCTCTTGGGCTTGCCGCCGGCGATCCAGAAGATGTCGCCGAAGCACGCCAGCGCCTGGGCGGTGGAATCCGCATTGGTCGCCTTGGAATCGTTGATGAACACGACGTGGCCCTTGCGGCCGACCTCCTCCATGCGGTGCGCCAGCCCCGGAAACGTCAGCAGGCCGGCCTGGATGGCCTGGCGGTCGAGGCCGAGCGCCAGGGCGGCGGCGGCGGCGCAGGCGGCGTTCTGCGCGTTGTGGCGGCCGCGCAGCGCGCCGTTGCCGCCCAGCCGGGCGATCTCGCTGGCGGTGCCGCCGGTGGCCTCCAGGATGCGATCGTCCTCCACGTAGACGCCATAGGCGAGCGGCCGGCGTACCGACACCCGGACCACCCGCTGGCCGGCGCGCTCGGCGCGGTCGGCCACCGCCTGGCACCAGCCGTCGTCGACGCCGACCACGGCGGCGCCGTTCGGCTGCACCCCCGCGATGAGCCGCTCCTTCACCGCGGCATAATTGGCGAGCGTGCCGTGGCGGTCGAGATGGTCCTCGGACAGGTTGATCAGGATGCCGATCGACGGATCGATGCCGCGGGCGAGATCGATCTGGAACGAGGAGCATTCGATCACGTGGACGCGTCCCATCCGCGGCGGCTCCAGCGACAGGATCGCGGTGCCGATATTGCCGCCGAGCTGGGTGTCGAAGCCGGCGCTCTCGGCGAGATGGGCGATCAGCGCCGTCGTGGTCGACTTGCCGTTGGTGCCGGTGATTGCGACGAACGGCGCATCCGGCGCGTGGCGGCGCCGCTCGCGGCAGAACAGCTCGATGTCGCCGATCACCTCGACGGCCATGGCCCGGGCGAGGCCGACCGACCAGTGCGGCGCCGGATGGGTGAGCGGAACACCGGGGGCGAGCACCAGCGCCGCGATCTTCGACCAGTCGAGTTCGCGCAGATCGGCCGTCGGAATCCCGGCGCTGGCGGCGTGCGCGATGCGGGCCGCGCTGTCGTCCCAGCCCACTACGTCGGCACCGCCGGCGAACAGCGCGCTGGAGGCGATCAGGCCGGAGCCGCCGAGGCCGAACACGGCGACTTTTTTCCCCGCGAAGGAAGTGATCGGGATCATGGGATTGGCTCGCGCCCGGTCGATCTCAAGAGAGGGCCAAGTTACCGCAATTTCAGGGTCGAGAGCCCGGCCAGTGCGAGCACGACGGCGATGATCCAGAACCGGATCACGATCTGCGGCTCGGTCCAGCCGAGTTGCTCGAAATGATGGTGGATCGGCGCCATCCGGAATACACGCTTGCCGGTCATCTTGAAAGACACCACCTGCACGATCACCGAGACCGCCTCGAGCACGAACAGGCCGCCGATGATGCCGAGCACGATCTCGTGCTTGGTGACGACCGCCACGGTGCCGAGCAGGCCGCCGAGCGCGAGC
>DASYNT010000228.1:0-1826 GCA_036008405.1 Xanthobacteraceae bacterium
GCAACCTTTCGCCCGGCGACGAGCGGCAGGTGTTTGCCTGGGTGGTGCTGAACGAGGCGGCGCTGATCGCCTATTGGGATTTCACGATCAACACGAGCGAGTTTCTCGCCCGGTTGCAGCAGCTACCGCCATGACCGACCGCCTGACGCTGACCCGGGCGTCGAGGGCGCCGGCGGACGGCTCACAAAAAGACGGCGCGTCGAGCGCGCCAGTTTGGGAAGAAACTGCCGGCGCGCTATGAACGCCGGCGGCGCCAGCATAGGCCCGGCGCGGAGCGGCATGAAAGTCAGAACGTCACGCCGGCGTGACAGTCCCGCCGGCGCTGGTGCGCTAAGATCGCCCGGTGCGAAAACGCGCGCGGGAGGGACCGAGATGAACGACTCGACGTCAGTGGCGGGATCACCCGCGGGGACCGAAGCGGCGATGAACGAGCTCGTCGCCCACATCGCCGCCAACTATGCCGACCCGAACGCTATTTTGGCCGCGGTTCTATTCGCCACGCTGGAGCATTTTCTCGGCCAACAGCCCGGCGCTGACGGCTTCGCCGGAGCCTTGAACCAGCGGCTTGCCGCGCTCCCCGGCGACCGGGTCTGGCAGCTTGCGCAGATCCCGCGCACCACGCTCGACAACGCCCAGGCGGCGATCGCCGCGGCGATGCGCGAGGCCGGGCAGACGCCGCGGCATTGAGCTTGAAGTCAGAACCTCGTGCCGGCGCGAGGTTTCGGCCCGAATAGGTCAGCTTCCCGGAACAGTTCTGCTTTGCGACAGTCGTAATCCGGCCATATCTCGCAAGGGTTCGGTGATGGCTCGCTGGGAACGCAGCGGGCTTTGACGTTGAGCGACAGGGTGCGGATAGTGCCGCTGAGCGTCTTCGCCGCGCGTGAAGGTGCCGATCTGAGCCATGGTGATCTCCTTTACTGCTATCTCAGGGACCGCGCCCATCGCGGCCTGATGGCGGTCGACAGCGCCACGACGGCCGGC
Organism: Xanthobacteraceae bacterium; assembly: GCA_036008405.1. GTDB lineage: Bacteria > Pseudomonadota > Alphaproteobacteria > Rhizobiales > Xanthobacteraceae > JAJPKK01. The sequence goes on from DASYNT010000228.1 coordinate 982, forward strand.
TCGCAGCCGCAGGCCCGCAGCACCGCGGAGGACGGCCGGGCGAGAGTTTCTTGTCGCGCGAGGAATGCGCGCAGCGCAGGGGAAGAAAGTCGCAGACCGGCCGTTGCGGGATCGAGGCCGGCGAGCGGACGCGAGCGCATCGCGTCGCTTGATCCGCCAGCCCACGCCGCAGAGGAGCGGCGGTCCCCGGCAGTCAAGGATGGGCTCGGTTCAGGCTTTCCCGCCGATGACGACGTGGCGACCCGCGGTCGGGCCTCGCGTCTGTCACCCGTCGCCGGTTGTCCGGGTAACGGCGACGGCGAGCCGGTTCAATCGGCGGCGCGGATACTGCCGGCGGCGGTGGCGTGTCTTTGCAGATCGGCTTCGACCAGTTCTGAGAATAGGTCGGATGGGCGCACGACGTATTCGTCGAGTAGGCGGAACATGATGTGATGGAATTCCGAGTCGGGGTTCTTCTCGTAATGCTCGCGCCCAAGCGCGCCGAAGATGACTTTGCGCCTGGTGTCGGCTTTGCGTTCGGCTTGCTTGGCGCGGGCTTCGAGAGCTCTCAGTTGGGCATCGAGTTGGTCGCGTTTTTCGCGGAGGATTTTGAGCCGATCGGTCGTGGTTTTCAGGCGAGCGGGGGTGGTCTTGTAGGGCATTCGGTTGTCACCTAATGGTGGTTGGTATGGAATGCTCGCATAGTAATTGATTTTCCTCAATCGCCGGGTATGATCTGGTGAGGATGGTCGAGCCATCCCGAGCGGCACGCCATGCATTACCTTCGGCAATGCAGTGACGGCAGGGGCGTTCCCCTGCACCCCCTGCGCGCGGCGCTGTTTTGCGATTCGAACCGGCGGCGCCGA
>DASYNT010000229.1:0-9328 GCA_036008405.1 Xanthobacteraceae bacterium
ACGAGGCGATCACCAACTATCTCGACGAGAAGCAGCTCGAAGCCAAGGATCTGTTCGTCGAGCAGTACATGAAGGATCCGGTGTCGACCCCGGAGGACGACCTGGTGATCGAGGTCTACGTCCCGCTCAAGTGACCTCTCCCTCCCCGTCTTCGGGGAGGGCCGGGGTGGGGTCGTTTCCTTTTTGAGCGCCCGCAGACCCCACCCGATCCCCACCCGACCTCGCTCTTCGGTCCGGCCAAAGGGCCGGGCTCGGCCACCCTCCCCGAAGCAGGCTGTGTGAAAACGCGGCTTTTCAAAAGCTGCTGAGAATTATTTTCTATGTTGTACACTCGCAACGAATGCTGAAAACGCTGCCGTTTTTCGTATCGCCTAAATCGAGACTGAAATTCTACTTTTCAAAAGAGCGTCCGAGTTTTCGCACAGCCTGGAAGACGGGGAGGGATTCTGAGCGAGACGGGCGCTGTAGTACTAGGCGATCTCCCAGGCCTGTCCGGGCTGGAGCACGCGGAATCGCTGCGCCTCGATCCCGGCAACCTCGAGCGCCCGGGCTAGCGCGATTGCCGGCGCATCTATCGCTTCGTCGGTGAGCTTGAACGTCCCGTGATGATGAGCGAGGGCGAGTTCCGCCCCGCAATCGGCAAATGCCCGCACCGCCTCCTCAGGGTTCATGTGCTGGTCGCGCATGAACCAGCGCGGCTCATAGGCGCCGATCGGCAGGATGGCGAGGCGGAATGGGCCGTAGCGCTCGCGCGCCTCGCGGAATCTCAGGCCGTCGCCGTAGCCCGAATCGGTCACGTGATAGATGCGGCCGGCCGGCGCCTCCACGACGAAGCCCGCCCACAGCGTCTTGTTGCGGTCGAACAGGCCGCGCGCCGACCAGTGCCGCAGCGGGACCAGGGTGACCGCGACATCGGGGGCGAGCGCGACCCTTTGGTGCCAGTCGAATGCCTCCGCCGCGATGGCGGAATCGTGGGCGCGCATCACGGCGTCGTTGCCGAGCGGGGTGATCACTCGCGGCCGGTGGGCGGCGGCCAGGCGCGACAGCGTCGCCACGTCGAAGTGATCGTAATGGCCGTGAGACACCAGCACCGCATCGATCGGCGGCAGGGCGTCGAACGCGATGCCGGGGTCGTTGACCCGCTTCGGCCCGGCGAAGCCGACCGGCGAGGCGCGTTGCGACCATACCGGATCGAACAGCAGGTTGAGCCCTGCGGTCTGGATGAGGAGGCTCGCATGGCCGACAAAGCCGATCCGGATCGCGGTGCCGCCGACCCGGGCGGGCGGGTTGTCCGCAAACGGGCTCGGCGCCCATTCCGGCCATTTCTCGCCGCGTCCGGAGGCCATCCAGCGCAGCATGTCGAGGGCCCCCTTCGGCGGCGCGCCATGGGGGTCATGGAACCGGGTTCCATCGAAATGGTCTGACACCGGCCCATCGTGATGGGCCGACACCAGGGAGCGCAACCAGCCGGAGGCGCCGGCCAACGCGCCCGTGGCGGCGGACCGGACGAAGCGGTTGCGACGAGATGGCGGCGGCTGGATCATTCAGGGTCCTGCATTCGGATGTCATGGATTCGGGCGTCGCATTCGGGTCTTGCGGCAGCACCGCTTACCGCATACTCGTGGCGGAACCGCGTTCCGGCGCGAAAGTCACGGTCCGGGTCCAGGGGCCGGATCCAAGGGAGGGAATGGCATGTCGGAATTGACCCATGATGAAATCCTCGCGGCGGTGCATCCGATCGATGACGCGGTCGTCGCCGAGATCATCGCCACCGGCGCAAACCATGACGAGTTGGTGGAGGCCTGCCATTTTTTCGCCAGAGAACAAAAGAGCCGGACCACGCACGACGTACCGGCGGGCCGGGTCGGTCGGGTGGTTTCCATCCTGGAGCGGATCGAGGCGGAGGTGAAGGAGAGCTGGCTCGGCGAATTTGGAACGCGATTCGAATAGGGGCCTATCCTCGAGTCTGAGCGGAAGAACCAAGTCTGAGCGGTAAACTTCGATATTCAAAATCGTGGAAAGGCCCTAACCCCGACCCTACCCCGACCCTGTCTCCGCGAGCGGGCGAGGGAGCAAACGGGTCGCAGGATTCCCGGATTTCGCTGGCTCAATGCCGGGCTACGGCTGAAGGCCTTTGCCCCAGGAACCCGCGTTCAGAACAGCGGCGTCCCCGGCACGAAGGCATCGAATGCGGCCCAGAACTGGGAGCGGAAATAATCCTGCTCCATCAGGATTTCATGTTTCGCCCCCGGCAGCATGAGGTGGGAGCCGACCCGCAGCCGGCTGGCGAAATCCTCGATCGCCGGGCTCGAGACCAGCTGGTCCCGGCCGCACGCCACCAGCAGCATGGGCTGGCGCAGCGCGGCCGCAAAGCCCGGATTGGCGAATTGTGCCATCGCCCGGAACGCCGAGTCCATCCAGGCATTGGTGGGGGCGCCGACCATCAGCGCCGGCTCCGCCTCCAGGACGGCGGCGGTGCGGGCATGGCGGACCGGATCGGAGGTCACGGGGTTGTTGGCGAAAGGCAGGGTCGACGGACTCATGGGACCGCCGCCGGGCACATAGCTCCCCCCCAGGCCGGCGAGTCGCAAGGTCCTGACCAGCGTCGGTGCAAGCGACAGCATGGGGATATTGATGAGCCTGATGAGCGGCGCCGTCAGCACCATCCGGTCGAACCAGCGGTGCCCATGGGCGGCCGCCCGCATCAGCACCGCGGCGCCCATCGAATGCCCCAGCGCGAAAAACGGCGGCGGACAGTCCGGCAGCACGATTTCCTGCACGAAGGTTTCGAGGTCGGTGTCGTATTCGCGGAAGCTGCGCACATGGCCCTTGCGGCTGTCGCGCAGCCGGCGCTGGGACAGGCCCTGGCCCCGCCAATCCAGGGTCGCGACGGCAAAGCCGCGCGCCCGCAGATCGCGCACCAGCTCGAAATATTTCTCGATGAATTCGGTGCGGCCCTGGAAAATGCAGACCGTGCCTTTGCGCCCGGACGGCGGTTCCCACCGCGCATAGCGGATCGACACCCCGTCGGGTGTCTTCAGCGCTCCGGTGGCGACGCCCTCGGGTACCGGGTTGGCGGGGATGGAAATCAGCTTCATCGCGGATTCTGTGACGCCTCGCTGCAACGCCATCGCTTAGGAACGCCATCGCTTATAGGAGTCGACGGCAGGCCTCAACGGAGCATTGGCGGGTTTTCGCGGAAATCCGCAAGTGGCCAGAACCGAGTTCCGGTTCCTGACGCTTTGACGGGGGTTCGTGCGGCCCTGGCAACCATGCAGGCGACGTCATGCAACCAAGCTGCTCTGCATGGGCCCCTTGAAGGCCGCGGCCGGCTCCCCACATCATGGGCTGTGCAGGCCATTCGGCTGCACACGGCGGTCCGGCCCCGCGGGGCGGACCTGATCTGCATGTCGCTCAAGGAGGACTATGCCATGCGTCCATTCGATCTTTCCCCCCTTTATCGCTCTACTGTCGGCTTCGACCGGTTTTTCACCATGCTCGACCAGGCGTCGGGTTTCGAGGGCGGCGGCTCGCCCTATCCGCCCTATAATATCGAGCGGACCGGCGAGAATGCCTATCGCGTAACCGTCGCGGTGGCCGGCTTCTCGGAAGCCGAGCTTGCCATCGAGGCGAAGGAGAACACCCTGACCGTGAAGGGCGAGAAAGTCGCCAAGACCGACGAAACCAAGGCGGAAGTGCTCTACCAGGGCATCGCCGCGCGGGCCTTCGAGCGCGTCTTCCGGCTCGCCGATTTCGTCGAGGTGAAATCCGCCGCGCTGGAGAACGGCCTGCTGCACATCGACCTCGTGCGCGAGATTCCCGAGGCGATGAAGCCGCGCACCATCCGCATCAATGGCGGCCGGAACGGCAAGGTAATCGAGACCAAGGCGGCGGCGTAACCGCTTCCGCGCTTTTGGATCGCAACCGTTTCGAAGCGCCCCGGTCCGCCGGGGCGCTTTCGCGTCAATGAGCGGCCTGCCCCGGCCGTTACGCCAGCGCCACCACGCCGCTCCAGAACTGGTTCCTGTCGCCCACGTCCACATCGTATTTGCGGGCGAAATCGAGCTTGCCGTCGGCGCCGATCCGGAACACCGACAGGCCGGCGGGAAGCATCTTGACCGCGCCGCCGTCGCGCACCGGGAGCGCGATCTGGCTCGCCGCGACCAGCATGCGCGCGCTCGGGTCGAGCGCGAAGGTGCGCAGCGTGATGCCGCGTCCGTCGATGCTCTGGACCAGCGTCGGCTCTCCGGTCGAGGGGTCGATGGCAAACACTGCGATGCCGTTCTCGCCGCCGGCAAACACCTTCTTGCCTTCGAACTCCACGGTCGCGGAGGCGCGGTTGGCGACATAGAGCGTGCGGCCGTTGGGATGGAAGTGAATCGTGCCGGCACCCTGGCGCAGCGGCGACTTCGGGTCGGCGAGCGTCTCCTTGACGAACATCGGCTCGCGGGCGAGCCCGGTCGCCGCGTCGCGCTTGTAGACATACAGCTTGTTCTGGCTCTCGATCGACACATAGACCCAGGGCTGGGTCGGATGGAAGTCGAGATGCCGCGGGCCGAAATGCATGCCATCGCCGGGCTGGATCGCCGCGAGCTGCGTCAGCACGCCGTCCTTGAAGGCGAAGGTCTTGATCGACCCGGGGTTCACCGGATTGTCGCCGGGCGCATTGTTGCCGCGCGTGATCAGGATGACGTTCTGGTTGTCCGGCGTCGCCCGAATCTGGTGGGCGTATTTGCCGGTGTCGAGGGTGTTGGGCTGGTTCACCCGCTCGCCCAGCGTGCCGTCGCGGTTGATGCGGTGGACGGTGAGGGAACTCGGCTCGTTATAGGCGGTCAGGAGATACGCGCCGGCGATATCGACGCTGGTGTGGATCGGGCGCGACGGCAGGCTCACGGGCTGTCCGTGCGGCGTCAGCGCGCCGGTTGCGGGGTCGATGCGGAAGGCATTGGCAAAGTTCTTGTCGCTCGCCACGCCGGGGCCGCCGCCGCTGGACACCACGTAGAAAAACTGCCGCGACGGATGCGGCCAGCCGTATTGGACATTGCCCGGGAGGGTGACGGTGCCGCGCTTTTCCAGCGTGGCATCGTCGACATTCATGCCGTACAAGGCGAGGTCGCTGCCGACGGCTGCATAATACACCGTCCGGCTCTTGGCGGCCTGGGCCCAGGCGAGCTTCGCGGTCAGCCCGGGAGCGGCGGCGGTGCCGGCGAGCAGCGTCGTGAGCGTGCGACGATCGATCATGTGGGTTTCCTCCGGTTGAGTCTTTGGTCGGATCATACCACATCCCCACCGCGTCCAAGGAGGCTGACGCGCTGACGAGGCTTGCACGCTGCGCCAGAGCGGATCGAACCGGAGAGCGAGTACGCATGCGCGATTTCGACCTCCGCGGACGGAGTGTCGGTCAGCCGGCGATGGAACGCCGCGCGGCGGTCATGATAGCGGGCTCAGCGAAGGCGAAGTCGGTTTGGCAGCCTCAAACCGGAACAGCCCCGGCATGCCGGGGCTTGGTCGGGGTACGACAAATCGGCGGTGTGAACCCGTCGTCCCCGCTATTCCAGCGGCGCGATCGGAAGCATTGCGGGCTTCACCGGGGCCGCGGCGGGCGCGCTTGGCAGGATTTCCGCCGGCTTTGCGGCGGCCGGCTCCGGGACCGATCCGGTGACTTCGTCGGTGCCGCGAGCACGTTGCACCGGAGGCCGCGTCGCCAGTTTCTTCGGCGGCTGCTGCGGCGGCGCTGCGACGCCCGGCACGCGTCCGGGCGGCAGCGCGCCCGCTTCGACCGGCACGTCGGCCGGGGGTACCGGGGCAGTCTCGGAATATTCGCCGCTGCGCACATAGGGCTCGTAGCGCGGCGCCGCGACGGGCGCTGCTTCGGGCCTGCCGGTGGGCGGCTGATCGAAGGCGAGTTGTTTCGCCGAAAGAACGCGGCCGCTGCGGGCGTCGATGGCGACCCTCACCTCCACGTTCCGCCGGGAGGCGCGCATGTAATAGACTGCGCCGCGCAGGACCGGGCGGCTCAGCGGTGCAAACCCGGCCGCCCGCACGCTGGCGATGACCTGTTCGGGCGGCACCGCAGCCGCGTAACCATTGGCATAGGGACCGCCAGGATAGGCCGCCGGCGGCGGACCGGCCGCATAGGGCGCCTGTGCGCCGGCGACCGCCGGAAACGCGCACGCCAGACCAAACGCGGCACAAGCGAGAAGCTGAGCTTTCACGTTCACCTCCGTGCGGTGTCGGAAGATTCTCCGAGCGGCAGCGAATGGGCCACGTCCCCCACCCCGGGCAAACCCTATCCGAGCTTTTGATTCAGGCAAAGCTGCGGCGCGATAGCGTTTGTTTTGCGTGCGCGACGAAGGTCTCGATATCGCTTTCGGTGGTCGCAAACGACGTGACCAGCCGCGCCAGCACGTGGTCGCCCGGAGTTTTCGCCCGCGCCGGCAGGCTGTCGGAGTGAAATGCATAATACTGCGCACCCGCCGCCTGCAGGTGCCGGTGCAGGCCCTGCGGCAGCCGGACGAAAACGAGATTGGCCTCGACCGGCCACACCGGCGCAAGGTCGAGCGCCTCCACGGCCGCCGCCAGCCGATCGGCCATGCGATTGGCATGGCGGGCGAGGTCGAGCCAGAGGTCGCCGGAAAAAAACGCCTCGAACTGGGCGGCGATGAAGCGGTGCTTGGAGACGAGATGGGCGCCGCGTTTGCGCCGCTCGGCCATTCCGGCTGCCATGGCGGGATCGAAGAACACCACTGCCTCGGCCGCCAGGGCGCCGCCCTTGGTGGCGCCGAACGACAGCACGTCGACGCCCGCCTTCCAGGTCGCCTGCGCCGGCGTCACGTCGAGCCGCGCGATCGCGTTGGCGAAGCGCGCCCCGTCCATGTGCACGGTCAGGCCGCGCTCGTGGGCGAGCGCGCACAACGCCGCAGTCTCGTCGGTGCCGTAGATGGTGCCGGCTTCGGTCGCCTGGGTGAGCGAGACCATGGCGGGCACGACCTGGTGGGGACTGTGGCCGGTGTGGCGGTCGAGGGCGAGCGCAACGGTCGCCGGCGCCAGCTTGCCGCCGTCGCCGTCGAGGCCGACCAGCCGCAGGCCGCCGCCGAAGAACTCCGGCGCGCCGCATTCATTGACGATGATGTGGGCCTCGCGGTGGCACATGACTGCACCCCACACCGGCGTGAGATGCGCGAGCGCGAGCGCGTTGGCGGCAGTGCCGGTGGGGACCAGGAAAACCGCGACCTCGCGCTCGAAAATCTCGCCAAACCGCCGCTCGACCCGGTGGGTGGCGTCATCGTCGCCATAGGCGAGCGCGAACCCCCCGTTGGCGGCGATCACGGCTTTTAGAATGGCGGGTGCGACCCCGGCCGCATTGTCGCTCGCAAAATACATGCGCCTTCCTCTTCGCCTGCGGCAGCCGTCGGCCGGCCGAATAATAGTGCTGTCACGGTTCGGAGCGATAGCTGTCCGCTTCCTCGCTGGCAACGGCGCAGGGAAGATTGCCGGGGCGAACATTTCTATGCGCTGCCGCCGCGTCGACGGATGGCCGCGGCGCGAAAAAATCGCGCCGGAATCCGATTTTGCTGTGATGCCGCCTTGAATCCGTGGCAGGATTTTGTCATAAGTGTTAGGACAGCAATACTGTCCCAGTTTGGCGGACGACATTCTCGGATTCGGGGATGCGTTTGCCATCGGAACGGCAGCTCGCGATGGGGCGCATCGCAGCCGCCAGGTCGAGCAGCCCTGCGCAGAAAAACAGCTGGCGACGAGGCTGTCAGCTTGACATGGTACGCGTTTGGGCCGCAGCGCCGATCGGCGCGAGGTCGGAGGCGTCGTGTGCCGGCAGGCGTGCCGGAAGAGTGAGGCGGCAACGGATGGGCACGACAGGAATTGACCCAGGCTGTGTGGAACGGGAGCGCCGCGAACGCGGCGACGGCGAACGAAGTGTTGCCGTTCGCGCCGGCGACGCCAGCGCCGTTGCGGCCCGCGGCGACACCGCCGATCCCGGCGTTCCCGCGGCGCGCGGCCTTTACGACCCGGCGCTGGACAAGGACTCCTGCGGCGTCGGCTTCATCGCCGACATCAAGGGATGCAAGTCCCATCAGATCGTCGAGGACGCCCTCACCATCCTGCTCAATCTCGAGCATCGCGGCGCGGTCGGCGCCGATCCGCGCGCCGGCGACGGCGCCGGAATCCTGGTGCAGATTCCGCATCAATTCTTCGCCTGGAAGACGGCGGAGCTCGGCTTCGCTTTGCCGGCCCCGGGCGAATACGCGATCGGCGCGCTGTTCATGCCCCATGAGGCGGGCTGGCGGCACGAGATCCAGAACCTGTTCGCCGAAGAAATCGCCAATGAGGGGATGGTGTTGCTCGGCTGGCGCGACGTGCCGACCGACAATTCCACGCTCGGGGAATCGGTGAAGCCGACCGAGCCCGCGCATCGGCAGGTCTTCATCGGCAAGGGCGGCCGCACCTTGTCCGAGGACGAATTCGAGCGGCGCCTCTATTTGCTGCGCAAGACCATATCGGGGCGCATCTATATGACGCGCGAGCGGCGCGGCTCCGGCTATTATCCGGTGTCGCTGCCGTGCCGCACCGTGATCTACAAGGGAATGTTCCTCGCCGACCAGCTCGGCACCTATTATCCCGACCTCCACGAACCGGACTTCGTGAGCGCGCTCGCCCTGGTGCATCAGCGCTTTTCCACCAACACCTTCCCGACCTGGTCGCTGGCGCATCCGTACCGGATGATCGCGCACAACGGCGAAATCAATACCCTGCGCGGCAACCGCAATTGGATGGCGGCCCGCCAGGCGTCCGCGCGCTCGCCGTTCTACGGCGACGACATCAGCAAGCTGTGGCCGATCTCCTATGAGGGGCAATCGGACACCGCCTGCTTCGACAATGCCTTGGAGTTCCTGGTGCAGGGCGGCTATCCGCTCGCCCATGCCGTCATGATGATGATTCCGGAGGCGTGGGCCGGCAACCCCCTGATGGATGAGGAACGCCGCGCCTTCTACGAATACAACGCCGCGCTGATGGAGCCGTGGGACGGCCCGGCCGCGATCGCCTTCACCGACGGCCGCCAGATCGGCGCTACGCTCGACCGCAACGGCCTGCGCCCGGCGCGCTACCTCGTCACCCGCGACGGCCGCATCGTGATGGCCTCCGAGATGGGCGTGCTGCCGATCCCGGAAAAGGACATCGTCACCAAATGGCGCCTGCAGCCCGGCAAGATGCTGCTGGTCGATCTCGTCGAAGGCCGGCTCATTCCCGACGAGGAGATCAAGGCGAAGCTCGCCCGCAGCCATCCCTACCGGCAGTGGCTGCAGAACAC
>DASYNT010000230.1:0-3643 GCA_036008405.1 Xanthobacteraceae bacterium
ACCGCTCGCCAGATACAAATAAACTATTGAATGTTATTTATTTTTTCTATGGCCGTCGCACCGCCGAGAGAAGCGAAACCGGGACCATTTTTTGCGCCCCCGCAGAAATTTTCAGTTGCAATGGCGTAAATTATCAGTAGCATATTTATGTGATTTTAATGTCGCCGGCAACAAAAGTACGCAATCTGAGGTTGAAGCGACTGCATCATGGAAAAGGCATTACCGAGTGAACCGCATCACATTTTTTCCGGCCGCCCGGGCTTAGCTTCCGCCTCGGGTCATTCAACGCGCACAGATTTCTTACGGAGCTGACCATGACCGTAATCGCCATGACGAGAGAGATCGGATGTCTCGGCACCGAAGTTGCGGCGGGGGTGGCCAAGCGACTGGGCCTCGAGATCATCCGTTCGGAGGTCGCGGCAGACAACGTGGCCCGGCGCCTGGGGGTCTCGGAAACCGCGGTGACGCGCTATCTCGACGGCTCGGCATCCATGCTGGAGCGATGGCAGTTCAATCGCCGCAAGCTGTTTCATTTCGCCGCGGAAGAAATCCTTCGCCTCGCCCAGCGGGGCAACGTCCTGATCAAGGGATGGGGCGCCGCCAGCCTGCTGCGCGACGTGCCGCAGGTGATCAGCGCGCGCGTATGCGCGCCCACGAATTTCCGCATCCGCGTCATGATGGAGCGGCAGGGCCGCAATGACGCCGATGCGGTGCGCGAGGAGATCGAGCGTTTCGACGCCGCCCGCGCCCGCACCTTGCGCGCTTATTTCAACGTCGGGGAGGAGGACGCAGGCCTCTACCACATCGTGCTCAACACCGAGCGGCTGTCGGTCGACGCCTGCGTGAATGCGATCTGCAAGCTGGCCGAAGGCCTGCGGTCCCGGGATGCCTTCACGTCACGGTCCGCGCTGGCCAACAAGCTGTTGGAGGCAAAGATCAGTTCCGCGCTGGTGGAGCACATCAGCTTGGCAATGGCGCCGCTGGGGGTGTCCGTCTCGGTCACCAACGGCAAGGTCACGCTGGCCGGAACCACTTGCAGCGGACGGGTGCGGGCGCGGGCGGAAAGGATCGCCCATGCCAGCGCCGGAGTGCTCCAGATCGACAACCGCATCGTCAGCGTGCCGAGCCGCGGCAGCGCGTTCTAAGCCCCCGGGGGGTGGCGGCGATACGCGAGCGCCGGAGCCGGGACGGGAGGGAAGGACCCCGTCCCGGCTCAAGCTTTTCCTGGGCGAACCATGGGCCGGCCCTCGTGCCGGTATCTCCGCCGTTCGACGCAATCCGGATACCCGCCCAACGACGGATAGCGGTATCGCACCGCGCAACTTATACTCATGCGGTGCCGATACCACTGAGCGGTCCATGACCCGAATTCCCGAGAGCCGAATTCCCGATTTCGCGTCCGTGGCCTTCGCCGAGCCCGGCGCCACCGGGGCCACCATCGCCACCGGGGAACCCTGGCTGACCCCGGAAGGCATTCCGGTGAAGCCGGTCTATGGCCCGCAGGATGTCGCCGGGCTCGATTTCCTCGACACCTATCCCGGCATTGCGCCCTATCTGCGCGGCCCCTATCCCACCATGTACGTCACCCAACCGTGGACCGTGCGCCAGTATGCCGGCTTCTCCACGGCGGAGGATTCCAACGCGTTCTACCGCCGCAATCTCGCCGCCGGGCAGAAGGGACTTTCGGTCGCCTTCGACCTCGCCACCCACCGCGGCTATGACAGCGATCATCCGCGCGTCGGGGGCGATGTCGGCATGGCCGGCGTCGCCATCGATTTCATCTACGACATGCGCACGCTGTTCTCCGGCATCCCGCTCGATCGCATGTCGGTGTCGATGACCATGAACGGCGCCGTGCTGCCGGTGCTGGCGCTCTATATCGTCGCCGCCGAGGAGCAGGGCGTGCCGCCGGAAAAGCTGTCCGGCACGATCCAGAACGACATCCTCAAGGAGTTCATGGTCCGCAACACCTACATCTACCCGCCGACGCCCTCGATCCGCATCATCTCGGACATCTTCGCATTCACCTCGGAGCGGATGCCGAAGTTCAACTCGATCTCGATCTCCGGCTATCACATGCAGGAAGCGGGCGCGACGCAGGACCTCGAACTCGCCTATACGCTCGCCGACGGCGTCGAATATGTGCGGGCGGGCCTCTCCGCCGGCCTCACCATCGACCGGTTCGCGCCGCGGCTCTCGTTCTTCTGGGCGATCGGCATGAACTATTTCATGGAGATCGCCAAGCTGCGGGCGGCGCGGTTGCTGTGGGCGAAGCTGATGAAGCCGTTCGGGCCGCAGGACCCGCGCTCGCTGTCGCTGCGCACCCATTGCCAGACCTCGGGCTGGTCGTTGACCGCGCAGGACGTGTTCAACAATGTGGTGCGCACCGCGATCGAGGCGATGGCGGCGACCCAGGGCCATACCCAGTCGCTGCATACCAATGCGCTCGACGAGGCGCTGGCGCTGCCGACCGACTTCTCCGCCCGCATCGCCCGCAACACCCAGCTCTTCCTGCAGCAGGAGAGCGGCACGACGCGCATGGTCGATCCGTGGGGCGGCTCGTTCTATGTGGAGCGGCTCACCGCCGCACTCGCTGCCAAGGCGTGGGGCCACATCAGCGAGGTCGAGGAACTCGGCGGCATGGCCAAGGCCATCGAGGCCGGCATCCCCAAGCTGCGCATCGAAGAGGCCGCCGCCAAGACCCAGGCGCGCATCGATTCCGGCCGCCAGTCGGTGATCGGCGTCAACAAATACCGGCCGCAGAGCGAGAGCGCCATCGACGTGCTCAAGGTCGACAATTCGGCGGTGCGCCAGCTCCAGATCGACAAGCTCGCCCGCCTGCGGCACGAGCGCGATCCGAAGGCGGTGGAGGAGGCGCTCGCCGCACTGACCCGCGCCGCCGACGGCGGCAACGGCAACCTGCTGGCGCTCGCCGTCGACGCGGCCCGCGCCAAGGCCACCGTCGGCGAGATTTCCATGGCGCTGGAGAAGGTCTATGGCCGCCATCGCGCCGAGATCAAATCGATCGCGGGGGTCTATCGCAAGGAGGTCGGCGCCATGAGCGAGGCGGTCGATCGGGTGCTCGCCCATGTCGCCGCATTCGAGGCCGACGAAGGCCGCAGGCCCCGCATCCTGGTCGCCAAGATCGGCCAGGACGGCCACGACCGCGGCCAGAAGGTGATTGCGTCCGCGTTCGCCGATCTCGGCTTCGATGTCGATATCGGGCCGCTGTTCGCGACGCCGGCCGAAGGCGCACGCCAGGCGGTGGAGAACGACGTGCATATCGTCGGCGTGTCATCGCTCGCCGCCGGGCACCTGACCCTGGTGCCCGAGCTCAAGGCGGCGCTCGTGCGCGAGGGCCGCGACGACATCATGATCGTGGTCGGCGGCGTGGTCCCGCCGCAGGACTACGACGCCCTCAGGAAGGCCGGCGCCGAGGCGATCTTTCCGCCGGGAACGGTGATCGCGGAAGCCGCCGACAAGCTCCTCGAGGCGCTCAACCGCCGGCTCGGCCACGGCCAGGCGGCGGCGGAATAGGCGCGCGGTTGCTGCTTGTTCGCGTCGGGCCATCCGCAATGCGCCGGCGACCGCGCGAGCGGGTACGCCCAGGGCCGCGGCGTCGGCCGATCTCAAGGACTCGTTC
>DASYNT010000231.1:0-9306 GCA_036008405.1 Xanthobacteraceae bacterium
ACGCCGTGGCGACACGTATTCGCCAATGCGTGAGCTGGACCAGAATGCCGATCCGGCCGGCCGCGCCCTTGATGCAAGTCAAGGCGACGGCGACAAACGCAACAAACGACGCCCCCCTGCGTTCGACGAGACGGTTCGTGACGGCACGGTTGAACCGCTCGGTTGCAGCCGTCGTATCGCTCCGCTTCGAGCAAACATCAGCGAATACAGGCGGGAGGCAGCCGGCGGCGGCGCTGTGTCTGCAGGTCCGTGCCGTGATCAGCGTCCGGCGAGGGCCGCTTCCAGGAAGCCGGCGAGATCGTCGGTGATGTGGTCGACATGGGCGGCGTCGCGCCCTTCCAGCTCCCAGCCTTCGCGCACGACCGCGTAGCTCTGCTCCGGCACCACCAGCACCGTGGTCATGCCGAGGGCGTGGGGGACGGCGAGATTGCGGGCGAGGTCCTCGAACATCGCCGCCTTGCCGGCATCGACGCCGTGGCGGGCGAGAAAGCGGTCGTAATTCTCCGGGAAGGGCTTGGGCTGCAGCTCGCTGGCGACGATGTCGAACACGTCCTCGAAATGGTGATGGATCGCGAGCCGGCGCATCACCGCGTCGGCGTGGGCCTTGGTGCCGTTGGTGAGAACGAGCTTGCGGCCCGGCAGCTTTTCCAGCGCCGCGCCGAGCGCCGGATCGGGCGTGAGCGGCGAATGGTCGATCGCATGGACGAATTCGAGATAGGCGTCGGGGTCCATGCCGTGCTCGAGCACGAGGCCGCGCAGGCTGGTGCCGTAGCGCTTGTAGAAATCCTTCTGGATGCGGAAGGCCTCGTCGGGCGGCACGCCGAGAAACGACGCGATGTAGGTGCGGATGCGATCGTCGACCTGCTGCCACAGATTGAGGTGATGGGGATAGAGCGTGTTGTCGAGGTCGAACACCCATGTCTCCACATGGGCGAAGCCGCGCTTGTCCGGGGTCGAGGCATCCATCGGCGGGCTTCTAGCCCAAATCGCGATCCTGTGGAATGCTCGCGGCGACGGCGCTCCGGCGAGGGCGATACTTCGATCGCAAAGCCCCGGGGCCGGCTCAGACGTTGTCCGGCCAGCGGCTGGTCACCGCCAGCGCCGTCCCGGTTTCGAGCAGGCTCTTCAGGCTGGAGAGAATGGCGGGCCAGCCGTTCGACACACCATCGATCAGCTTGGAATCGTCGCGGTCCATTTCGTGGGTCACGGTCAACTTCACCGTGTCGCCGACCTGCTCGATCTCGAAGGTGGCGCGCGAATATCCTTCGGCCCGGAGTTCCGGCAGGAATTCGTTACGCCATGTCAGAACAAGGCGGCGCGGCCGGTCGATCTCCACGACCTCGCCGCTGTCGCCGATGCGGCCGTCGGGGATCATCAGGCGCCAGGCCGAGCCGGCCTCCCAATCGCATTCCTGCCATGTGGCGCACCAATAGGCGCGGGTGAATTCGGGCTTCGTCAGGGCATCCCACAGCTTTTCCGGCGTGGTGCGGATATAGATGACGTGGACGAACCGGCTCATTTGCCCCTCTCCTTCGGCGGCTGCGGCACCGGGATGCCCAGCGGCTTTCCGGTTTCGAGCAACGTTTTGAGGCCGGACAGGATCATCGGCCAGCCCTTGCGCCCGCCCTCCAGGAGCGCCGCCGGAATCGGCGTCGGGTGCGATTCGGTCATGGTGAGGCGAACCACGCCGCCGCCGACCGTTTCGATCTCGTAGGAAACCACGGCTTCCGGCAGCTTCTCCGCGCCCCAGTCGATATTCCACGAGACCACCAGCTTTCGCGGCGGGTCGCTCTCGCGGACTTCGCCCTTCACGTCGACCCGTCCATTGGGCATGCGCAAGAGCCAAGGCGACCCCGTCTTCCAGTCGGATTCGACGGTGCGGCCGAAAAAGTATCGTGTGGTGAACTCGCTCGACGTCAACGCCGCCCACAGACGCTCCGGCGTCGTCGCGATGTAGGTGACATACACCGTGCTCTCGGTGGTCATCTCAGTCATCGGCGTCGCGCTCGAGCCGTGTTTTCAGATCCGCCAGCGCGGCGAGGCGCGAGCGTTCGTATCTCTTGATCCACCGCGCGGCGATGTCGTGGATGGGAACGGGATTGAGGTAGTGCAGCTTCTCGCGCCCGCGCTTCTGCGCCGCCACCAGGTTTGCCGCTTCCAGGATGGCGAGATGCTTGGTCACCGCCTGCCTGGTCATTTCGCCACACGCGCATAGCTCGCCCAGTGTCTGTCCATTCCGCGCCCGGAGGCTGTCGAGCAGCCGGCGCCGCGTCGCATCGGCGAGCGCCTTGAACACGGCATCCATGCTCATGGCACCAATATGCAACCTTTTAGTTGCCTGTCAAGCGCGGTCGGACGAACAAAGGACGCGCCCCGGATTAGCGTGTCGGGTGAAGTTTGGAAACGCAGCAGATCGGGTGGCACGTGCGTGCATCGAACTCACGCGCCTGCCGCGACGGCGCACCACGCACCGCTATTGCGCCTGCGGATCGTGCCGTCGGGCGAGGCCGTCTTGCGTTACCGATCAATGCGCCAGCGGATCGGGGCGCAGCTGGAAGTGCACCACCATAGGGCTCGACACGGTTTGCGGGCTGGTGCCCGGTGCGCCGGGCGCCGGCGCATCGATGCCCTCGATGTGGACGGGCGTGCGGTTCCCGGAGGTCGCCCACAACCCGCGGCCCTTCCAGCCGGCATTGGCGTCGTCGATGCGGCCGTCGAGCCCCTTGGCGAAGAAGCCCATGGGATACGGCACGCGCAGCTCGATCACGCGGCCACCGACCAGGGCGTGGAGCGAATCGGACTGGTTGCCGGTGGCGAGCGGCGTGTTGGCGCCGAGGCCCAGAATGTCGTGCTGGTCCACCCAGGTGTAATACGGGTTCTCCTCGGCGCCGGGATCGCCCTGGAAGCCGGGCCCCGGGATCGGATAGAAGGCAAAGCCCTCCGGGCACTTGTCGCCCTTCTCGGCGCCCGGGCCGTTGAGCGGGCCCTTGCACAGGCGCCGGTCGAAGCTTCCTATGTGGCCGCTGTCGAGCGGCATCCACACGACGCCGTTGCGATCGATGTCCATGCCGCGGATGCCGAATCCGGGCAGCGGAATCCGGTAGATCTCGGCGAGCGAGGTTTCCGGCGGGTTGGCGCCCGGCGCCATGCGCAGGATATAGCCGGGATGATCGAGGTTCGACCCCCACAGCGAGCCGTCGACCGGATTGTAGGAGATCCCGTACATGCCATAGGGAATGCGGGTGTCCTTGGCATAATCGGCCGGCCTGCCGGGCTCGTTGTAGCCTTCGTCGCGCTTGCCGTTGCCGTTGGTGTCGACGATCATCGCCGTCCAGCCCTGCGACTTCGCGGCGTCGCCGGTTTCCCAATACATCCTGGTATTGATCCAGCCGACCACGGCCAGGTTGCCTTGGCTGTTGTTGCTGAGCCACAGCGTGTTGTCGGCATCCTCGGCGAAATTGAGATGGTGGGTGCCGAAGCAGGTGTCGATGAACGAGAACTTCTTGGTGGCGGGGTCGTAGACGGTGACCTGGCGCGCATTCTGGACGAAGCCGCCGGGCGTCCCGGCGAGCGGATAGAGCTGGGCCGAGCGCAGGGCTGATTCTTTCTTGCAGTAATCCGGCGGGTCCTTCGGCGAACGCGTCTGCGCGGTGAAATAGACCCGCCCGTCCTGATCCATCATCGGATTATGGGCGTTGACCTGGCTGTCCCAGATCTGCTCGGTGCCCCAATAGGGCGACGGCGCCAGCACGCGATTGGCAAGCGCCGAACTCGGCGCATATTTCGGATCCTTCAAGGGGACCTTCATCACCATCTTGGTGTTGTGGACGGGATCGAGGATCGGAAGATTGTCGGTGCTCAGCTCAGCCGCACCGTAGATCAGGCCGTAACCGTTGACCGTCGGCTTGCGCTTGTCGGTGAGCGCGAGGTCATGGAGATAGTGCTTGGGGTCGGACCAATCCCGCACGGTGACGACGACGTTGCGCTCGACGCCGGTCGGCCGCGGCGGGGTTGCACTCGGCAGTTCGCCCGCCTTGATGCGGTCGGTCCAGTCGGCCAGCGCGGCGAGGTGGCCGCCGTCGGGCGTCAACATCGGGGCCATGAAGCTCACCATGCCGCTGCCCGCGGGCCCGGACTGGATGCGCCGTGCCCATGCGGCAATCGAGGAATCGAAATGGCCGAGCGCCGCGGGGATGGTCCGCGTCGCATAATTGCCGATCTGGTGGCAATTGCCGCAGCCGTTGGTCTTGACCGAATTGAGCCACTGATCCTGGGTCTTGAATCTCACGTTGATGCCGTTGCCGTCGGCGCCGGTGCCCGGAAAGCGGCTCTTGTCGGGAATCCGGATCATCGAGGCCCAATAGATTGCCGGATAATATTGGGCCGCGGCGGCGAGATCGGGCGCAACCACCGCGCTCAGGTTCAGGAGCTTTCCGGGCGAGGCCGTGACCTTCGCCGAGTCGACGAGGCCGTAGCCGCGCACCCACACCCGGTAGGTTGCCTTGGGAAGGTCCGGCACCACATAGCGACCCAATTCGTCGGTGACCGCCATCTTGGCGAAGCGGGTGCCGAGTTCGGTCGTCTCCGCGATCACCCACACGCCGCCTTCCGGCCCGAATCGGCTGGTGACGACGCCGCCGATGTCGTTGTCATCGATCGCCACCGTCGCGGTCGCTAGGGCTGCGGCTGTCCGCGGGGCGGCGCTTTGCTGGGCGCGGGCCGGGACCGGCAAGCCGGCGGCCAGCATGACCATGGCGAGCGCCGTGCCCGCATAAAGAGCCTGTTTAGCGCGCAAGCAAACCTCCCTCGAAAGCGATTTTCGCGGGTGCCGAGCCCGCTGGCGTGCGGCATGCTACGACGCGTCCCCCGCACTAGCAATCTGCCCGAGACGCGGTACAAACGGGCATGGCCTTCCGTCGCGAGAAGGCAGAGGGAGCCCAAGGGAGCCCAATGAAAATGCCAAACCGGTTCGCCAGCCGCGCGGTTGCGGCCTCCGCCGCGCTGGCGGTCTGCCTCGGCGCCGGCCCCGGCCGCGCGGCCGGCGACGTCGACAAGGGCAAGGCCGCATTCATCCGGCAATGCGCGATCTGCCACACCATCGAGAAGGACGAACCCAGCCGGTTCGGCCCGAATCTGTCCGGCATCGTCGGAAGAAAGGCCGGATCGGTCGACGGCTTTGCCTATTCGCGGGCGTTCAAGGCCAACGCGAACTGGGAATGGAGCGAGGACGCGCTCGCAAGCTGGATCATGTTCCCCGGCGTGATGGTGCCGGGAACCGCGATGGCGATATTCCAAGGAGTGGCCGAGAAGGACAGGGACGACATCGTCGCCTACCTCGCGAGCAAGAAGTAGCTCCGCACCGTATTTGGAACGGCGCGCGGCGCGGCGATAGATCGGAAGGATTTTCGGAACGGCGAAGCGTTCGTGTTGCACGCGCTGGCGCCGCACCGGTGGATAGGAGAACGGACGTGTTCAGACGGGGCTCGATCGGGGCATTCGGGTTGGCGGCGGCGCTGTTTGCGACCATCGGCGGCGCGGCGGCGGTGGAAGACGGCAAATATCCCGACCTCAGGGGACAGTGGAACCGTGTCGGCGTCCCGCGCTGGGTGCAGGCCGGCGACAAGGCGCCGCTGACGCCGGAATACCAGAAGGTGTTCGATGCCAACCTCGCCGACATGGCGGGCGGCGGCCAGGGCAATGTGCCCTCCTGGTACTGCCTGCCGCAGGGCATGCCGATGATGATGAACGGCTACGACCCGATGGAAATCGCGGTCACGCCGGACACCACCTACATCCTGATCAGCCACGTCAGCGATTCCTACCGCAGGATCTATACGGACGGGCGCAGCTGGCCGGCGGAGATCGAGCCGACCTTCGCGGGCTACTCGATCGGCAAATGGGTCGACGCGGATGGCGACGGCCGTTTCGATACCCTGGAGATCGAAACCCGCAGCATCAAGCTGCCCCGCGCCTATGACGCCAGCGGCCTGCCCTTCCATGCCGACGGCGAAGCCGTCCTGAAGGAGCGCATCTCGCTCGACAAGGGCGATCCCAATACGCTGCGCGACGAGATCACCACCATCGACCACGCACTGACCCGGCCATGGACGGTGACCAAGACGTTCCGCCGCGACCCCAAGGTCACGCAGCCGGTGTGGCAGTCCGCGGTGTGCGCGTCGGACAACTCGCTGGTGCGCATCGGCGAGGATGCCTATTTCATGAGCCTGGACGGCTTCCTGATGCCCATCAAGAAGAACCAGCCGCCGCCGGACCTGCGCTATTTCAAGCAGACGCAGAAGTAGGCGCGCATTGCTCGGCACGGCCGGACTGCGGCCCGGCTGCGTCGGCATCCCCTTCCTGCTGCTGACGATCCTCTTCATCGCGCTCGCCGCGCTCGGCTCGGTGATGAAGCGCCCGGCTGGGCTCGCGGGCGCCAGTGCCGGCGGACATTGAGGTCGCGCAGCCACGACGCCGGTGTGGAAGCGCGCCCGCTTGCGGCGCCAGCCTCCGGGCTACTTCCAGGTCGCGAGCGCGGTCGCAACCGCCTTGTCGCCCGAGGCGCCTTTTTCGACGGCGATCACGGCACGTCGTCCGTCGCTGAATACGATCGCCAGGCTTATCCAGGGATTATCACGCAGCATCCTCAAATTCTGTGCCTTTTCAAAATCTCCTTGGGCCAGCGGGACACGGAACGTGTTTGCTCCAGTTGCAGTTCCTGTGCGCGCAAGCGAAACGCCGCGCTTCACTTCGTCCTCCTTCACGAGAATGCCGGCGAGCGACGAGATGCTTCCGTGTATGAACCCGGGCAGCGGCGTGAAGATCGCCTCGATCATCTGAATTGTGGACTGCGACCCGTCGTCGCTCGGCATGATGGACAACAGCGCTTTCAAATGCCCGTCGGTAATTTCGATGTTCGCCTCCAGAACGAGCTTCGAGGCGGCACCTTGGGTCCCCGCCGCCTTCCGGGTACGCCATCTCACCATCCCCGCATTGCGCTGGCCTTCGTTCTGATCCTCGACGTAAAGGATGGCTCGTTCGAATGGCTCAGGATTCTTTGCGGCCGGGGTTTGGACCGATGGCGGCGTCGCGCTTCGTGGGGCTGGTCTACTGTCTTGAGCCGAGGCGAATCGCGAATGCAAACACGCGAACGCGACCACACTGGTGCGCTTCCACTGCCCCGACCAGTCCGGAGATTTCGAGAGGTCCGGCGTCTGCGCGCCGGCGCCCGCAGCGAGGCACAGCACGGATGCGGCGACGATCGAGCCGATGAAACTTCGGTAAAGCATTCTGGTCTCCGATGACGCGCCGACGGAATTGGACCAATATCCGCCACGGGGGCGCTGAGCAATAGCACCGCGCGGGCGTCGGACTGGCTCGAAAAGTCGCGCAGCGACGCGCCGACGAACGTCGCGCTTCGACACGGAGAACCGCCATGGACAGCGCACGCTATCACAAGGTCCGGATCGGCAATCATCCGCTGCAGCCCGAGACCTTGATGCTCGGCTATGGATACGACCCGGCGCTGTCGGAAGGATCGGCGAAACCGCCGGTGTTCCTGACTTCGACCTTCGTGTTTCGGACCGCCGAAGAGGGGCGCGACTTCTTCGACTATACCGCCGGGCGCCGCGAGCCGCCGGCGGAAGGCCGCTCGGGGCTCGTCTATTCCCGCTTCAACCACCCTAATCTGGAGATCGTCGAGGATCGGCTGGCGATCTACGAGGGGGCCGAACAAGGGCTCGTGTTCTCGTCCGGCATGGCGGCGATCGCGACCACCATCCTCGCCTGCCTCAAGCCCGGCGAAGTGGTCCTGCACAGCCGCCCGCTCTATGGGGGCACCGAAGTCTTGATCGAGAAGACCCTGACGCCATTCGGCATCGCGGCCGAGGGCTTCACCGATGGCCTCGACGAGAGCCACGTGCGCGGCGCGGCGGAACGCGCCATAGCCAAGGGCCGGGTCGCGATGATCTTCATCGAGACGCCGTCCAATCCGATGAACACGCTGGTCGACATTGCGCTGGTAAGGCGGGTCGCCGAGGCGATCGGCGGCCGGCAGGGCAGCCGCCCGATCATCGGATGCGACAACACCATGCTGGGGCCGGTGTTCCAGTCGCCGCTGGCGCACGGCGCCGACCTGTCGATCTATTCGCTGACCAAATATGTGGGCGGCCACAGCGATCTGATCGGCGGCGCCGTCATGGGCTCGCGCGCCGACCTGAAGCCGATCCGGGCGCTGCGCAGCGCCATCGGGACCCAGCTCGATCCGCATTCGTGCTGGATGTTGAGCCGCTCGCTGGAGACGGTGGCACTGCGCATGGAGCGCGCCGCCGCCAATGCCGCGAAGGTGGCGCAATTCCTGTCCGAGCATCCCAAGGTCGCGCGCGTCCATTACCCGCCGCTGCTGCCCGCAGGCGCCCCGGCGCGCGCATTGATGGAGCGGCAATCGCGCTCCGCCGGCTCGACCTTCTCGTTCGAGGTGAAGGGCGGCCAGGCCGAGGCGTTCGCCTTCCTCAACCGGCTGGAGGTCTTCAAGCTCGCCGTCAGCCTCGGCGGCACCGAATCGCTGATCTGCCATCCGGCGACGACCGTGCATTCCGGCTTGACCCAGGAGGCGCAGCGCGAGATCGGGATCACGCCGGCCCTGATCCGGGCATCGGTCGGTATCGAACATCCCGACGACCTCATCGCCGATGTCGCCCATGCCTTTGCGGCGTGATTTCGGGCCCCGGCCTACCCGCTTGATTCCGCTCCTGCCGGTCCGCTCCGGGAGAACACGAGCCCGCGACTGGCATTGGCGCCGGTGGCGACCGGAGGTAGGCAACCCCGCGCGTCAAAAGCCGCGGCCACGTGAGATCGAGCGCGCCAAACGCTTCGCCATAGCGGCGGTCGATGTCGCGGTCGAGCGCGAAGCGCTCGGTGGAACCGATCCGGTTGAGGTACAGCATCGCCGCGCGATGGCCTGCGACCACCATGGCGGCGAGCTCGTCCTCGAACGAGCCTCGGCCGCGAAGCCGAGCGCGCGCCCCCCCGCTGGACCTCGAAGCGGTGCGGCATGAGATTTGAGATATGAGATATATGACCCTCTCGGTGTGGTGGCGGCGCCGACGCCCGATCGCCGTCGTTCCCGGCCCGCTGTCGAAAACGCGGCGGACCTCCCCCGACGGCGGACCATTGGGCTATCCTCGCGACGCCCGCACCATCTATTCCCGAGGAGTCCGCCATGCCGAAACATCGTTATCTCAACCCGGACAAGATTGCCAAACCGATCGGCTATACCCATGTGGTCGAGGCGGCCGCGCCGGGGCGGAT
>DASYNT010000232.1:0-15986 GCA_036008405.1 Xanthobacteraceae bacterium
TCGATGCTGACCAAGCCCGACAAAGTAAAGCTCTTCACGCTGATGGGAAACTATCCCAACGCGATGGCGCTCAAGGAGGGCAAGCTCACCTCGCCCATCGTCGCGTTCGATTTCGCCGACGTGAAGGTCTCCAACACGGCCTTCAAGCCGCTGGTGCGCGAGGCGAGGTTCGACCTCGCCGAAGTCGCCATCGTCACCTTCCTGCAGGCGCGCACCTACGGCAAGCCCTATGCGCTGATGCCCGCGACCGTGGTCGGCCGCGGCCAGCTCCACACCATTGCCTACAATCCCGAGCGCGGGCTGCTCAAACCGTCCGATCTCAACGGCAAGACGCTGGGCGTGCGCGCCTATACCCAGACCACCGGAGTCTGGGTGCGCGGCATCCTCGCCGAGGATTACGGGGTCGATCTCGGCAGCCTCAAATGGGTCACCTTCGAGGAAGGCCATGTCGCCGAATATGCCGATCCGCCCAATGTGCGCCGCGCCCCCGAAGGCAAGCAGCTCGTGCAGATGCTGCTCGACGGCGAGATCGACGCGGCGATCGTCGGCGACAAGTTTCCCGATCCCCGGCTCGCGCCGCTCATTCCCGATGCCGAGACGGCCAACCGCAAATGGTCGGAAAACCATGGCGGCGTTCCCATCAACCACATGCTGGTGATCCGCGAAGAGCTCGCCAAGTCGCGGCCGGACGTGGTGCGCGAGGTCTACCGCCTGTTCCTCGAGGCCAAGCAGGAGGCGTTTGCGCAGGGCGGCGTGCCGGCGCTCGACCCCTGGCGCTTCGGCATCGAGGCCAACCGGCGCTCGCTCGAGATCATCATCGATTTCGCGGTCAAGCAGGGCCTGATCCCGCGCCACATTCCGGTCGACGAGCTGTTCAGCGACACCATGCGCGCGCTCGGCTGAGTGCGTTTGCGATGAGCGACAGCCGCACCGCACCGGACCGCATCAAGCTCGCGGTCGAGGACGTTTCGAAGACGTTTCGCGTGCGCGGCGCGACCGGCGAGAAGGACGCCCTGCTGCCGGTGCTGCGGCATATCTCCTTCACGGTCGGCGAAAACGAGATCGTATCCCTGGTCGGGGAAAGCGGCTGCGGCAAGACCACGCTGCTGCGCATCGTGCAAGGCCTGGTCCGGCTCGACCACGGCACCATCCGGCTCGACGGCCATGTGGTGAGCGGTGCCGGCCGCGACCGCGGCTTCGTATTCCAGCAGCCGAACCTGCTGCCGTGGCGGACCGCGATCGGCAATGTGGAGCTCGGCCTGGAGCTGCAGGGCGTCGCTGCGGCCCCGCGCCGGCAGGCGGCCCAGCGGCTGCTCGCGCTGGTCGGCCTGTCGGTGGCGGCGCGTCAGTTTCCCCATCAACTGTCCGGCGGCATGCAGCAGCGCATCGGGCTCGCCCGGGCGCTCGCCATCGATCCCGCCGTGCTGCTGATGGACGAGCCGTTTTCCGCGCTCGACGCCCAGACCCGCGAGATCCTGCAGCGCGAATTGCTACGCATCCATGCCGAGACCGGCAAGACCATCCTGTTCGTGACCCACGATCTCGACGAGGCGATCTATCTCAGCGACCGCGTCATCGTGATGGGCGCCAAGCCGGGCCGGATCAAGGCCACCCTACCGGTGCCGTTCCCATGGCCGCGCGCGGAGCTTCCGCTGCTGCGGGGCGAGCCGGCATTCCAGACAATGCGCGCGCAGATGTGGGAGCTCATCCGCGCGCCGTCCGCGGCCGCCGCATGAGCGCGCCCCTCGCCGGCCCCGGACCGGAAGCCGTGGCGCTGTCTGCAGACGGCGTCGCGGAGGACGTGGCGCCCGACATCGAGGAACTCGGGCCGCCGCCGCGCAGCCATCGCAACAAGATTATCCGGCTGGTCTCGGTGGTCGGGGTGCTGGTGGCCTGGGAGGCGTTCGGCCGGCAGATCGACCCGCTGTTCATGTCCTACCCCACGGCGATCGGGACGGCGGCGATCCAGATGATCCGCAGCGGCGAATTGACCGCCGCGTTCCTCGACAGCCTCGGCACGTTGCTGCTCGGCTTCTTCGTCGCGGCGGTGTCGGGGATCGGCATCGGCCTCTTGATCGGCCGCTACCGCACGGTGGAGGCGGCAACCGACTGGCTGGTCAATGCGCTCTACGCCACTCCGCTGGTCGCCATCATTCCGCTGGTGGTGCTGTGGTTCGGGCTCGGCTTTTCGGCCAAGCTGTTCATCGTCGTCATTCTCGCGATCTTCCCGATCCTCATCAACACCGCGGCCGGGGTCCGCAACGTGCCGCAGCCGCTGCTCGATGTCGGCTTCGCCTTCGATGCCACCGAGCGGCAGCTGTTCACCAAGTTCATCCTGCCGGCGTCGCTGCCCTATATGATGACGGGATTGCGCCTCGGCGTCGGGCGCGCCATCATCGGCATGGTGGTGGCCGAATTCTTCACCGCGATCACCGGGCTCGGCGCCCTGATCGTGAAATACGGCAACCAATACGACACCGCCGCGATGTTCGTGCCGATCCTCACGCTGATGCTGCTCGGCGTCACGCTGACTGCGCTGATGCGCCGCCTCGAATCCTGGATCGCACCGTGGAAGGACACGGTTGGCGATTAATCCCGTCAGTTGGCGCGGAAATTGAAGGGCTTCTGCGCGTTTTAATTCCCAAGGTGTCATACCCCGCGAAAGCGGGGTATCCAGTAACCCCTGCGCTTGAGGTGTGCGCAGTTCGCAATTCGACGTCCGGTGGTTACTGGATCGCCCGGTCGAGCCGGGCGATGACAGGGGGAAGCATTCGCAGCCCATTGGAGAGACCAATGCGTTTTGAAGGAACCGACGCCTATGTGGCCACCGACGACCTCAGGGTCGCCGTCAATGCCGCCATCGCGCTGGAGCGGCCCCTGCTGGTCAAGGGCGAGCCGGGCACCGGCAAGACGGTGCTCGCCATCGAGGTCGCAAAGAGCGTCGGCGCGCCGCTGATCGAATGGCACGTCAAATCGACCACGAAGGCGCAGCAGGGTCTCTACGAATACGATGCGGTGACGCGCCTGCGCGACAGCCAGCTCGGCGACGCCCGCGTCAAGGACATCGGAAACTACATCAAGCGCGGCAAGCTGTGGGACGCCTTTGCCGCCGACCGGCGGCCGGTGCTGCTGATCGACGAGATCGACAAGGCCGACATCGAGTTCCCCAACGATCTCCTGCTCGAGCTCGACCGCATGGAGTTCCACGTCTACGAGACCGGCGAAACCGTCAAGGCGCGGCGGCGTCCGATCGTCGTCATCACCTCCAACAACGAGAAGGAGCTGCCCGACGCCTTCCTGCGGCGGTGCTTCTTCCACTACATCCGGTTCCCCGATGCCGACACCATGCGCGCCATCATCGAGGTGCATTTCCCCGGCATCAAGCAGCGCCTGGTCGCCGAAGCGCTCAAGCTGTTCTACGAGATCCGCGACGTCCCCGGCATGAAGAAGAAGCCGTCGACCTCGGAGCTGCTCGACTGGCTCAAGCTCCTGATGGTCGAGGACATCGGCCCCGATACGCTGCGCGAGCGCGACCCCAAGAAGCTGATCCCGCCGCTGCACGGCGCGCTGATCAAGAACGAGCAGGACGTGCATTTGTTCGAACGGCTGGCCTTCATGGCGCGGCGCGAGGGGCGGTGAAGGAATAGTCAATGGACGTTTCTTGATAAGGGCGCAGGTCCAGCATTAATTCGGGCTGCCAGCATTGCAGCGTATTCTTGGTAACGCCCGATTGGGTATTTCTGCGTCGCAATGTATGTCATGTATCGCACGGCGTCGTCGGTGCGGCGCAGAATCCAGTATATGATCGGCAGTTTATACGCGGTGCTCCCGATCCCACCCCCACGCATCTGGCCATAGTCGCCGCCGCATTGCCCAACGATGAGTTAAAATCAACATAAGGAGTTCCGTATTGTTTAAGGTCAATAAGAATCTGGTCGCAGATGTGCGAAATGGTAGGGGTCGATACCCGCAAGTAAGAGCTTTCCTTCAGCCTGAAGTCCGGGTCTACCGACCGCTCCTGCTTCAGTTCGAAGAGATCACGAAAACAAGTCGGGAAACATTCAGGTGTGCTCTTGGCAGGAGTGGCTCGGAACGGCGACATAAGCTCATCATAGAGCTTTTCAACGCGCTCGAACTGCACACCGACGAAAAGCTTAATCGAGCTTGTCTTGTGAGCTGTTAAATAACCTATGGTTCCAAGGACACCGAGCGAAAGTTCGCGGACGAATATTGTCCCAGAGCGCCTCGTGTATCCCAACGGCGTCAGCCGTAGCTCCAGGGCGGAATTGATCATCTCCTTCAAGTTGCTGGTCCCTGTCGGCAGCGAGTTAGCGCTGCGCTACACCGCCTCCTCCGAATCCCCCACCGGCGCCGGCTCCGCCGGCTCGGGTGCCGGGACTGCGTGCGGCCGGGCGCCGGGGGCCGCGATCGGCAGGTCGGGATTGGGCCGGGCCGGAATGCGTTCGGCGAGCATGCGTCGCGAGGCGTTCACCATGCGGTAGGCGGGCCGCACCCGCTCCACCGGCTCGCCGGCGGCTTCGCGCTGGCGGCGCTGCAGGAGGGTTTCGTGCCGGCGCGCCGCGCTCGCCGCCAGCGCTTCGTTGGCGTGCCACCATGACAGCATCGCCTGCGTCACCACGCGCCCGGCAACGCCGCCCGCCCAAACCAGCTCGTAGGGCAGGAAGTTCTGCCATGTCGCATCGGAATCGATGATCGCGCGGGCGATCAGCTGGCCGGCGATGGCGGACGTGTTGATGCCCTGGCCGCCGAATCCGCTGGTCAGCCACACGCCCGGCGCAAGCTCCCCGATCTGCGGCATGCGGTGGACTGCAAAGCCCATGGTGCCGGACCAGAAATTCTCGAACGCGACCGTGCCGAGTTCCGGATAGGTGGAGCGGATCGCCCGCGCCAGGCGCTTCTCCATCCAGGCGGCATTGCGCTTCCTGATCGAGACGCCCCCGGACCACATCAAGCGGTCGCCGTCGATGATCCGGTAGGAATAGTCGCCATAGCGGCTGTCGCTGACCGCGCCGCGATAGGACATGACCGACGCGAGCCGCGCCCCCAGGGGCTTGGTCACGCCGGTATAGGCGGTGACCGGCACCAACGTATCGGCGATACGGTTGGCGACGTTGCCGAGATAGACGTTCCCGGCAAGGACGACGCGGCCGGCGCGCACCCGCCCATTGGCGGTCGAGATGCGCTTGCGCACGCCGGCGGGATCGACGGAGAGCACCGGCGTGTTTTCGAAGATGTAGACGCCGGCGCGCTCCGCCGCGCCGGCGAGGGCGAGGGCGTAGGCCAGGGGATTGATCTGGAACGCGTGGGGATGATTGACGGCGCTGAAATAATGGTCGGACCGCAGCACGTCGCGGACCTGCTCGAGCGACCATGGCTGGACCTCGACCCCGAGGTCCTCCGACAGCAGCCGCGCCCGGGCAAGCGTGGTTTCGCGATCGTCGGTCTTGGAGACATCGAGCCAGCCATAGCCCTGCACGACCCCGCTCATGCCGATCTCGGCAATGGTGTCGCGCACGTAGCGGACGCCGGCTTCCGAGAGCGCCCACAGCGCCCTGGTCGCGGGCAAGCCGATCCGCTCCACGACCTTTTCGATATTGGCCGGATAACCCGGCATCACCAGCCCGCTGTTGCGCCCCGACGCATTCCAGGCGATGCGCTTGGCTTCGAGGACGGCCGCCGACCACCCGCGCCGCACGATTTCCCGCGCCACGGTAAGGCCGGCAAGGCCGCCGCCGATGATGCAGACGTCGACGTCGATCTCGAAGCCGAGCGACGCCCGCGCCGGCGGCAGGGTCGTCACACGCGAATACCAGGTGCGTCCGAATTCGGATTGATCGGCGCCTTCCATCTGATCCAGCCTCGGACCCCGTTCTGGTCAAGCCTGCACCGACTCGCGGGAGGTCGGCGCCATCAACGCCCCAGGGGCAGGGGTCGCAGGCCTCCGCGCCGACCCACACGAGCGCGCCCTACCACGCCTCCCCGCCCGGGCCAAGCCCGCATGCTCGAGCGAGGTCGCAATCAGGCCATGCTTCGTCAATCACTCTAGACTTTCCCCCGGACAAAATCGATGCTGCCGCCATGCGCCGATTGATGCTGCTTCGCCACGCCAAATCGGACTGGTCGTCGCCGGGGATGCCCGACCGCGACCGCCCGCTCAATGGGCGCGGCGCCACCGACGCACGAACCATGGGAGTCTACCTCGCGCGCCATGCCCTGATCCCGGAACGCATCCTGTGTTCGACGGCCAAGCGAACCCGGCAGACGGCGGAGGCGATCGTCGAGGAATGGCCGGAAGGCGTGGAAATCACCTATTCCGATTCCCTCTACGAGGCATCTCCCGAAGCCATTCTCGCGCTCGTCCGCACGGTGGCCCCCAGTGTCCACGGACTCCTTGTGATCGGCCACAATCCCGGCCTCCACGAAGCTTCGCGCATGCTGATCGCAAGCGGCGACATCGAACCGCGCGAACGGCTGCACGAGAAGTATCCGACTGCCGCGCTGGCGGTGTTGGATTTCCCCATCGACGCCTGGAGCAAGCTGCACCGCCAGTCGGGCCGCCTCGACCGTTTCGTCACGCCGCGCTGGATTGCCGCAGCGGCGAGCTGAGATGAGCAAGCTGGGACAGGCAAGCTGAAACAGCCAAACCGAACCGTTACGTTTGCCCATTGATTCGGCAATGAAGGAATAACGACATGTTCAAGCGGATCCTGGTCCCGGTCGACCTTGCGGACACCGACCTCGCCAAGTCGGCGATCGAGACCGCCGTATCGCTTTCGCGCGCCTCGGGGGGCTCGATCCGGCTGTTGAACGTGCTGCCGGCAACCCCGGCGATGCTGGCCGAATATGTGCCGCCCGACTTCGACGCGCAGCAGCGCCAGACCGCCGAGGAAGCGCTCGCGATCATCGCCAACGAAAGCGGAACCGAACCCGCCCACATCACCACCGTCGTCCGCCAGGGCGGCATCTATCATGAGGTGCTCGAAGAGGCGAAGACCTACCACGCCGATCTCATTGTCATGAGCTCGCACCGTCCAGCCATGCGGACCTATTTCCTCGGCTCGAATGCCGGCCATGTCGTGCGCTATGCCCGGTGCTCGGTGCTGGTGGTGCGGCATGCGGAATAGGCTGCCGCCTCGCCGGCCGTTTCCGCGCGCCGTCGATGCTTGGCCCGGGAGAGCTTTGACCCGGTAGAAGAATTGTCCCCCTCCCCCGCAAGAAGTCGCAAGCGGGAGAGGGGGACCAAGATCGAAGCAATAATTCGCGCACGAGCCCCTTAGTTCGTCGGGGGCCAACTCGTCGGCGGGTGCGGCACGTGCAGCGTCATGAGCACGATCGGTGCGCCGCCGGTCGGGATGACCTGATGGGGCGTGTTGGCGGGAACGATGAGCATATCGCCCTTGACGACGGCCTGCGAGTTGCCGCCGGTGATCGACGAGCCGCCCAGATTGTTGGCATTATTGCGCTTCTCGTCGACGAGCTTGCCGCCGGTGACGATGTTGCCGGTGCCTTCGAGCACGACCATCAGCTCCGCGTCCTTCTCATGGACGGCCGCCGGCGATGTGCCGGGACGATATTCGAGCTGGGCCCGGTAGGGCGTGAGCGACAGGATCGGCTCGGCCACCAGCGGGGCGTCACCCTTGCGGTCCGCCTTCGCCTTGTCGATCAGTCCCATGATCTCCTTGTTGTTCATGAAGGTCTTCAACGGCGGAGTGCCTTGAGCCAGCGCGCTCGAGGCCACAGCGGTGGCGAGAAACGTGAAAGCCAGAAATTGCAGGCGCATGGGGGTTCCTCCTGTTAGCGGCCGCAAGCCGCCGCTTACGCGTAAAGAGCCGCAAGGCCTCTTGCAAGAGGCTCGGGACTGGGTGGAGACGGGTGGAGACAGGGTCGGGGCAGCCCTCCGTCTCGATGGACCTTCGCGGGACCGCGGGGTGTCGGGACCGCAGGGTGGGAACGGCGGCGGCAACCGGCTATAATGCCGGCGCGCCGCATCCGGCCGACGCCGGCAAGCATCCGTCTTTCACCATGCGCGGCCGGACAGGGGGAAACATGATTGGTCGTCTTTCGCGTCACGTGGTGTTGTGCCTGTTGTCCGTCATGGCCGTGCTGGCGGCCGCCCCCGCCGGCGCCGCCGATCTCAAGGTGATTTCCGCCGGCGCGGTGCGCGGCCTGATCGCACAGATCATCGACGACTATTCGCGCCAGACCGGCCAGAAGTTCGACTTCACCATCGGCACCACCGGGCAACTGCGCAACGTCATCGCGTCGGGCCAGCCGGCCGACCTCATCATCGTCTCGGTGCCGCTGATGGGAGAACTCGAGAAGACCGGCAAGCTCACGCCCGGCAGCCGCGCCGATCTAGGCCGTGTCGGCATCGGCGTCGCGGTCCGCGACGGCGCGGCGGTGCCCGACGTCTCCACATCCGACGCGTTGAGGAAGGCTCTGATTGCGGCGCGCTCGATCGCCTACACCGACCCGGCCGAGGGCGGCACCTCCGGAATCCACTTCGCCGGGGTGGCCGACCGCTTCGGCATCGCCGATGCCGTCAAGCAGAAGGCGGTGCTGACGCGAGGCGGCCGCGAAGCCGCGATCGAAGTGGCGGAGGGACGCGCCGAGATGGCGATCGTGTTCATCAGCGAGGCCATGGCGGTCAAGGGCATCAAGCTCGCCGGCCTGTTGCCGCCGGCGCAGCAGGACTACTCCGCCTATGCCGCCGCCATCCCCGTAAACAGCACCGATCCCGCCGCGGCCCGTGCCTTCATCGCCGCACTCACCTCGGCGGCGATGGCCGAGCGCTGGCGCGCCAATGGCTTCGAGCCGCCGAAGTAAGAAGGATGCGGCCGGGCCGCCTCGGCCCCGGCCGCGACACGCTCCGGATGGGTGCACTTCAAGCGCACTCCGGTGCACTCCGGTGCACTCGGCCACGATGGCGACGCCGTTACAGATTGAAGCGGCGGCGTGCCGTGCGGCATTCGTCGTCGCCGGGCAGACACGCCTTGCAGACGTCGGGCCGCACCGCATAGACGGCGCAGGCGGTCGCGACGCCGACCTCTCCCACCAGCGCCGAGCAGCGATCGCCATCGCAGCGCATGCGGCCACGTTCGTCATCGACGAACCGGCGCGGGATGCGTTCCAGCGCGGCGTCGTCCTCCAGGGAAAACCGCGGCCACTCGGAGGAATAGCAGCAGCAGGCGCCGCATGCTTGGCAATCCAGCACCTCATCGAAAGCCGGCCCGGCATCGGCGCTTTCGATCCGGCTGACGCCCATTATCGCTGGCGCGCCTTGCGGGCGGCATAACGGGCATCGCGGGCGGCCTTGCGCTCGGCCTCCAATGCCAGTTCGCGAGCCGCCTCGGCGGCCTCGGTGGCGGCCTTGTGGGCGGCAGCTTCGGCGGCGAGGCGGACCGCCTCGGCCTGCGCCCGTGCGATCTCGGCTTCGCGGGTCGCCTTGCGCTCGGCAGCGCGCGCATCGCGCGCACGGCTCGCCGCCAGGCGGGCGGCCTGACGCTCTGCGATGGCAGGGTCATCCGGCCGCGGCCGTGCCCGAAATTTCTCCAGCAGCGCTTGCTTGGCCTTCGCCGCCGCGCTCAGCCGCTCGTTGAAGTCGTCGTCATTCTTCAAGGCGCTCATCGTCCCTATTTCGTTCCACCGATTTCGTTCCACCGAGGCATCCGGCGCTTGACTACCGCACCTCTCCTGCCCGCGAAAGAGCAAATGGGGAGGGCAAAGGCACGGACAAGACAAAAGGGAAAGCCGCCCAGGGGGCGGCCTCCGGGATTTCTCGGTCGTCATGCCGCCTGGATGGTGCCGACGGCGATCTTGCCGGTGCGGCGGTCTTCCTGGGTATCAAAGGAGACCTTCTGGCCTTCGACCAGACCGCGAATCCCGGCCCGCTCCAGGGCGGTGGCGTGGACGAACACGTCCTTGCCGCCATTGTCCGGCTGAATGAAGCCGAAGCCCTTCTGGCTGTTGTAGAATTTCACCGTTCCCGTATCCATGACAGTCCCTTCTCTGGAGTGCGCTGGCGACGCGATGCAAACCGATGGTTGCCATCGGTCTGGAAGCGTCGCCGGCCCGAGATCGCGCGAAAATGCGCAATCGAAAGCCGTGGTTAAGTCGAATTTTGGAGAGGTCTCTGAGCGCGCGCCGCGCTTTGCAGCGAAGGCGATACGGCCAAATCGTCCGGCCAAACGTCGATATCACCCCGAATAGGGGCCAATCGCGGTTTTTGCAAGACAAACCGTCGCGATGGCATTCGCCATGGCTGGACGTTATACGATCCTGCAACTACATATGAATTTC
Source organism: Xanthobacteraceae bacterium (assembly GCA_036008405.1). Lineage (GTDB taxonomy): Bacteria > Pseudomonadota > Alphaproteobacteria > Rhizobiales > Xanthobacteraceae > JAJPKK01. The sequence goes on from DASYNT010000232.1 coordinate 10,321, forward strand.
CGTGCGGGGCAACCCAAACGGAGGGTTCCCGCCGGTTTGGAAGTCGTCCACCGCGTGATCGTCGGTCGGCCGCCCAGCATCTGGAACCGAAGGCCGGGGACCGACCGATTTGGAGCGCTTCGCATGCGGACGTTGATGTTGATTGGTCTGGCGGTGTCGATGTGGACCGTGCCGTCGACCGCTGCCGAAGACACAAGAAGCGCCGGCTTCATGTTGCCGCATTGCAAGGCGGGGCTCGATCCCACCACCCGCGATGCCGTCGGGGGCGGGTGTCTCGGCATCGTGGGCACGTTGTCCTTCGTCAGCCGCGTTCTCGACCAGGGATTGCAGTTCTGCCAGCCCAGCGCGATTTCGCCGGAACAGATGCTGGGCACGGTCATCGACTTTGTTGAAACCCACCCCGAGCGGATGCAGGAAGATTTTCGATTGCTCGCGCTGACGGCCATGCACGACGCGTGGCCGTGCCGGGAATAGAAACAGGAGGCGGCATTGGCGAGCAATACCAAGGACCAGGCGCGGACGGAAGCGAGCCTGAAGAGGAAGGAACTCCAGGCGCGCGAGGCCTCCAAGGCCATGGCGGAGTACGAAGCCGCGAGCCGGGCCCTGGTGGAAAAGACCGCCAAGCTGCGCTCGCTGCGGCTGGCCAGGGAAGCCGCCGAGGCGGAAGCGCGGGCCGGCAAGCCCGCCGCCAAGGCCAAGAAGGCCAAGATCGCCGGCAAGTAGCAGGTCGAGCAGCCGGTCGAGAGCGTCTGACTGATTTGGGTTCCTGGCTCGGATTCCAAATACCGGGAGAGGCCAGCCGACTATTCGAGCGGCGGAGGCCTGGCCGGACAGCATCTGTTCTGTTCGCATCCGCCGGGGAGGATGGTGCCGCAGCATGATGAAGCGCGAAAAGTTCGACATCGCGACCATCTATGTTCCGGTCAAGCGCCGGAGCACGCTCAAGCCGGACGTCGTCCAGGACATCGCCCGCAGCATGCTGGAGCGCGGCCAGGAAACGCCGATCCTGGTGCGGCGCGACGGCGACCGCCTCGTCCTCGTTCACGGCCTGCACCGGCTGGAAGCCTGCAAGGCGTTGGGCGAAGAGACGATCATCGGCTACCTCGTGCAGGCGCAGAAGCATTAGCGACGGCCATGGTCGCGGCGCCGATCCCGGCATCTCCGGTCGATGATCGCGCTACGTCGTTCTCAGGTCACTTCAGGTCGAGAAACCGCTTCACCGCCGCCACCGTGGCGGCGGGGTCTTCCTCCTCCGGCGCATGGCCGAGCCCGTCGAAGATCTCGAGCGTGCTGCCGGCGATGTCGCGATGGAAGCGCTCGGCATCATCGGGCGGTACCAGTCGGTCGCGCCCGCCCCAGATGATGAGCGTGGGAACCCTGATTTCGGGGATGCGGACCGCGAGCGCAGTGCGGCGCGGCTGGTTGAACCGCGCCACCATGGCTTGCCGGTTGCCCTCCCGCAGGGTGATCTCGTAGGCGCGGTCCACCATCAGGTCGGTGACCTTGGCGGGATCGCCGAACACGTTGCGCATGCCGGACGCGATGAGGAAACGCGGCAAGGTGTGGGACAGCATCTGGTTGAGCCCAGGCAGGCGCGCGATGCGGAAGCCGAGCGGAATCGAGATCGAATGGGCGGGGTAGCCGCCGGAGTCGACCAGGATCAGCTTGTCCACCCGAGACGGTTCGAGCACCGCCGTCGCCCAGGATATCGCGCCGCCCAGCGAATTGCCGCCGAGCACGCAATGGGCGACGCCGAGCTTGTCGAGCAGCGCGACGACGAAACGCACGGAAGCCTCGAGCGAATAGTCGCCGTCCGGCGACGGGCCGGTGAGCCCGAACCCCGGCAGGTCGAAGGTGATCACGCGCCGCTGCTCCCGGAGCGCCGGCACCCAGCCCTCCCAGGCGTGCAGGAAGGATCCGGTGCCGTGGATCAGCACGATGGGGCTGGGATCGTCGCGTGGCCCCTCGTCGCGCAGGTGCACCTTCATGCCGGCGATGTCGACGAACACCGAGGGCGGCGGCGCCCAGCGGCCGACCAGCGACGCGACCGGACGATCCGGCGCCCAGGTCGCAACGAAGAAACCGGCCACCAGCAGCACGAGGACGGCCAGCACTGCGCCCAGGATCATCATGCCCGATCTCACGACGTCTGTTCTCCGAGGATGCCTGCGACGAGATTATAGCGGAATCGCCAGCAATGTATCGACCTGGCGGCTGTCGAGAATGACGGCTTTCTCGGCGAAATGCGCCTCGGACGGCCCGTCGAGCACGACGCGATCCTCGTAGCAGCCGGTGGCGAACAGCATGGTCTCGCCACTGTGCATGATGCGCGCCACCATGAAAGGCGTGCGCGCCCGCAGGCCGGTGCCGTCGGCGGCGACGACGCGCGGCGCTCCGAGCACATGGCGGTAGCGCTGGCTCTCGTAGACATTGGCCTCGCGCAAGGCCCGCACGCGGTCGCGCAGCATGGCCCGCGAGGTGGCGTAGATGAGGCTCAGCGGCAGGCCCTGGGCGACGTTCTCGGCCGTGGTGATGCGGTAGCACCCGTCGTCGGCGAAGAAGTCGGGCCACGCCTCGAGGCGATCGTCGTCGATCGCCTCGACATAGCGCGTGTTGAGTTCCTGGACCTGGTAGACCTGCTCGATGCTCATGCCCGCCAACGCTTTAATCCTATTGTTGTCATCGCCCAGCTTGACCGGGCGATCCAGTAACCACGGGACCGCGATTTGGGCACCGCATGAGTTCTGTCGATGTCACCGGGGCTACTGGATGCCCCGCCTGCGCGGGGCATGACACCGAAACTGAACGAATCGTCGGAGTCATCGCGCTGGCGTCCCGCTTCCGCTCAAATTCCCATGTGGCGGCGATAGTCCTTCCAGAAGCCGCGCACCGCCGCCTCGCTGACCCGGCTCTCTTCCGAGGCGGTGCCGCTGCCGCCCATCTCGACCAGGGATTCCTGGTCGTCGGCGCCGCTGGTGCCGCGCTGCACGAAACCGGTGGCGGCACCATCCTCCAGCGAGATGAATCCGGCCGGCCCGATCAGGTTGGCCTGGCGCAGGCGGCGCTCGGTCATGGCCTCGTCGTCGGAGGCAAAGCCGAAACAGGTCCACACCAGCTCGGTGCGGTCGAGGCCGCGCGGCACCACCCGGCGAACCGCCAGCGAGTTGCGGATCTGCTGGAGCAGGAACCCGGGGAACACCGTGAGAATCTGCAGGCCGATGCCGTCGCCGAACTCGTCGACATTCTCCAGGAGCTCGGGCGCTTCCAGCCGATAGCCGTCATGGGCGGTGCGCAGGCCCGCCTGCTCGTATTCCTCGCCGGCGACATCCTGGCGCATGGAGTAGCTGACGTGGTGGCCGCCGCTCTCGCTGACCAGCAGGCCGCCCTTCTGCGACAGCCGGTTGAGCCGGAAGGTGGTGAAGAACATATGCAGCAGGCTGGCGTGATAGCTGTCCCTGGTATTCTCCACATAGAGCTTCCAGTTGCTCGGCAATATCTGGGTGTAGCCGCCCAAGAGCTTCACCGGCGCGCGCATCACCCGCCTGATATGGGCGGCGATGTCGGGCCCGAGATAGCGCTCGAGCGGCGGCACGTCGGCGCCCAGCGTGCCGAACACCAGCCCGGCGAAGCTTTCCGTGCGCAGCCGGCGCGGGGCGTGCTCCTCCGGCTTGCAGTCGGCGGGCATGCCGCCCTTGCCGGCGATGCCGCGCCGGAACGCCACCCCGGTCAGCCGGCCGGTGAGATCATAGGTCCAGTTGTGATAGACGCAGGTGATCTGCTTCGCGGCGCCGCGCTCCTTGAGGCACAGCAGCGAGCCGCGATGGGCGCAGCGGTTCTCGAAGGCGTGCACGGCGCCGTCGTGGTCGCGGGTGACCACCACCGGCATGTCGCCGAGATTGGAGAGCCGGAACGCATTCGGCTGCGGCAGCTCGGCTTCCAGGCACAGGAAGGTCCAGGCATTGCCGCGGAAGATGCGCTGCTGCTCCTGCGCATAGAGGTCGCGGTCGGTGTAGAGCCAGTAGGGAACGCGGGTGAGCCCTTCCGCCGGCCATGGGCGCCGGCCCGCATGGATGTTCATGACGCCGCTCCGTACAGCATGATCCCGAAAAGTTGCAGACTTTTCGGACAAGATCATGCTCAAGATCAAAGACTTCAGGGCGTTATCCGATTCAACCTGAAACGATAGCGCTCTAAGTGGTGCGACCCAAACCGATGGTTCCCGTCTGTTTGGATAAGTCGCCCTACGGCTATAATAAGTGAGTGGCTGACTTGTCCCAACATTTGGGAAGCAAATGTCGGGGTCAGGCCACTGCCGTCCGATCAGTCGAGCTTGATCCCGGCCGCCCGGATCAGGCTGCCCCAGTATAGGCTCTCCTCGCCCATGAAGCGGGCCGACGCTTCGGGATTGCTGCCGACCGGCTCGGCCGATAATTCCTCGAAACGCCTCGCGACTTCCGGCGACCTGATCGCCGCGGCGATGTCGGCGCTGACCTTGTCGACGATGGCGCGCGGCGTCTTCGGCGGCGCCACCACCGCGAACCACGCCGAGGAGGCAAAGCCCGGCAGCGTCTCGGCGATGGTCGGCACGTCCGGCAGCGCCGCCATGCGCTTTCGCGTGCCGACCGCGAGCAGCCGCAGCTGGCCGCTTTTGACCAGCGCCAGCGAGACCCCGAGATTGTCGAACATGATGTCGCAATCGCCGGCGAGCAGGCCCTGCAACGCCGGCGCCGAGCCGCGATAGGGCACGTGGAGGAACTGCACCTTCGCCATCATCTGGAACATTTCCGAGGTGAGATGCGAGGTGGTGCCGTTGCCCTGGGTCGCCGAGGTGAGCCTGCCGGGATTGGCGCGCGCATAGGCGATCAGTTCGGCGACCGTCCTCGCCGGCACCTTGCCGGGATTGACCACCAGCGCATTCGGCACGATGCCCATCACCGAAACCGCAACGAAGGCGGAAGGATCGAAGCCGAGCTTCGAGTAGAGGCTCTGGTTGATCACCAGCGGCGGCGGCGGCGCCGACAGCAGCGTGTAGCCGTCGGGCTCGGCATTGAATGCGGCCTCGGCCCCGATATTGCCGCCGGCCCCCGGCTTGTTTTCGATGGTCACGGCCTGCTTCCATCGGCGCGACAGCCGGTCCGCCACGATCCGCGGCATCAGGTCGGCGGTCCCGCCGGCGGGAAACGGCACGATGATCCGCACCGCGCGCGTCGGGTAGTCCTGGGCGCAGGCCGCGACCGGAACGATGCCGAGCGCAGCGGCGGCGAGGCCCGCGCGGATGACGGCGCGGCACGGCCAGACGGCCAACGGACCCGACTTCGATCCCGGTTCAGGTGTCATGCTTGGGCGAATAACACGGCCACGGCCGGGGAGCCAGTCGTCACGACGGCGCGACCGGCCGCCCGTCCCGTTGGGACGCGCCTCGGGAAAAACCCGCTGGTGCATTTTGTGCGGCCTTGGCCACCCGGGCGCCTGATGTCGTGCCCACCGACACAGCACCGGCCAACGATGCGGCGAGCTGTCCGCGGCTGAGGCGGTGCTGTACATGGCCGCGGCGCGGCCGATCAGGCCGGCCGGCCGGCATCTCTGCGCAGCAGGCCAGCAATGGTGCGACAAGCGTATGGGAAGCCACCCGATTCAATGCAACAGGAAAACGCTCTAATACGCGT
>DASYNT010000233.1:0-10473 GCA_036008405.1 Xanthobacteraceae bacterium
GAATTTGGCCAGCCGCGTCGGGTCGAACACGAGGCCCCAGCCGTCGATCGGCGCATCGGGACCCAGAATCTCGCGCGCCCTCTTAGCGTTGTAGCCGATGCCGACCGTACCCCACATGTAGTTGACGGCGTATTGGTTGCCTGGATCATGGGCGGCGAGGCGCGCGGCGATCGCGGGCCAGACATTGACAAGGTTCGGCAGCTTCGCCTTGTCGAGCTTCTGGAATACCCCGGCCTTGATCTGGCGCTCGAGGAAATAGGCGGTCGGCACCACGACGTCGTAACCCGACTTGCCCGCCAGCAGCTTGGTCTCGAGCGTGTCGTTGGAATCGAAGGTGTCGTAGCGGACCCGAATACCGGTCTGCCTGGTGAAATCTTCGAGCACGGTGGGCGCGATATAGTCCGACCAGTTATAGACATTCACGACCCGGTCGCTCTGCGCCGCGCTGCCCCAGGCGAAGGCGCAGGCGGCCAGCGCAGCGAGTCCCAGTATCGCCGGCACATTGCGCATCGTTTTACCTCCGTGACCCGGCCCGGGCCGCGGTCAATAGGCCCGCCGACGGCGGCGCGACGGCCGCTCCGGAGCCTTCGACCCGGATCGAATCGCACGGGCTCCCCAGGCCTTGACTTTGGGCGTGATCCCGTTCGAGACGCCGGCAACTTTTCGCAATCACGCCGGGATTCGGCACCGCCGTGGGCTCCGTTCTATCGTCACCCGGGCGGGCGCGCATCATTTTTCGGTGGGGAGGCCTGCCGCCTTCCAGGCCTTGAGACCGCCGGCCAGGTGAGCGTCATAGGCGAGCCCCGCAGCTTGGGCGATTTCGGCGGCCTTGATCGAGCGTACGCCCGACGCGCAGGTGAACACGACGGTACGCCCCTGCGGATCCGGCAGATTGACCGGATCGAACTGCGACAGCGGCGCAAGCACCGCACCGGGAATGCGTTCCTGTTCGGTCTCCTTCGGCTCGCGCACGTCGATGAGGATCATCGCGTCGGCGGTCAGCCCGGCCGCGACCTCTTCCGGCGTCAAGTCCCGCACGCCGCCGCGACCGAACAATCCGTACATGGTCGAACCGAGCCCCATTTTTGTGCAGGCGAAACGTTGGTGCAAAACCGGGAATAATCAAGGGCCAGAATACGGCACGGTTTGGCCGAACCGCGCGGCGCATGGTCAAAATATTGAATTGATGGACCAAATCGAGAATGAGATGGTGCACTAGGCCGCGATTTACGACTTCAGATCGTGAAGACGTCAGATCGTAACTTGGGTGCCCACTTCGACGACCCGGCCGGTCGGAATCTGGAAATAGTCGGTGGCGTCGTTGGCGGCGCGGGCGAGCTTGATGAACAGCCGGTCCTGCCAGCGCGGCATACCCGAGCGCGCCGCCGGGCGCAGCGAGCGGCGCGACAGGAAGAACGAGGTCGACATGATGTCGAACTGCCAGCCGAGCTTGCGCGCGATTGCCAGCGCCTGCGGCACGTTCGGCGTCTCCATGTAGCCGAACCGCAGGGTCACCCGCGAGAAGGTCTGTCCGACCGGCTCGATGCGCACGCGCTCCTCCGCGGGCACCCGCGGCGTGTGCCCGGTCTCGATCGACAGAATGACGTTCTTGTCGTGCAGCACCTTGTAGTGCTTGAGGCTATGCAGCAAGGCGGTCGGCGCGCTATGGGGATCGCTGGTGAGGAAGACCGCGGTTCCCGGCACGCGCTGCGGCGGCTTCTTTTCGAGCATGGCGACGAGGGAATCGAGGGGCGTCTCGAGCCGGCGGGTCTTGTCGGCCAACAGGCGGGTGCCGCGCCGCCACGTGTACATCACGACCATGACCCCGCCGGCGAGTGCGAGCGGAACCCAGCCTCCATCCACAACCTTCAGGAGATTGGCGGCGAGGAAGGTGGTGTCGACGACGATGAAGGGCGCGATCAGGGCGACGGTGGCGGCCAGCGACCAATGCCAGACCTTGCGGATCACGATCAGCGCCAGGATGGCAGTGACCACCATGGTACCGGTGACCGCGATGCCGTAAGCCGATGCCAGCGCACTCGAAGACCGGAACAGCGCCACCAGGAGCAACACCCCTATCAGGAGGCCGGAGTTGACGCGGGGAATATAAATTTGCCCCTCGTGAACCGCCGAGGTGTGGCGGACCTCGAGCCGCGGCATCAGACCGAGCTGGATCGCCTGCCGGGTCAACGAATAGGCGCCGGTGATCACCGCCTGGCTCGCGATCACGGTCGCGACTGTCGCCATGACCACCATCGGCAACTGCGCCCATTCCGGATAGAGCAGAAAGAACGGGTTCGCGATCGCTTTGGGATCCGCCAGAACCAGCACGCCCTGGCCGAGGTAGTTGAGCGTCAGCGCCGGGAACACCACAAACAGCCACGCCACCTGGATCGGCGCACGGCCGAAATGGCCGAGGTCGGCGTAGAGCGCTTCCGCGCCGGTCACCGCGAGGAACACCGCACCCAGCGTCACCAGCCCGATCATCCCGTGGCCGAACAGGAAGGAAATACCGTAGTACGGATTGAACGCCTTCAGCACGCTGGGATCTCTCGCGATCCAAAGCACGCCCGGCACCGCAATGACGATGAACCACACCGTCATGATCGGACCGAAGAAATTGGCGACGCTGGCGGTGCCGCGCGATTGCACCGCAAACAAGGCCAGCAGGATCGCGACGGTCAGCGGCACGATGTAGGGATCAAATCCGGGCGCCACGATCTTCAAGCCTTCGATCGCGGAAAGCACCGAGATCGCCGGCGTAATGAGCGCATCGCCGAAGAACAGCGCGGCACCGATAATGCCGAGCGTCGCCACCAAGGCGACGTTGTCGCCGGTCGCCTGGCGGGCCAGCGCCATCAAAGTGAGCGTGCCGCCTTCGCCATTGTTGTCGGCGCGCAACAGCACGATCACATATTTGAAGGTGACGATGAAAATCAGCGCCCACAAGACCAGCGACAGCACGCCCAGCACCGCGGCGGCGGTGGCCGCGCCATTGGAACCGACCGCCGCGTTCACAGCCTCGCGAAGGGCGTAAAGCGGGCTGGTGCCGATGTCGCCGTAAACGACGCCTATGCTGCCGATGGCGAGGCCCAGCAATCGAACCCGGGCATCATGGCTTGCCGGGTTCCCAGCCGCAGGGGCGACCCCCGGCTGGGGAGCTCCAGCGCCCCGATGGGGGGCGGCGATGCTGTTACTCATAGGTCGCCAAACCGATATTGCGCCGCACAAAATCTGGGGCCGCGGCTTATACCACCCTCCCAGCAGAGCCGTCTACAGCCGAGGCGGCTCCCGGATTGGCGATGGCGCCGCCGAGCCGGTCCCCCATCTGGCCTCGATAAAGCCGGCATTTTTTCAGTGATTCAATGGGTTCAGGCACGGTCGCGTCCTTCATGATGTTCCGCACCGCCGCACTCGCCGCCGCCACCCAAGCTGACAACAGGTCCGCCCACGAGTCGGGCCATACGTCCCTCCGAATGACCCAAGGGAAAGCCGATCCCCCAATTGGTGCCCGATCGGCGGCAAATTTCATTACTGGCATATTTGCCGACAAGATATGCACGAAAGGCTCGCGGCGTGCCGCCGGCCGTGTGCCTTTGGCCGCGCCTTCCGCTTGGGCGGGTGAACTGCGCATTACGGGGCTCCGACATATTCGCGTCGCTGCAGCTCGAGTTCGGAAAGATAGCGCCGCAGTGCATGCGCTTCGCTCAATGTTCCGAGCACCCGGCGCGACGACGGCGCATCGACCACCGCCAGCACCTCGGACTCGGTTCGATCGAATGCCGATATCGCCTCCTGCACCGTCATGCTCGGCAGCAGCATATCGTCGGCATGGCGCAGAATCTCGAAGATGAAGGCACTCTCGGCCAGCTCGGCGGCGTGGGCCTCCGCAACCATGACCAATCCGGCATAGCGACCCTTGTTGTCGACCGCCACCACCTGGCCGGTGGATCCCGGCGGAAATGCCTCGCGGAAGGCCGGGACCGTCATCTCGGAGGATATGGTCTTCACGTCCCGGCGCATCATGCGTCCGACCGTCAGATCGCGCAGCCAGCCGATATCGGCGGCACTGCGAATGGTCTCGCCGCGCAGGTGAAAGCGCCAGGTCGCGAACGAGTATCCGAACAGCTCGCGCGTCACCTGGGCGGAGATGATGACGGCGATCAGCACGGCGGCCGTGAGCCACAGATTGCCGGTCGATTCCAGCGCGACGAAGATCATGGTCAGCGGCCCGCCGATCACCGCGGCGGAGAGCGCGCTCATGCCGATCACGGCATAGGCGTCGGAGTCGAGATGAAGCGCGAGGTCGACCGTGTTGATCGCGCTGGCGAACAACTGCCCGCCGAGCGCCCCCATCAGGAGCGACGAGAAGAACAGCCCGCCGCGAAAGCCCGATCCCAGCGAGACGATCGAGGCGAGTGCCTTGAGCACGAGAATCGTCGCGATCCCCCGCAACGGCAGATCGAGCAATCCGGACAGGCGCAGCGCCCCGTGACCCGACGACATCACCTGGGGCGTGACGGTGGCGAACAGGCCGACGATGACCCCGCCGACCGCCAGCTTCAGCGGCACGGCGAGCCTCAATCGGTTCAACAGGGCCTCGAACAGGTAGACCCCGCGCATGAGCGCGATGCCGAACAAGGCCATCACCAGGCCGAGCAGCACGGCAAAGAAGAGATCCTGATTGGTAACCGCGGCGGCCTGCGGTGCGACCATGCCGAGGCGGGCCGAGGCAAGACTACCGGCGACGAGATAGCCGATCAGCGAAGACAGCCCGACCGGCGCGAGGCTCGTCACCGAATAGTTTCCGATCACGAGTTCGAAGCCGTAGAACGCGCCGGCGAGCGGAGCGCCGAATGCCCCGGCAATGCCTCCGGCAGCGCCACAGCCGACCAGCATGCGCAGGTCCGCGCGCCGCAGCCGGAACGCCCGGCCGACCCGCGATGCGATGCCGCCTGCGAGCTGGGTGTAGCCTGCCTCCATCCCGACCGAAGCGCCGACGCCGGTCGACCACACCGTCTCCAGGGCAACGATCATGCTGCCGTTGAACGACATCCGGCCGCCGTGAAGCGCGTTGGCCTCGATCGGGTCGACCTCGCGGACCGGCCGCCAGGCGGAGATGAAGGTGTAGGCGACACCCAGCATCACGCCGCCGAGCGTCGGCACCACCAAGGCCAGCACGGGGTCGAGGCGCGCGAGCGCCGACAGGCGCTGTCCGTACGGCAGGTCGAAAAACAGGCTGTGAAGCAGGTCGACGCCCAGGCTCATCGCCGCGACGACGAGGCCGGCGAGCGCGCCCACCGCCGCGGCGAGCAAAATGAGGCTCGATTCGCGGGCGCGGACGATGGCCCGCAGCCGGTGCGGCACCTCGAACTCGATCAACGACTTGCGCAGGCTGCACCTCGCAATGAGTTAGGCGCCGGCCACCGACCCTTGCTTCGCGGCCGACCACGACGCGGCCCTCGACACCGTGCCCGCGCGCCGGCTGCGTTCGGGCACGTGACGGGCTACTTCAAGATGCCGCAGGGCGTAGCGCGGAAACGTCCATCGGTACACCATCCCGACGTCCGCGAGGCCCGGGCGCCTCCTATTTCGGCGCCGCCGACGAAGACGCGACGCGGCTGTGCCACCTGCCATAGCCGAAGTAGATCACAAGGCCGACCGCCAGCCAGACCAGAAGGCGAACCCAGCTATCCCCCGGCAGTCCCAGCATCAGGAACAATGCCGATGCGGCGCCGGCCGGCGCGACCACATGGACGGCAGGCGCCCGGAACGGCCGCGGCAACGCGGGGTCGATGATCCGCAGCGCAAGCACGCCGAGGCAGACGATGGCGAACGCCATCAACGTGCCGATGCTCACGAGTTGGCCCACGAGGCCGATCGGCAGCAGCCCCGCGAGCGCCATCACGACCGCTCCGATGGCGATGGTCGAGACATAGGGGGTACGGAAGCGGGGATGCACCTTTGCGGCCACCGCCGGCAGTAGCCCGTCGCGCGCCATTGCGTAAAAGATCCGGGTCTGGCCCAGCAGCAGCACCAGGATCACCGAACTCAGCCCGAAAATGATGCCGAAATTCATGATCGGCGCGAGCCATTTGACGCCGATGGCGTCGACGCCGACCGCGATCGGATCGGGCACATCGAGCTTGTCGTAGGGAACCAGACCGGTGAGCACCAGCGCGACCGCAACGTAGAGCGCCGTGCAGACCGCGAGCGAGCCGAGAATCCCGATCGGCATGTCGCGCTGCGGGTTGATGGCCTCCTGCGCCGCGGTGGAAACCGCATCGAAGCCGATATAGGCGAAGAACACCACCGCGGCGCCGCGAACGACGCCGCTCCAGCCGAACCGGCCAAACCCCAGGTCCGGCGGGACGAATGCGCCGGCCGGATTGGCGGATGTCACCCAGTTGGCGGGGCTGAAATACCACACGCCGGTCAGGATGAAGGCGAGGACGATGGCGAGCTTGACCGCGACGAACACCGTGTTGAGCCGCGCCGATTCACGGATGCCGATCAGCAGCACGGCAGACATGACGAAGACCACCGCCATGGCGGGGACATTGAGGAACGAACCGGTCGCATACCAGACGCCCTGCACCGGCTCGTAACCGAACGGCGACGTCACATAGCCGTGCGGAAGCGCAACGCCGAAGTCCCGCAGGAAGCTGTCGACATAGCCGGACCAGCCGATCGCGACCGTGGTCGCGCCGAGCGAGTACTCCAGGATCAGATCCCAGCCGATGATCCATGCGACGATTTCGCCGAGCGTCGCATAGGCATAGGTATAGGCGCTGCCGGCCACCGGGACGCTCGCTGCCATCTCGGCATAACACAAGCCGGCAAAGCCGCAGGCGATCCCGCCGAGCACGAAAGAGAGGCTGATGGCGGGTCCGGCGTTCTCGGCGGCGGCGTTGCCGGTCAGGACGAAGATGCCGGCGCCGATGATGGCGCCGATGCCGAGAGCGACGAGGTTCGTGGCGGTGAGAGTGCGTTTGAGCGGCACGCCGTCATGGGCGACGATCGCCTGGGCTTCCGTCTCCTTCGCCCGCGACAGCAGCGCCGCGATAGACTGCCTCGCCCAAAGATCAGCCATCCCGGCCTCCAATGAAGCGTCGGAGCGGCGCAGGCCGACGCGGCTTGAAACAATGGAGTCAACGCGGTGCCGACCCGAACGAATCGATCAGCCGGCCGGCCGCATAGTCCATCGCCGTAAGGCGATTGTCGACCTCGCTGTGCGTGGTGCCAGAGTTCATCCTCGTCCGTTGCGTCTGGACTGAAAGGATCATATGAGTCCGCGACGGCCGGAAATATCCTCATTAGCGGGCATTTGAGCCAAGTGATCAGGATGCTCAAGGCCAACGGCCGCCTGCCGCGTTTGTTTTCGACAAATATCGCAGGAGGATGCAACATGAGTGATTTGGTTTTCATCGCTTTCCCTTCCGAGCAGAAAGCCGAAGAGGTGCGCGACAAGGTGCTGGCGATGCAGAAGGAATATCTGATCGAACTCGGCGACGCCGTCGTCGCGGTAAAGGATGCCAATGGCCGAATTAAGCTTAACCAACTGATGAACACGACAGCCGCCGGCGCACTCTCCGGTGCTTTTTGGGGCACTTTGATCGGCCTCATCTTTCTCAATCCCTTGCTGGGCTTGGGAATTGGCGCTGCCTCGGGGGCGCTCGGCGGGAAATTGACCGACGTCGGCATCAACGATGAGTTCATGAAGAATGCGGCGAGCGCGCTGAGCCCCGGGAGCGCCGGATTATTTCTGCTGGTCCGGAAGATGACAACGGACAAGGTTTTGGCGGATCTCAAGGGCGTAGGCGGAACGGTGATGCGCACGTCCTTCGACGAAACGAAAGAGACCGCTCTTCGCGAGGCGCTGGCTGGGCAAGCGGCCGCAGAGGCGAAGGCGCCGCCGGCCTAAGCCGGCCGATCGGGTCTAGAAGCGCAAATCGCATTGTGCTTCCGGCCGGTTGCCGGTGACCACGACGAGGCGACCCCGGTCCTCACCGACGGGGCTGCCGGTGAATTCGGCACTTCCGGCGGTGGCGGACTCGTGGAATACCGTTCGACACATGCGAGAGACGGCTGATGATCTCCAAAGTCGCCAGGGCGGCGAAGCTCGCCCGGCTGGGCGCAATCGCGCCGAGAGGCGAACGCCGCGTGCTCATTGTCGATCTCGACTCGCTGCTGCGTGTGTCCTCGAATCCGTTCTTCCCATATCTTGCGCAGCGCATCGCGGAAGGCATCCCGTCACAGGCCATTCCGGGGAATGCCGCTCGTTGAAGGCAAACGGGATACGCCGCCGACACCGGCCGGACTGCCGCGGCGCAAACGCCGCCGAAGGTCACCGCCGACGCGAAGGCTAAGCAGAAGCCGGCGGCAGGCCGACCTCGATGGCGACGAACGTGACGACGATGCACAAATCTTCCGAGGAATACTTTGACTCGAGATCGAAGCGAAAATGCATAGACGTGAAAATCTATAGGGATAGGATACCCAAGCGGCTCGCGAGCAAGGGATGAGCCGAGGCCCAAGGAGAGGGAGCACGAAGATTGCAACCGTGCATTTGATCGCACTCTTCGCGCGGCTTCTGGCTGCCACATGGACAGCATTTCGGAATTGGACGGTGGATGAGTGAATCCGGGACGATACCGATGGCGGCAGATGCGGCGGAGGATTCCCGCAAGGCCGGCTTCCTGCAGCGCAAGTTGCCTTTTCTGGTTCTGCTGGTGCTGGCGATTGTGGGAGTGGCTTACAACAACATCTCACGAGAGCCTCTCGTCGGCTATTGGGAATTCCTGGCCCTGGCCACCGGCGTCGTCTGCGTCGTGACGCAATGGGGGAGCGCTCGCGACAAACAAGGCCGCCTTCGGTTGATGATTACGCAAGCACTTCACTGGGCCGCGATCCTCGTCACGATGAACATCGTGTTGCTGTCGGGCGTTCAGAGCATGCTGCCGGCGCCGGCGACCGGCCTCGTGCTTCTGACACTGCTGGCGCTCGGCACCTTTCTTGCGGGAGTCAATTTTCTGTCGCTGCAAATCTGCTTCCTGGGCGTCGCTATGGCCGTCGCCGTGCCGGCGATCGCGTGGCTCAAACAGTCCGTGCTGTTCTTGCTCCTGGCGGCGGTGCTCGTGATCGGGCTTGTCATGACCTTCTGGCCACGCCGGAAGGACGAGCGCCCTGCGACGCCGTCGGCGTAAAACCAATGATCATGCCTTCTCCTGGTCCCGTGACGCCGGCACGCCGACCGGGACAGAGGCGATGTCCGCCTTCTCGGCGCCGTCCAGCAGGTCGGCGATCCAACGGGTGGATGGGTGCTGTTCGCACAGGGTCAGTGCCGCGATGAGGATCGGCACGCCGATGAACGCGCCGGCGATCCCCCAGAGGAAAGTCCAGAAGAATACGGCGAACAACACCACGAACGGTGAAATGGCGAGCGCGCTGCCTGTGAGTCGCGGCTCGAAATAGCTTCCCCCGATGAACTGGATCAGGTTCAGACACACGAAGACGAAGACCGCCATCTCCAGGGATCCGAACTGGGCGATGGCGAACAATGTCGGGAATACGGTCGCGATGAGAGGGCCTATGAACGGAATGTAGTTGAGCGCGAAAGCGATCACGCCCCACTCCGCCGCCAGCCCGAGACCCACGGCGGCAGCGAAGCCCCACACCAGGAGTCCGGTCGCTACGCTCATCAGCGTCCTGACCAGCATGTACCTGCGAAACTTCGCCGCGGTCTGGGCTGCGCCCGTCAGCAGAACACTCCCGAATTCTCCGGTATCGGCTGCGCGCAGCTTCGCCGCGATCGTATCGATCTCCAGCATGCCGAGTATCACGTAGGTCAGCATGATGACGGAGAAACTCAGCATGTCGTTCATCCGGATCGTGAGATCTCGGAACAGACCGATCATCCAGGCGACGTTGAAATGGTCCGCCCACAGGCCGGCCACGGCAATGCCGTGTCCCTCCAGCCATTCGGCCATCTGTCCGTAAAGCACCTGATAGCGGGACGCGTCGCTGATGACGAAACGGCCGACGCGCCCGAAGCCCCAGGTGACGAGCGATGCAAACTCGGTGACGACCAGAACCGTCCCCAGCATGGTCAGGCCGAGCGCGACGAGGTTCGGCATCCACACCCGAAGTCGATTCTGGACCGGCCAGATAATTGCGATAATCAGCAGGGCGAATGCGAGTGGCGCAAAGATCGCGCCGGAGAAATTAAGGGCGGTGAAGACGAGAACGGCGGCGGAAAGACCGATTGACGCGCGCAGCCCGCGGTCACTCGGGGTGCCGGCTCCTTCGTTTGGCGCACGCATCGGCGTTGATCCTTAGGGCCCGTCCATAAATAACTTAGACAGTTCGCTTTCGGCGAGGTGGGTTTTTTGGGCTTGGTGAGATCATGTAGTTCCAATCGCCATGGAAGGCGTGGGGCGAGAGGTTGACGGCGGCCATTTGCGCGTCGGACAC
>DASYNT010000234.1:0-5626 GCA_036008405.1 Xanthobacteraceae bacterium
AGAACGACGCCGTGCCGGCGCCACCCTGACACACACCACCGCGCCGGGGCGTCCACCGCTTCCCAACCGGCTCGGCCTCTCACCCCGAAGCGGACAAATGATGTGCTACCAAAACCGGACATCTTGATTAGCTACCGACAGGCGCCTCGGATAGGCGTCCGATAGGCGTCGGTATGGGACAAAGATAGGCTATTCGATGGGCGCGCGGCCTCCTTGGGTGGGCGTCTCGATTCGCCATTGCATCGAGGCGCCGTTCCATAAGCCATGACGGCGGTGTATCCTGGTTTTTGGGATGAATGTCGCGTCCGCCGCGATCATCGAGATACCCGACGAAGCAGGGAGGAAACTTATGTTCTGTCGAAGCTCGACCGGTGCCTTCGTGCTGGCGGCCGCGCTGATGGTGACGCTCGGTGGCGCGCAGGCTGCTAATGAGGCGAAGTACCCCAACTGGAAGGGCCAGTGGGACACCATCAATCCGCGCCTCGGAGGTCAGAGCGTCAAGTTCGATCCCAACAAGCCGTTCGGACCGGCGCAGCAGGCGCCGCTGACGCCGGAATATCAGAAGATCCACGAGGAAAGCATGGCCGACCAGGCCAAGGGCGGGCAGGGCAATTTCATCGACCATGCCAAGTGCCTGCCCGGCGGCATGCCGAGCATGATGGCGGCGCAGTCGGCGGAATACATCGTCACGCCGGAAACCACCTATATTTCGGTGAACACCGACCTGCGCCGGATTTTCACCGACGGCCGCCCCTGGCCGGCGGACCTCGAGCCCACCTATCAGGGCTACTCGATCGGCAATTGGATCGACGAGGACGGCGACGGCGTCTACGACGTGCTCGAAGTCGAAACGCGCGGGCCGTTCAAAGGGCCGCGTGCCTACGACGCGACCGGGCTGCCGCTGCATTTCGACAATCAGTCGACCTTCAAGGAGCGGTTCCATCTCGACAAGAACGATCCGAACCTGCTGCACGACGAGATCACCGTGTTCGATCATGCTTTGACGCGGCCTTGGAGCGTGGACAAGACCTATCGGCGCAACCCGAATCCCTATCCGAACTGGAGCCGGGTTTCTTGCACTGAGGGCACCAATTATGTCGTCATTGGAACCGACGTCTATTTCCTGAGCGGGGACGGATTCCTGATGCCGACCAAGAAGGATCAGGCGCCGCCGGATGCGAGATATTTCAAGCGGACGTCGAACTGATCGTCGCCAAAGCTCGGGCTGACAGATGGCCCGACCGCCGGCCGGCGCGTCAATGCGCGGCGCCCGACCCGGTTGTCAGAGCCGGTCCGGCAGGTCATTGTCCGGACCCCGGCGCCGGCCGATGCGGTCTTGCGCCATCCACTCACGAGCGCCCTTTATGAATGTCGTTTCCAAAACCGAGTTGCAGCCCGTGGCTGTCGAGGCGACGGCCCCTGCGGATGGGCGGTCCCCTGCGGATGCGCCGGCCAAGGGCGCGCGGTCGCGCAGCATCAAGCCGCTGCTCGGGCTCATCCCCTTCGTCATGCGCTACCGGTTTCGGGTCGCCGCCGCCCTCGTCGCGCTGCTCGTCGCGGCGATCGCGACGCTGGCGCTGCCGATCGCGGTTCGGCGCATGATCGACAACGGCTTCGATGCCCACCGCGCCGGCCTGATCGACGAATATTTCGGGGTGCTGATCGCGGTGGTCGGGCTGCTCGCGGGGGCGAGCGCCATGCGTTATTACCTCGTCACCAGCATCGGCGAGCGGGTGGTGGCGGACCTGCGCGACGCGGTGTTCGACCGCATCACCATCCTGTCGGCGGCGTTCTTCGATGCCGCCAAGTCCGGCGAGTTGGTGTCGCGGCTCACCGCCGACACCACCCAGATCAAGGCCGCGGTCGGCGCGTCGGTTTCGATCGCGCTGCGCAACCTCGTGCTGTTCTTCGGTTCGGCGGCGATGATGGTGGTGACGAGCGCGCGGCTCTCCGCCTTCGTGCTGGGGGCGATCCCGGTGATCGTGCTGCCGCTGGTCGCGTTCGGCCGCATGGTGCGCAAGCGCTCGCGCACCGCGCAGGACACCCTCGCCGACGCCTCCGCCTATGCCTCCGAGCTGATCGGGGCGGTGCGCACGCTGCAGGCCTTCACCAATGAAGGGCTGGCGCGGGCACGGTTTCGCGACGCCGTGGAGCGCGCCTATGAAGCGGCGCTGTTCTCCATCCGCGCCCGCTCGGTGCTGACCGCAATCATCATCTTTCTCGCCGGCTCCAGCGTCGTGCTGGTGCTGTGGGTCGGCGCCCAGGACGTGCTGGCCGGCCGCACCACGGCGGGAACGCTCGGCCAGTTCGTGTTGTTCGCGGTGCTCGCGGCGAGCGGGCTCGGCCAGCTCAGCGAGGTCTGGGGCGAACTGTCGCAGGCATCGGGCTCCGCCGAGCGGCTGTCCGAGATCCTGCACATCGAACCCGAGATCACGGCTCCGGCCGATCCCGTGCTACTGCCGTCGCCGCCGCGCGGCGAAGTCGGCTTCGACGCGGTGCGGTTCGCCTACCCGTCGCGTCCGCAGGCCTTCGTGCTGGACGGCGTGACCTTCAACGTGCGCGCCGGCGAAAAGGTCGCGATCGTCGGCCCGTCCGGCGCCGGCAAGAGCACCATCTTCCATCTGTTGCTGCGTTTCTACGATCCCGTCGGCGGCGCCATCACCTTCGACGGGGTGCGCATCGCCGCTGCCGATCCGCGCGAATTGCGCCGCCGCATCGCCCTGGTGCCCCAGGACACCGCGATCTTCGGCGCCAGCGTCGCCGATAATATCCGCTTCGGTCGTCCCGATGCGACCATGGAGGAGATCGCGCGCGCCGCCGAGCAGGCGGCCGCCGCCGAATTCATCACCCGCCTGCCCGGCGGCTACGAGACCATGGTGGGCGAACGCGGCGTGACCTTGTCCGGCGGCCAGCGCCAGCGCATCGCCATCGCCCGCGCCATCCTGCGCGATGCGCCCCTGCTGCTGCTCGACGAGGCCACCTCCTCGCTCGACGCCGAGAGCGAAACCCTGGTGCAGAAGGCCCTGGCGCGGCTGATGCAGCAGCGCACCACGCTGGTCATCGCCCATCGCCTGGCGACGGTGCTGTCGTGCGACCGCATCCTGGTGATGGACCACGGCCGCATCGTCGAGGAAGGCACCCATGACAGCCTGGTCGCCACGGGCGGCCTCTATGCGCGGCTGGCGCGCCTGCAGTTCCAGAACGTGTGATCGCGTTTTCGAGGCGGCGCAGATCGGGGCGATCGGGGCCGGGGCGTGCAGGAATTCAGCTGCTTTGGACGCCGCCGCGCCAGGCGAACGAACTCTCAAGCCGCCTCGAGTCGGGCCAGTTCCGTTTCGAATTCGAAGCGCAGTTGCGCGCCCTCCTCGGCGGGTAGCCAATTGGTCATCTGCGGGAAAATCGTGCGATAGAGCCTAACACGATTTGCATCCCAGGGCATGGTCTGCGCCGCCCGCGCCTCGGCGAGAAGCTCATGGAGTTCCTGTCGCACCGCATCCGGATCGGCGCGGTAGACGGGCGTCGGCGAATCCTCGCCGAACAGGTCGGCCTGCAGGTCGTGCTGGAACAGGTCGGGTTGGCGCGCTGACATCATCTCTCGCAAGAGTCCGGTTCGAATCGCTTGAATCATGTGCGAAATCGCCGGGTCATGCGAGCGATGCCCGCGGACTTATCCCCACAGCACACGGCACGCAGACTATTTCTTGGCTACCCCCTTGCGCTTCGGCGCACCCGCGACCTCCGGCGCGGCACCGCTGTGTGCCGTGGACGACCGGGCATTTCGGCTGTAAGTTCGGCCGGCGAATGATCAAGCAAGGAAGGGGGTGCATCGTGAATTTCAGAATCATCCTGCTGGCTGCGACGACGATGTTGCTCGGCGACATCGCCTTGGCCCAACTCGCCGTGACGCCGGCCACCTCGACGGCCACGCCGGTGCTGTCCGGTACGTATATCGTCCGGGTCACGCATGTTTGCCAGGTGCTCATTGACATCACCCAGACCACCCCGAATCCGGTCGCCGGTGTGACCGTGGACAATTCCGGAGACGCAAATCAAAACATCGGCACCATCACTTTCAATCACTCCACCGGAAAAGCGACGATGTCGGCCGACAGCCTGGATGGATCGCCGGTATTGTTTTCGTATAATGGCGCTACCCCGCTCGGCAATGTGCTGACCGACACGCCCCCGCCAAGCCCGCCGCCGTCCTATGCGTACTCGAACACGGGCACGTCGTTTACGGTCGGCCTCGAGTCCGGTGGCAGCGTGACCTATCACGCCTTCTATGCGAACATTAACGGGTCGACGAAGATTCCGCAGTTCGTCATCTTCGGCGGCATCGAGAAGGCCGGCTGCACCACGACCGGGATAGCCATCCATCAATAATCTGGTGGCCTCGAAGGCGGGTTCACGCCCTGACCAGCGCCGGCAAATCCGTAAGCGTTGTGATCTCGCGATCGGGTTTCCCGGGCAGGCGCTCGCGCGGCTGGCCGGTGCGGTTGCACCAGACGACCTGCATGCCGAAGGCGGACGCCGCATGGGCGTCCCAGCCGTTCGACGACACGAACGCGATAGCGGCCGCGGGAATGCCGAGCCGATCGACCGCGAGCTGGTAGACCCGCCGGTTCGGCTTGAAGGCGCCGACCTCCTCCACCGACAGCACGGCATCGAACCGGCGTTCGAGACCCGCCGCGGCGTTGGCGGCGGCGAGCATGGCCGGCGTTCCGTTGGACAGGATCGCGGTCCTCAATCCGGCCGCCCGCACCTTCGCCAGCACCTCCGGCACCTCCGGAAACGCCGCCAGGGCGAGGTAGAGGTCGAGCAGGCGGCCGCGCAGCCCCGGCTGCTCCAGCCCGAGCGTCTCCAGCGCGAAGTCGAGGGCATCGGCGGTGACCTGCGCGAAATCGGCGTGGCGGCCCTGCGCCGCCCGCAGCCACGTGTATTGAAGCTGCTTGTCGCGCCACAGCGCAGTCAGGCGGTCGGCCAACTCGGCCGGCACGTCCGGGCAGGCGTGCGCCGCCGCGGCGAAGTCGAACAGGGTGCCATAGGCATCGAAGACACAGGCCTTTATTCCGCTGAGCGGTGAAGTCGGCATGGGTGTCGGTCCCTTGCAGTCCGGGCGAAGCGGTGCCCCTGCCGGGACGCGGTGCCGGCGGGGCGGCACCACATTACACCGGACGCGGATTCGCGGTTCGGCGCCATGCCACGAGCGGGTGCCCCTGCGGCAAGCCCCGCGGCCCCCCGACCGGCGGCCGAGGTTCCAGCGAATCAAACGCCAGGCGTTGCCAGGCGCTGCCCGTGGGGTTGCCCGGCCGTCCTCGACTGGGTGGTGAGACATGCGAAGCACCCGTAGCTCAGCTGGATAGAGCGTTGCCCGGGGGTCGCAGCACTGGCTCCGCTGCGCCGCGTCCTCCGTTAGAGACCCCGTCACCCTTTTGGGCGCGTTGCCGCTTGCCGAGAACCTCTCTGTGGATGAATCGTCACCCCTCGGGCGAGCATTTCCACAAACTGCGCGATCCGTTGGGCGCGCGTTTCAGGCCTTTTGGCATCGTTCACCCGGTAGATGATCGAGTAGCGATTGGCGCGATCCAAGGTCTCGAAGAAACGCTTGGCGGTTTCGTGCGACGCA
>DASYNT010000235.1:0-25042 GCA_036008405.1 Xanthobacteraceae bacterium
CGCCTTGGACACTCCGGCCGCGAGCGGCCCGCCATTCCGGTTGCGTCATTCGGGATATTAGCATCGAGGGTACGATCATGGACGCTAAGACCGGCGCCAACATCAAAACCGGCACGCTGACTCTCGGCGACAAGAGCTATTCGTTTCCCATGTACGACGGCACCATCGGTCCGGAAGTGATGGACGTCAGCAAGCTCTATGCCGAAACCGGGATTTTTACCTACGATCCCGGCTTCACCTCGACGGCGAGCTGCGAGTCGAAAATCACCTATATCGACGGCGACGAAGGCGTGCTGCTGTACCGCGGCTACCCGATCCAGCAACTGGCCGAGCACGGCGATTTCCTGGAGACCTGCTATCTCCTGCTCTACGGTGAGTTGCCGACCGCCGCCCAGAAGGCCAAGTTCGATTACATCGTGACCCGCCACACGATGGTGCACGAGCAGATGAGCCGGTTCTTCCAGGGCTTCCGTCGCGACGCCCATCCGATGGCGGTGATGGTCGGCTCGGTCGGTGCCTTGTCGGCATTCTACCACGACTCCACCGACATTTCCGACCCGGTGCAGCGCGACATCGCCTCGATCCGCATGGTCGCCAAGTTGCCGACGCTCGCCGCGATGGCCTACAAATATTCGATCGGCCAGCCGTTCGTGTATCCCAAGAACGAACTCGACTATGCCTCGAATTTCCTGCGCATGTGCTATGCGGTGCCGTGCGAGGAGTACCATCCCAACCCGGTGCTGGCGCGGGCGATGGACCGCATCTTCATCCTGCACGCCGATCACGAACAAAATGCCTCGACCTCCACGGTGCGGCTGTCGGGTTCCTCCGGCGCCAATCCGTTCGCCTGCATCGCCGCCGGCTGCGCCTGCCTGTGGGGCCCCGCCCATGGCGGCGCCAACGAAGCCGCGCTCAAGATGCTTTCCGAAATCGGATCGGTCAGCCGCATCCCCGAATTCATCAAGCGCGCCAAGGACAAGAACGATCCCTTCCGGCTCATGGGATTCGGCCACCGGGTCTACAAGAACTACGACCCGCGCGCCAAGATCATGCAGAAGACCTGCCATGAAGTGCTGGGCGAAATGGGCATCAAGGACGACCCGCTGCTCGATGTCGCCCTCGAGCTCGAGCGCATTGCGCTGCATGACGACTATTTCATCGAGAAGAAGCTCTACCCCAACATCGATTTCTATTCGGGCATCACCCTCAAGGCGATGGGCTTCCCGACCACCATGTTCACGGTGCTGTTCGCCGTTGCCCGCACCGTCGGCTGGATCGCCCAGTGGAAGGAGATGATCGAGGACCCGAGCCAGAAGATCGGTCGTCCGCGCCAGCTCTATACCGGGCCGACGCCGCGCGACTACCAGCCGATTTCGCGGCGGAAATAGTGTAGTGCGAGCCGAGCTTCACCACGCGCCGCGCCGCAGTCCGGCCGCGACGTAACCCCATAGCGTCGGGTGCGACCACAGCCGCGACGGCAGGTCGACCTTCTGCGGCGTCAGCGTTCCCGCGATGGCGTCCCGCGCGGCCCGCTCCAGCAGCGGCATGGCGGCGGCGATCTGCAGATAGGGGAAGGTTGCGTAATTGTCTTGGCCGGACGGCTCGAGCCGCGCCTGGTAGAGCACGTCCCCGGTGTCGATGCCGGGGTCGACGAGGTGCACGGTGACGCCGAAATTGGCGAGATCGTCCTGCGCCTTGGCCCAGTAGCCGCCATGGATGCCGCGATATTTCGGCGTGATCCCGTCATGATAATTGATGAACGGCGTTGCGATCGAGGACAGCACCGTGCGGCTGATGATCCGGGTCCCCACCACGAGCACGGCTTTCGGCCGCAATTGCCGCAGCCGCGCGATCGCGTCCGGCGCGTTGACCGAGGTGACCCTGATCAGTTCGGTTCCGCTCGGCCAGCGCGCCTCCAATCCCGCGGCGGCGATGATCTCCGCGATGCGTCCGGCGGCGGCGCGGCGGAGAAGCCGGGAGAATAGAATGAACGCCAACTGTCCGACCGTGTGAGCGATGCCGAACCGCTTGATCCGACCGCGCACCAGCGACAGCCGCGCAACATGGTCCTCGACCATGATCTCGAGGTCGGGAAACCTGGCTGCGAGGCTGCACGCGGCAACGCGACAAAGACTGTTGTCGACGGCCAAAAGAACTACTTCGCCCGCAGGCATTCGAATCTCCGGGACTACCTAAATGCCTTTTCCGGGTGATCGCGAAAAGCATCGGCGGTTGCGGACGCAATCATGGACGACACAATGGCGGCCAGGGTGCGCTTCGACGTAACCCAGCTGCGCTGTAATTGAAATAAGTTTACGCCGTCGTAACCTCAAGAAATGAACGCCCCTACGCAACGCTGACCCGACGGAAGCGGTTGAACAGCGCAGTCGCCGTCCCCGACATCAGCACCTCAAGGTATCGCGCGTCCTGGTATTCGCCGTTGAGGGACAGCCTCGGCAGCGCCATCAGGTGCGCGGCATGCTCGGGAAACAGCACGCCGGGTCGCGTCGTTACCGCGGTCCTGTATCCGAGGTCCGCGGCAATGCGGAACTCGCGCTTGCCGACGAGATCGGGCCCGCCATAGGGATAGGCGAAATGGTCGACCGGCTTTCCCAGCGCCGCCGCGATGACCTCGCGGCTGGCCTCGAGTTCGACGTGTGCCGTCGCTTCGCTCGCCTTGCCGAGCATGACATGGTTCACGGTATGGGCACCGATGGTGACCAGGGGATCCGCCGCGAGCTCCCTGATCTCGTCCCAGGTCATGCAGAGCGCCTCGCCCACCGGCGCCATGTCGACGCCGTAGCGCGCCGCCAGGGCTTCGACGAAGGCGTGAATGTCGGCTTCCTCGGCCAATCCGCGCAGCCACCAATAGATGGTGTCGTAGACATCGCGCTTCTGGGCGGCGTTGGCGCAGGCATGGCGGCTCTCGCGGCCGTTGATCGTCACCACGATGCTGTCATTGCCGGCGATCACCGTCTCCAGGGCCAGCCACCACAGCTTGCCGCGGCGGTCGGGAAAGCTGGTCGGGATGTAGATCGCAAACGGCGCCTGCTGCGCCTTGAGGATCGGATAGGCCCATACCCGGTTGTCGCGATAGCCGTCGTCGAAGGTGATGCAGGCGAAGCGGCGGCCAAAGTCGCGTTCGGCCAGGCGTCGGGCCATCTCGTCGAGGGACACAACGTCGACGGCCTCGCTGCGCAGCCATTCGATCGTCTGGGACAGGAATTCGGGCGAAACCTCGAGTCCCCGGTTGGGCTGGAACTCGCCGGCGCGGGGCGGCCGCACGTGATGGAGCATCAGGATCGCGCCGACTCCTTCGAAAAAGGGGCGCAACAGAACATGAGCTCCACTGAAATAGAGCGTATCGAAGCCGGCGCGAATGATGGTCGATTTCATCGGTCGTCCCCTGATGGGCGCGCCCCGACATATCACGCGGCCTGGTGAGTTGAATTTACGCCGGACGCCAATTTCACCAGTGGTTAACCGGCTCCTACCAGTGGTCATTCTTTCCCTCTCGGACTTCGGACCGAAGTCCGAGAGAGAAGGTGCCTCACCGCCGCCTGCCGCCCCAGGTCACGTAAGCGCCGGCCCAGGTGAATCCGCCGCCGAATGCTGCCATGATCAGCTTGTCGCCGGGCGCGAGGCGGCTCTCGTAATCCCACAGGCACAGCGGAATGGTGGCAGCAGTGGTGTTGCCGTACTTGTGAATCGTGATCATCACACGATCGAGCGGCACGCCCATGCGCTCGGCGGTGGCCTCGATGATCCGGCGGTTGGCCTGGTGCGGCACCAGCCAGGCGATGTCCGCAGCGGTGAGCCGGTGGCGCTTCATCAGCTCGGTCGCGACTTCCGCCATCTTGGCCACGGCAAACTTGTAGACCGCCGCGCCTTCCTGATGGACGTAGTGGAGCCGGTCGGCGACGGTCTGCGCGGTCGGCGGCATCCGGCTGCCGCCGGCTTTCTGGTGCAGGAACGGCATGCCGCTGCCGTCGGACCGGATCACCGTGTCGATGATGCCGTGTTCGTCGCCGGACGGCTCGATCATCACCGCGCCGGCGCCGTCGCCGAACAGGACGCAGGTGGCGCGGTCCGAATAATCGATGATGGCGGACATCTTGTCGGCGCCGACGACGATGATTTTCCCGGCCCGGCCGGTCGCGATGAATTGCGTCGCGATCGTCAACGCATAGAGGAAGCCGGAACAGGCCGCCTGAACGTCGAAGCTGCCGATATTGCGGATGCCGACCATGTCGCAGACGAGGTTCGCCGTCGACGGGAACACCATGTCGGGCGTGGTGGTCGCGCAGATCAGCAGATCGACGTCGGCCGCCGCGGTGCCGGTCTTTTCGAGCAGCCCCTTCACGGCTCCGCTCGCCATGTGGGAGGTTCCGAGCCCCGGCCCCTTGAGGATGCGGCGCTCCCGGATGCCGGTGCGCTCGATGATCCAGGAATCAGTGGTGTCGACCAGGGCGGCGAGTTCCGCGTTGGTCAGAACATAGTCCGGCAGCGAACCATGCACCCCCGTAATCGCCGCTCGGAGCATGCTCGGGCGCCTTGTCTCGGGCTCAATGCTCATGTCGTTTTAGGGGATCCTTTTCGGATTTCCTGTTAGCATGCCGCATGCGACGATGAAACCGCGCCGGGACCTGCGCCGGACGCCCGGCCGGCCAGGGAGAGCACGATGGCGGCGGCCCGGGCGCTCGGCACGGCGACGCCGACTTCCATGACGGCATCGAGCCGCGCCAGCGCCTCGCATTGCCGCTGGCGCTGCGGGGTATCGGCGATCAGAGGAAGCAGGGCGGCGGCGAGGTTTTGCGGGGCAGCCTGCCGCTGCAGCAATTCCGGCATGATCTTCTCGCCGAGAATGAGGTTGGCAAGCCCGATGGCCTGCGTCTTCACGAGCGCGCGGGCGATCAGTTCCTCGAACAGCGCGACCCGGTAGGCGATAACGGTCGGAACCCCCGCGAGCGCGAGTTCGAGCGTCACCGTTCCCGATGCCGCAAGCGCGGCCCGCGCCTGGCGGAACGCGGCCCATTTCTGCTCGGATTCGACGACGATGCGCGGCGTTGCCGGCCAGTCGCGGGTAGCCTGCGTCACCTCATCGACGAGATGCGGCACGGTCGGCAGCACGATTTCGACCTCACCGATGCGTTCGCGCACTGCGGCCATCGCCGCGCCGAAAACGCCGATGTGGCGCCGCACTTCGCCGCGGCGGCTCCCCGGCAGGACCAGGACGACCGGCGGGGCGGCATCGCGCCGTGCGGC
This sequence comes from Xanthobacteraceae bacterium, assembly GCA_036008405.1. GTDB lineage: Bacteria > Pseudomonadota > Alphaproteobacteria > Rhizobiales > Xanthobacteraceae > JAJPKK01. Next base: position 5,266 of record DASYNT010000235.1, read on the forward strand.
CTCCTGCGGACTGGGGCGCAGCGTTCCCAGCTGTTCGGCAAGCGGATGTCCGACATAAGTGCAGGGCGGACCCCCGAGCCTGCGGTGGGCATCCGGCTCGAATGGCAGCAGCGCAAGCACGTGATCGACATAGCGCCGCATCGATACCGCCCGGCCCGGCCGCCATGCCCACACCGTCGGCGACACATAGTCGATGATCGGGATCGACGGCGCCGCCTCCCGCACCCGTCGCGCCACCCGATGGGTAAAATCGGGGCTGTCGATGATGACCAGCGCATCGGGCCGCGCGGCGATGACGGCGGCGGAGGTGCGGCGGAGGTGGCGCAGGATCGCCGGCAGCCGGCCGGGGATCGCGGCGAATCCGTTGATGGCGAGGTCGGCGATCGGCACCAGGCTGGCGAGACCCTGGGCGGCCATTTCATGTCCCCCCACCCCGGCGAACGTTACGGGCCCGCCGGCCCGGGCGGTGATCGCCGCCATCAGCGGCGCCCCCAGCCGGTCGCCGGATTCCTCCCCGGCGATGATGAATATGTTCAAAGCATCGCACGCTGTGGATGATGACGATGACGACGGCATCGGATCCATCACGCCGCCTCCCCGTCGGCGCGGCCCAGCACGAACAGGCCCCCGGCATCCGCGGCTTCGATGAGGCGCTGCGGTTCGGCGATGATGGTGCCGCCGGCGACGATCGCGACGCCGGCGAGCCCCGCGCGCGCCGCATGCAGCACGGTGTCCGGCCCGATGGAGGGCAAATCGAAACGGCGGTCCTGGCGCTGCTTCGGCGCCTTGACGAGCACGCCGACCCCGCGCGGAACGCCGACGCGTCCCGCCTCGCGCAGCGCCACGATCCGCTGCAACATGGCGTCGGTGCCCTCCGCCGCCTCGACCGCGAGGACGTGCCCCCTTCCGATCACCGCGGCCTGTCCGACATCGAACGGACTCAGGGCCGCCAGCATCTCGAACCCGCGCGCAATGTCGCGAGCGGCGTCGGCATCGGGCCGATGGCGCCCGAGCGCGCCCGCCGGGGCGACGATCTCCGGCGCCACCTCGTGGGCGCCGAGCAGGCGGAACCCGCCGCTTTCGAGGATCCGGCCGATGCCGGTCAGAAGATGATCGTCGCCGCCGCGAAAGGCGCGAATGATGCGTGGCATCGCGACCAGAGTGGCCCAATCGAGCCGCACCTGACGGATCGCCGGGCGCACCAATCCGCCGACGAGGACGATGTCGCGGCAACCCTCGGCGCGCGCCAGCCGGCGAAACCGCCCGAACTGGCCGACCGAGATCCAGCAATGCGGATAGCCCGCGACGGCTTGGGCATCGACGAAGCCGCGTAGCGCGAACAACACGACCCGGCGCCCGCGGCGCGAGACTGCTGCCGCAACCGCCAGCGGAATGGCGCCGCCGCCGCAAATGATGCCGAGCGGCCCGTCGTCCGTCGCCGCTACCGTCATTGGTCCATCGTCATGAGTCCGTCGTCATGGGTCAATCATCATGCGTCCTGGGTCGCGCCGTCGCTCCCCCGGCGGATGGCGGTGCTGAGCGGCCGCTTGCCGGCGCGGATGAAGGCGAGGACGCTCTCGATGAGCGGCACGCCCGCATGAGCCTTTTCGATCTGCGCCAGACGGTCGCGGAACACCCCCTCGCCGAGAAACAAATCCTTGTAGGCGCTGCGCAGACGATGGATATCGGGCTTGGCAAAGCCGCGCCGGCGCAGTCCCACCACATTGAGCCCGACCAGGTTGGCAAGCGGGCCCTGCGCCATTCCCCAGGGGATGATGTCCGCCCGGATTCCGCTCAGACCGACGATCATCGCGCCTTCGCCGATGCGGACGAACTGGCGCACGGCCGCCTGGCCGCCGAGAAAGCTGCTGTCGCCGACGATCGCATGGCCACCGAGCACGGCATTGTTGGCCATCACGACGTGATTGCCGACCTTGCAGTCATGGGCCACATGCGATCCCGCCATCAGGAAGCAATGGTCGCCGATCTCGGTAATGCCGCGATCGTCTTCAGTGCCGGTATTGACGGTGACGTTCTCGCGGATATCGCAGCCGGCACCGATGGTGAGGCGGGTCGGACCGCCGCGGTACTTGACCGATTGCGGCGGCGTGCCCAGCGAGGCGAACGGGTAGATCACCGTGCGCGGCCCGATCGAGGTGTGCCCGGCGACGTGGACATGGGCGAGCAGCCGGCAGCCTTCGCCGACGACGACGTCGGGGCCTATCACGCAAAAGGGGCCGATTGTCGCGTCGGCGGCGATGAGCGCGCCCGGAGCGACGCGCGCGGTCGGATCGATGGACGTCATCGCCGGCTCACGCGCTCGCGATCATGGCGCCGACTTCGGCTTCCGCGACGATCACGCCCGCGACCTTGGCTTCGCCGCGAAACCACCACATGGTCTTGCGCTTGGCGATCTTGGTCATGTGATACTCGATGGTGTCGCCGGGAATCACGGGCTTGCGGAACTTCGCCTTGTCGATGGTGAGGAAATACACGACGTTTTCCTGTTGCTGCCGGCCGAGCGAGAGCATGCAGATGACGCCGGCGGTCTGTGCCATGCCCTCGATCATCAGCACGCCGGGGAATACCGGGTTGTTGGGAAAGTGTCCTTGAAATTGCGGCTCGTTGAACGTCACGTTCTTGATCCCGATGGCGCGATCATCGCCGCGGATACCGATGATGCGATCCACCATCAGAAACGGGTAGCGATGGGGAAGCGATTTCAGAATGCCCGCGATCTCGACCGCTTCGATCGTGCTGGCCACCTCGTTCATGACAAAGCCTCAGGTTTCATCGGCGCTCCCGCCCGCGGCGGGATCGGTCGGTGACCCTCGCGCGGCCAGTCGCTCCAGCGTCCTCATTTCACGGAACCACTGCTTGGCAGGCTTGGCGGGCGTTCCGCCCCAGCGGGCGCCGGGTGGCACATCGCCATGGACAATGCTGGTCGCCGCTATTTGCGCGCCCTCCCCTATGATGACGTGATTGTTGACGCCGACCCGGGCGCCGAGCACGACGAAATCTTCGAGCGTCACGCTGCCCGAAATTCCGGCCTGCGCGACGAGCACGCAGTGACGACCGATGGTGACATTGTGGCCGATCTGCACCAAGTTGTCGATCTTGGTGCCCTCGCCGATGACGGTATCCTTGGTACCGCCCCTATCGATCGTCGAGCCGGCGCCGATTTCCACGTCGTCTTGGACGATGACCCGGCCGATCTGCGGCACCTTCAGATGTCCCGATGGTCCCATCACAAACCCGAAACCGTCCTGGCCGATGCGGACGCCGGGATGAATAATGACGCGATCGCCGACCAGCGCGTTCATCAGTGAAGCGCCCGGCCCGATCGCGCAATTGCGGCCGATGCGAACTCCGCAACCGACGACGGCATTCGCTCCGACCACCGTGCCGGTGCCGATCTCGGCGCCCGGTCCGACGACGACGCCGGGATCGAGCACGACCCCGCTTTCCAGCCGCGCCGTCGCGTGAATGCTCGCGCCGGGCGCAATGCCTTCCGCGGCGAACAGCGAGGACGGCCGCAACGACTGCGGGAACAATGCACGCGCCACCGCGACGAACGCCCGGTACGGCTCGCGCACGCGCAGAACCGCCAATTGGGCGGGCGCTGCCGCGACGAAACGCGGGGCGACGAGGCAGGCACCGGCCCGCGTGGGCGCGAGTTGATCGAGATATCTGGGGTTATCGAGGAAAGCGAGATCGCGCGGCGTCGCGGTATCGAGCGGCGCCACGCCGAAGATGCGGCGTCCGAGCGGCGCCTGCGGTCCTGCCTCGGCGCCGGTGAGCGCAGCAATCTCGGCAATCGTCAGAGGTTTTGCGCTCTTGAAGAATTGCGGCTCGGTCATCCCACCCCGTGCGCATTCGCGGCAACATTGAAATCCGTCCGCGACAGGCTGCGGGTTGCCGCGGAGCTGATGCAATACCCCAGTAAAGGTCCGCAATCCAATGCCAAGTGGGGCCGGCGAGCCTGCCCCGTCCGCTCGGGGCTGCGCTAGAAGCGGGTTCCGCCGCCGAACCGGAACAGCTGGGTCTTGTCGTAGGGCCCCTTGGTGAGGGCGTAGGCGAGGTCGAACCGCAACGGACCGAACGGCGAATCCCAGATCAGGCCGGCACCGACCGATGACCGGATGATGTTGGATTCGTTGAGGGTCATCGTCTCGCCGGTCTGGTTCCAATAGGTCGGGCCTTGATAGTCCCACAACAATCCGGCGTCGGAGAACAGCGCAAGTTTCATGCCGAAGTCCTTCGGCACGAACGGCAACGGGGTCTGGAACTCCAGCGAGCCGGCCCAGTAGAGAGAGCCGCCGAGCGCATCCTGGGTGCCGCCATAACCATAAATGATCTGGCTGATGTCGCGCGGCCCGAAGCCGGCGGGCTGGAAGCCGCGCACCAGCGATGGACCGGCCTGGAATTCATCCAGCATGCGGATGGCGCCATTCCAGCCGACGGCATAGCCGGCCTGACCGCGAAGCACTCCGACGAATTCGGGGAACAACTCATTGTACAAGCGGGCGTCGATGGTCTGCTTCACGTTGTGCACATCGCCGCCGACGCCGGCGAAGTCCTGCTTGAATTCGACCAGCACGCCCTGGGTGGGGGCACGGTTGTTATCCAATGTATTGTAGGCGAGCGTATAGCCCACGACCGAAGCGATCACCGGACCCGCGGCCAGCTCCTTGCGTACCGCGAGCGAGGCTTGTCCATATTGATAGCAATTGGTCTGCGCCGGTTGGCCCGCTTTGTCCCAGGCGCTGTCGTAATTGCCGGTGGCCCATGCCGCCGGCGTCGGGAACGTGGTTATGAAGTTCGGGGCGAGGTTGTTACAGCTGTCCAGAACGGAAGGCAGTGTGATTTCCTGCTGATAGACCGTGTACCTCAGCTGGGTCGAGAAGTTCTCGGTGATCGGAAGGCCGGTCTTGATGTCGCCGCCGATCGTCCGCGTCAGGTAGGTCGTGTACTGGCTCGACGTGGTCTGTTTGGCAAAGACATCGAAACCGAGCGCCAACCGTGTGTCGAGGATGTAAGGCTCGATGAAATTCAGCTCGAAGCCGCGAGCCCGCTGTCCATATTGAACCGAAGCCTTCGCCACCTGGCCGGTGCCGAGGAGATTTCTCTCGCCGACCGAGACTTCGGCAATGGCGCCGTCCGAAGTCGAATATCCGCCGGCAATCGAGAATTCGCCGGTCGATTGCTCTTCGAGGTCGACATCGATGATGATGCGATCGGGCGCCGACCCCGGCTCCGTCGTGATCTTCACGGTCTTGAAGTAGCCGAGATTCTTCAGCCGACGCTCGGCGCGATCGACCAGTGCGCGATTATAGGGATCGCCCTCGACGATATCGAATTCGCGTCGGATGACGTAATCGCGCGTGCGGGTATTGCCGCGGACATTGATGCGTTCGATGTAGGTGTGTGGGCCTTCCTCGACCACGAAGACCACGTTCACCACTCGCTGCGAGGGAATGCGGTCGCCGCGCGGACGGGCGGCAGCAAATGGATAGCCGCGCTTGGCGACCTCCACGGTCAGGAACTCCGACGATTTCTCCACCGCGTCGGCGTTGTATATGCGCCCCGATTCGACCCGCAACAGGCTGCGCAGTGTGTCCGGCGGAACTTCGGGTATATTCGACTGAATATCTACGATGCCGAAATGGTACTGATCGCCTTCCTCGATGGTGAAGGTGATGACGAACCCCTTCTGATTGGGATCGTATTCTCCGGTGGCGGAAACGATGCGTATATCCACATAGCCGTATTTGAGATAATGCCGCCGCAGCAGGTCGCGATCCACCTCGACCCGGTCGGGATCGTAGATGTCGTTCGACTTCAAGAAGCTGAGCCAATTGGTCTCGCCGGTCTTGATCACGTCCTTGAGGCGCTGATCTGAAAACGCCTTGTTGCCGACGAAGATGATCTTGGCGACTCCGGTCTTCACGCCTTCGTCGATCTCGAAGATGAGATCGACGCGCCCGTTCGGCAATTCGACGATCTTCGGGACGACCCGGACGTCATAGCGACCGCTGCGCTGATAGACTTCGAGGATGCGCTGGACGTCCGCCTGCACGGTGGCCTTGGAGTAGGTGCCGCGCGGCTTGGACTGAACTTCCTGGCCCAGTTGCTCGTCTTTCGCCTTCTTGTTGCCTTCGAACGCCACCCGGTTGATCACCGGATTTTCCACCACTGTGACCAGAATCCGTCCGGCGCCAGGCGTGATCCGCACGTCCTGGAACAGCCCTGTGGCATAGAGGCCCTTCAATGCCGAATCGATCTTGGCGGCATCGAGCCGCTCGCCTGGACTCACTCGAAAATAAGCGCGGATGGTTTCAGGCTCGACCCGGCGATTTCCCTCGACGTCGATCCGGACCGCAGTTTGAGCGACAGCAACGCCAACGATCCCCATCGTTGCGACGATCGGGCCACAAACACTCAAGCCGAGCAGGGCAATAGCGACCCCGATTCCCCGCAGGAACTTTACGCTCATTCCCATCCCAAATGCGCCCCCAACTCCGGCCCGTTCGCCTCGGGACACGGAACCCCCGACCGCCTATCGACTTCCCCCGCACCTGCAGCCTGCAATAACTCGTATATTCTTCTCCGGGATCAGAGCGTTGCTCCCCAAGCTCAGCTCACGATCCCCGCAGATGCAGGATGTCATTGACCGTCGCAAAAATCATCAACATTACGACTATTGCAAGGCCGATCCGGAAACCGACCTCCTGGGCGCGTTCCGACAGCGGCCGCCCGCGGACCGCCTCGATGAAGTAGAACAAAAGGTGCCCGCCATCGAGCAGCGGCACCGGAAACAGATTGAGCAGGCCGATGGACACGGAAATCACCCCGACAAAGTCGAACAGCGCGCCCCATCCCAGTTCGGCGACCTGGCCGGAGATGCGGGCGATTCCGATCGGGCCGCCGATCTGGTCAGCCGACTGGCGCCCAACGAACACGTCGCCGATATAGCTCAAAGTGGTATCGACGATGAACCAGGTCTTCTCGACCCCGAGTTTCACCGCATCGAGCGGAGCGACCGACTCGACCTTGACATCGCCGGGTTGATTCGACCGGGTGACGCCCAGAACTCCCCTGTTGTTCTTGATCTCGGGCGTTGCGGTCAGCGTGACCGGAACGCCGCCGCGATCCACCACGATGGTGAGGGCATGGCTGCCGGAAAAGCCGACGATCCGCTGCATGTCGACGAAGTTGTCGATCTTGCGACCATCGATCGCAGTCACGAGGTCGCCCGGCTGAAACCCGGCCGCGGCGGCGGCGCTGTTAGGCTCGACCGAAGCCACCCGCGGCACCGCCGTCGGCTTACCGAACATCATGAAAACGCCGGCAAAAATCACGATTGCCAGGATGAAATTGGTCAGCGGACCGGCGACGACCACGGCCGCCCGGCGGCCGACCGACTGGCCGAAGAAGCTGCGCTTGCGATCCTCCTCGGACATCGCGGCGAGGACCGCCGGATCGGGCACGCTCGCCTCATTGTCGTCGCCGAAGAACTTGACATAGCCGCCCAGCGGGATGAGGGAGAGCTTCCATCGGGTGCCGTGGCGGTCATTGAAGCCGGCCAGTTCCGGCCCGAATCCCATCGAAAAAACCAGCACCCGGATGCCGCACCACCGGGCCACCAGGAAATGGCCAAGTTCGTGAAAGAAAACGATAATTGTCAGCGTAAACAGAAACGGCACGATCCAGCCGGTGTAGCTCCCGACCAGCGCAGCGAGAGTCGAAAGGGCGTTGCTACTCATCATGACCTCGTTGCCTGCGACCCAAGATACTAAGGCTTTATTAAAATGCTTTCACAGCGATTTCCGGCAAGAGGCTGCGGGCCAAAGATCTCGAAATATGGTCAACGGCAATTGCATCGTCGACGCTCGTCGGTTCCCGCATGATGCCGCGTCCCCCTGCCGCATCGATGGTGGCATCAACGAGCGCGGCAATTCCGGCGAAACCAAGACGACCGCCGATGAACTCGTGAACGGCGATCTCATTGGCGGCATTGAGGACGGTGGGAACGCCGTTGCCGGTCCGCAAGGCGTGACGCGCGAGCGCAAGCGCCGGGAACCGCACCGGGTCCGGCGCCTCGAAGGTCAAGGTCGCCATCTGGCTGAAATCGAGGCGCGCGGCGCCCGCCATGCGCTCGGGCCAGGCCAGGCAGTTCGCGATCGGAACCCGCATGTCGGGCGGCCCGAGTTGGGCGATGAGGGAGCCGTCGCGATACTCGACGATGCCATGCACGATCGACTGCGGATGGACGATGATATCGATCTGGTCCGACCCGAAGCCGAACAGGTGATGGGCCTCGATCAGCTCCAGGCCCTTGTTCATCATGGTCGCGGAATCGATGGTGATCTTGGCACCCATCGACCAATTGGGATGACGAAGCGCCTGCTGCACCGTGGCGGCGCGCATCTGATCGAGCGATGCGGAGCGGAATGGTCCTCCGGACGCGGTCAGGATAATGCGGCTTACTTCCGCCCGCCGCCCCGCCGACAGCGCCTGAAAGATCGCATTGTGCTCGGAATCGACCGGAAGAACCATGGCGCCGGTTTCCTCGGCACGCCGCATGAACAACGCGCCGGCACACACCAGGCATTCCTTGTTGGCGAGCGCGATGGTGGCACCACGCTCCAGCGCCGTCATGGTGGGGCGCAGGCCGGCCGCTCCCGTGATCGCGGCCATGACCCACTGCGCGGGGCGGCGTGCCGCGTCGACGACCGCGTCCTCCCCGGCAGCTGCCTCGACCCCGGAATTCGCCAGGGCGTCCTTGAGTTCGCCATAGCAGCCATGGTCGCCGACGACGGCGAGGCGTGCGCCGACGTCCCTGGCAAGCTGCGCGAGCGCAACGGCGCTGCGCTGGGCGGTGACCGCCTCGACCCGGAACCGGTCCCGGTTCTTGTGCACGAGATCGAGGGTGCTCGAGCCGATCGAGCCGGTCGCGCCGAGTAGCGTGATCGACAACTCGTCGGCCCGGGAACCGGATACCGCCTGGCCAAACGGTACGACACTCATCGGCTCACCATAACAACAGTCCGTGAGCCGCGGCGTCGGGGCCGTTGCGCACCACCCCGATCAAGGCCGCTGCGCCGACGGCGGCGAGAAAACCATCCAGGCGGTCCATCAATCCCCCGTGGCCGGGAATGACATGGCTGGCATCCTTCACTCCAAAGCGGCGCTTGACGGCGGACTCCAGGAGATCGCCGCATTGCGAGACGATCGACAGCGCGAGCGCCGTCGATCCCGGAAAGCCGAGCCCTGCATAGCCCACGGCGGACATGAGCCCAACTCCTGCCACCATGGCGCCCGCGGCGCCGCCGAACGCCCCGGCCCAGGTTTTCTTCGGGCTGATACGAACGGCCAGCTTGGGCCCTCTGACCAGTCGCCCGATAAAATAGCCGAAAATGTCCGTCGCCCATACCACCGCGAACAGGAAGAACACCGCGACCGCGCCATATGGCCGGTCCAGACGAATCACCACCGGCGCCACGGCCAGGACGCCCGCATAGATCACGCCGCCAGCGCACCAGAGGCGCCGCCGCCGGGCGAGGGCCGCGACGATGATTGCACCCGCCGCCACAGCGGCGGCGGCATAAGCCGCATGGCCCAACCCGGATTCGGCGGCTGCGAACACGAGCGCCATGCCTCCCGCCAGCAGGGTCACCTTTCCCTGCCTTGCGACCATCGAGCTCCATTCCCAGTAAACCACGACCGCGGCGGTGCCCCACAATACCACGAACGGCCACCCGCCGACCGCCGTCGTGATGATGGCGAGTGCCGCCAGGACAACGGACGAGGCGACCCGCTTGGAGAGATCGCCTGACGAAGCGGCGGGGGCGGCAGGTCTGAAAGATCGTGGGAACGGCGCCCGGTCGTTCACGGCGTCAGGATCCGGTCCGCGCCACCAGGCCGCCGAACCGGCGCTCGCGGCGCCAGTATTCGGCGATCGCCGTCTCGAATGTCGCCCGGTCGAAATCGGGCCAGTAGGTCGGGACGAAGACCAGTTCGCTGTAGGCGGACTGCCACATCAGGAAGTTCGACAGGCGTTGCTCGCCGCTGGTGCGGATGATGAGGTCGGGATCCGGCAGGTCGGGTGCGTCGAGATGCTTGCCGAGGAGGTCGGCGGTCACATCGCCCGGCGCGAGCGTGCCGCTCGCCACCTGACGGGCGACGCGCTGCGCGGCACGGGCGATTTCCTGGCGGCCGCCGTAATTGAAGGCGACCACGAGAAGCAACCCGGTATTGGCGCAGGTGAGGTCCTCCGCTTCCTGCAGCAGCCGGTCGATGTCGGGATCGAGCCCGTTGCGCTCGCCGATGATCCGCACCCGCACGTTGTTCTGATGCAGCTCGGCGAGGTCGTTGCGCACGAAGCGGCGCAGCAGCCCCATCAGGTCGCGGATTTCGGCCGCCGGTCGCGACCAGTTTTCCGAGCTGAAGGAGAACAGGGTGAGGATCTCGATGCCGAGTTCCCCGACGAAACGCACCGTGCGGCGCAGCGCGTCGACACCGCGCCGGTGCCCCTCGCCGCGCGGCAGCCCGCGCTCGGCGGCCCAGCGGCCATTTCCGTCCATGATGATGGCGACGTGGCGCAGCGGCTCGAAGCCCGAATCGGGCGTTCTCGGCAATACCGCCATTTCGGGCATGCGTTTCTCCAGTCGCAGTGAAACGACTCAGATGCGCTCAGATGGTCATTATCTCTTTTTCTTTGGAAGCGAGCGACTGATCGACTTCGCTGATGATCGCATCGGTCGCCTTCTGCACCTCGGCGGCCATGCGGACGTGATCGTCTTCGCTGACCTTTCCGTCTTTTTCAAGCTTCTTCAAGAGGTCGAGCGCATCACGCCGCACGTGCCGCACGGCGACGCGCGCCGCTTCGGCATATTTGTGGGCGATCTTCACCATTTCCTTGCGGCGGTCCTGGTTCAGCTCGGGTATCCGCAGCCGCAGCACCTGGCCTTCCGTCGCAGGACTGAGGCCGAGATTGGAATTGATGATCGCCCTTTCGACCGCGTGCACCATGGAGCGGTCCCAGACCTGCACGCTGAGCAACCGCGGCTCCGGCACGCTGACGGTGGCGAGCTGATTGAGCGGCATGTGGGTTCCATAGGCTTCGACCTGCACCGGCTCGAGCAGGCTCGCCGAGGCCCGTCCGGTGCGCAGGCCGCCCAGTTCCTGCTTGAGGACCTGGGTGGCGCCGTGCATGCGCCGCTTGATTTCGTTGAGGTCGTAGGTCGCGGTAGGCATCACGCGTCTCCCGAATACCATGGCCGCGCGGCGATCCCGGACGCGGCCTGCTCCGCAGCGAGCGCCCGATCCGGGCACCCGCCACGGCTTTCACTCGCCAACCACGGTCGCTCGCGCGGTCCCGCCCAGCACCGCCCGGATCGCGCCCGGCTCGAGGATCGAAAACACTATGATAGGCATACGGTTTTCGCGGGCAAGGGCAAACGCGGTCGCGTCCATCACCTTCAGTTCCCTGGAAAAGGCCTCGTGATGGCTCAGGCGCTCATAGCGTCGCGCCGAGGGGTCCTTCTTGGGATCGGCGGTATAGACGCCGTCGACGTTGGTGGCCTTGAGAACGGCGTCGCAGCGCATTTCCGCGGCGCGCAGGACGGCGGTGGTATCGGTGGTGAAGAACGGGTTGCCGGTGCCGCCGGCGAACACCACCACCCGATCGCAGTCGAGATGGCGCAGCGCGCGCTGACGCTCGTAGGTTTCGCACACCTGGGGCATGGCCAGCGCCGACATCGAGCGGGCGGAGGCTCCGGCGCGCTCGATCGCAGCCTCCAGCACCAGGGCATTCATCACCGTCGCCAGCATTCCCATGGCGTCGGCAGTCGGCCGCGACACGCCCTGCGCCGCGATCTCCACACCACGCAGCACGTTACCGCCGCCGACCACGACGCCGATGGTGACGCCCATGGCGCGGGCGGCCACGATGTCGGCGGCGTAGCGGTCCAGCGTCGGCTGATGGATGCCGAACCCTTCGGGGCCGCTGAGCGCCTCCCCGGACAGCTTGACGATGACGCGACGATAGATCGGCACGGCCATCCCGCGGTCCCCTCTGCTGCCCGGTGCGCTCCGGTTTTGCGTCAGCGGCCCGCGGCCGCCGCGACCTCCGACGCGAAGTCGCCATCCGGCCGATCGATTCCCTCGCCCAGGGCGTAGAGGACGAACCCCGTAATCTTGATGGGACCGCCGACCTTGCCTTCGGCGTTCTTGAGCGCCTGTGCCACCGTCTTTTCGTCATCGTGGATATAGGGCTGATCGAGCAGGCAAACTTCCTTATAGAAAGTCTTGAGGCCGGATTCGACGATCTTGGTGATCATCGCCTCCGGCTTGCCTTGGGCGCGGAACTTGTCCGCGAGGATGTCCTTCTCGCGCGCGACCACCTTGGGGTCGAGCCCCGAGGGGTCGACGGCCTGGGGTTTGGACGCGGCCACATGCATGGCGAGCTGGCGCCCCAGCACAGTGAGCTCGTCCGGCCGACCGGAGGATTCGAGCGCGACGATGACGCCGATCTTGCCGAGCCCTTCGGTCACGGAATTGTGCACATAGCTCCCGATCGCGCCGGCCCCGACGGAAAGCTCGGCGGCGCGGCGCAACGTCATGTTCTCGCCGATGGTAGCGATCGCCGAATTGATCGCGTCGTTGGCAGTGACGCCGCCGACCTTGGCCGCCTTGATCTTCTCGATGTCGGTCCCGACGTCGAGGGCGATGTCGGCGATCATGCGCACGAGGCCCTGGAACTGCTCGTTGCGGGCGACGAAATCGGTTTCCGAATTGACCTCGACCACCACGCCCTTCCTGCCCGCGACGGCGACGGCGATAAGGCCCTCGGCGGCGATGCGCCCGGCCTTCTTGGCGGCCTTGGCGAGGCCCTTCTTGCGCAGCCAGTCGACCGCACCCTCCAGGTCGCCCTGGGTGTCCGCCAGTGCCGCCTTGCAATCCATCATGCCCGCGCCGGTCTTGTCGCGGAGTTCCTTGACCATCTGAGCGGAGATATTAGCCATTGTCGGAATCCTGTTTGCATCGGACACAACGAATTCAATTCCCTCCTACGGGAGGTACCGGGCAACACGGAAGCAATTCGGCGGCGGTACCCGTCCCGGCTGGCCCGATCTCGCGACGCGACCAAGCCCGGCGCGTGATCAGGTTACTCGGCGCCGAGTTCCTTGGCGTGGGCGATCCAGCTGTCGACGCGGCCGGGCAGGCCCACTTCCTCTCCCACATTATGGGACGCCGTCGGACCGAGCCCGGCAATCTGCCAATAATGAAAAATGCCGAGGTCGTTGAGCTTCTTCTCGATCGCCGGCGACACGCCCGGCAGTTTCTTGAGGTCGTCGGCGACGCCGCGCGGTCCCGACAGGGCTTCGAAGCCGAGCCCGTCGGTCACCTCGGCGGGGACGTCATCGAGAATCGGCCGCTCGGCGGCGCCGACGTCGATGCCATGATCGCCCTGGGCGCGGGAAATCCCGTCGATCGCCGCCTTGGCGATGAGATCGCAATAGAGCGTGATGGCACGGCCGGCATCGTCGTTGCCGGGCACGACGAAGGTGATGCCGTCGGGATCGCAGTTGGTATCGACCACCGCCGCGACCGGGATGTTGAGCCGCCGGGCCTCCTTGATGGCGATGTCTTCCTTGTTGGTGTCGATCACGAACACCAGGTCGGGAAGCCCGCCCATGTCCTTGATGCCGCCGAGCGCACGGTCGAGCTTGTCGCGCTCGCGGGTCAGCGTCAGGCGCTCCTTCTTGGTGTAGGCCTGGGCCTCGCCGGAGCCGAGCATCTCTTCGAGCTTGCGCAGGCGCTTGATCGATTCGGAGATCGTCTTCCAATTGGTGAGCGTGCCGCCGAGCCAGCGCGAATTGACGTAATACTGCGCCGACTTCTTGGCCGCCGCGGCGACCGCGTCCTGGGCCTGCCGCTTGGTGCCGACGAACAGGATGCGCCCGCCCTTGGCCACGGTATCGCTCACCGCCTCGAGCGCGCGGTGGAGCAGCGGCACCGTCTGGGCGAGGTCGATGATGTGGATGTTGTTGCGGGCGCCGAAGATGAAATGCCCCATCTTCGGGTTCCAGCGATGGGATTGATGACCGAAATGTACGCCAGCTTCCAGCAGCTGGCGCATCGAATAATCAGGAAGCGCCATGGTTCTTCTCCGGTTGTTCCGCCGCGGACCCGTGAGCGTAACCACGACCCGGTGGTCTGACCCCGGCATTTGGGAACCAAATGTCGGGACAAGTCAGCCCACCGCGCATTGAAGCGATGAGGCGACTTATCCGAACAGATGGGACCCATCTGTTCGGGTCACACCACTTGCGGTCGCCGGTCGGCCACCGGACGGCTTTTGGCCAAGATCCGCGTGTGAGATGGGCGGCTTATAACGAGGCGAAGCGAGGGATGCAAGGCAAAGGCGACAGGCAAAAGGCGGCGGACAACAGCCGCAGCCTGATCCCTTCGCCGCCGCCTCGGCACCGCGACTCAATTGGGGTTAGCCACCCGGAAATCAAGAGTTCGCCGATCCCCGAGCCGGCCCCTAAGTGACGGACTTCGAGGGAATGAGCGCTACATCGCCTGGACTTCGACGACGCCAGGCACCGCCTTGATCGCCCCGGCGATCTGCGGGGACACCTTGTAGCGCCCCGGGAGCCTGACCTCGACCTCGGCGCCGGCGTCGAGCAGCAGGACGACATTGACCTCGCCGTCGCCCTTGCCGTCCAGGCGCTTGGCCACGGCGTCGAGCGGAAGCCCGTCGCGCAGGAAGATGCGCAGCCCTTTCTGCACCCTGGCAGCGGCGGCATCGAGCGTCTCGACGCTCTGGATGCGCGCCCGCACCTCGTCGCCCTGGGCCTCCGCGGTCATCACCAGCAGCACCGGACGGCCGGGCTCCAGCAGGTCGCGAAACTGCTGCAGCCCCTCCGCGAAGATCACCGCCTCGTAGTGCCCCGAAGGGTCCGACAGGCCGATGATCCCCATCTTGTTGCCGGTCTTGGTGCGCCGCTCCGCCCGCGACACCACGGTGGCGGCCACCTTGCCGGCGGTCACGCCGGACTTCACCTGGCGCGAGAATTCTGCCCAGGACGGCACCCGCATGTTCTTGAGGACTCCGGCGTAATCGTCGAGGGGGTGGCCGGACAGGAAGAAGCCGATGGCGTCGTATTCGCGCTGCAGCCGCTCCGCCGGCAGCCACGTCGGGACGTCCGGCAGGACGAGCTTCTCGGGCGCCGCCGGGCCGCCGAACAATTCGCTCTGGCCGAGCGCAGCGGCCTCGAAGGTGCGCTGCGCGGTCGCCAGCACCGCGTCCATCGCGGCGACGGCGCGGGCGCGGTCGCGCTCGATGTCGTCGAAGGCGCCGGCCGCGGCGAGGCTCTCCAGCACCCGCTTGTTGACCGCACGGGGATTGATCCGCCGGGCGAAGTCGGAAAAATCGGCGAAGGCGCGTTCGCCGCGCGCCGACACGATGGCCTCCACAGCGGCGCGCCCGACACCCTTGAGCGCGGCCAGCGCATAATGGATCGTGTCGCCGGCGACATCGAAGTCGACGCCGGAGCGGTTCACCGAGGGCGGCTGCACCTTGATGCCGAGCCGCTGCGCCTCGCTGCGGAATTCCGAGAGCTTGTCGGTATTGCCCATGTCGAGGGTCATCGAGGCCGCCAGGAACTCGACCGGGTGGTTCGCCTTCATATAGGCGGTCTGGTAGGTGATGAAGGCATAGGGCGCCGAGTGCGACTTGTTGAAGCCGTATTCGGCGAACTTGGCGCAGGCGTCGAAGATCGTCTCGGCGGTCGCCTTGTCGACCCCGCGCTCGACGGCGCCGGCCAGAAACCGGCCGCGCTGGGCCGCCATCTCGGCCTTGATCTTCTTGCCCATGGCGCGGCGAAGCAGGTCGGCCTCGGCGAGGCTGTAGCCGGCGAGATCGCGGGCAATCTGCTGCACCTGCTCCTGATAGGTGATGATACCGTAGGTGGGCGCGAGGATCGGCTCGAGCCTGGGGTGCAGATATTCGATCGCCTCGCGGCCGAGCTTGCGGGCGCAATAGGTGGGGATGTTCGCCATCGGACCGGGACGGTAGAGTGCGACCAGCGCAATCAGGTCCTCGAAGCGGTCCGGCCGCATTTCGACCAGGGCCCGGCGCATGCCCTGGCTTTCCACCTGGAACACCCCGACGGTCTCGCCGCGCGCCAGGCTCTCATATGTCTTGGCATCGTCGAGCGGGACGCGGGTCAGATTGACGGCGACGCCGCGGGCGGCGACGAGCTTCACCGCCGTCTCCAGCACGGTCAGCGTCTTGAGGCCGAGGAAGTCGAATTTGACCAGGCCCGCCTGCTCCACCCACTTCATGTTGAACTGGGTCACCGGCATGTCGGATTTGGGATCGCGGTAGAGCGGCACCAGTTCCGAGAGCGGCCGGTCGCCGATCACGATGCCGGCGGCGTGGGTGGAGGCGTGGCGGTAGAGGCCTTCGAGCTTCTGGGCGATGGCGAAGGCGCGCGCCACGATCGGCTGGCTGTCGCGTTCCGCCTGCAGCCGCGGCTCGCCGGCAATGGCGGCGGACAGCGTCACCGGGGCGGCCGGATTCTGCGGCACCAGCTTGCACAGCTTGTCGACCTGCCCGTACGGCATTTCGAGCACGCGGCCGACGTCGCGCAGCACGCCGCGCGCCTGCAGGCTGCCGAAGGTGATGATCTGCGCCACCTGATCGCGGCCGTAGCGGCTCTGCACGTAGCGGATCACCTCGTCGCGGCGGTTCTGGCAGAAATCGATGTCGAAGTCCGGCATCGACACCCGGTCGGGGTTGAGGAAGCGCTCGAAGATGAGACCGAAGCGGATCGGGTCGAGATCGGTGATGGTGAGCGAGAACGCCACCAGCGAGCCGGCTCCCGAGCCGCGCCCCGGCCCGACCGGGATGCCCTGCGACTTCGCCCATTGGATGAAATCGGCGACGATGAGGAAGTAGCCCGAATAATTCATCCGCTCGATGACGCCGAGCTCGAAGGCGAGCCGCTCGTCATACTGGTCGCGGCTGGTGCCGTCCGCCACGCCGTGTTCGGCGATGCGGCGGGCGAGCCCCGCTTCGGCCTGCTTGCGCAGTTCGCGCGCTTCGTCGACCGCTTCGTGGCCGGCGAGCGAAAACCGGGGCAGGATCGGCTTGCGCGCCACCGGACGGAACGAGCAGCGCTGTGCGATCTCGATTGTGGAGGCCAGCGCCTCCGGCAAATCGGCGAATTGCGCAGACATTTCCGTGCGGGTCTTGAAGCGATGCTCGATGGTGAGATGGTGGCGGTCGGCCTCCCCCAGCACGCGCCCCTCGGCGATGCACAGGAGCGCGTCATGGGCCTCGTAGTCTTCGCTGGTGGCAAAGCAGGGCTCGTTGGCGGCGACCAGCGGAATGCCCTTGGCGTAGGCGAGGTCGATGAGCGCCGGCTCGACCGTGTGCTCCTGGGCGAGGCCGTGGCGCTGCAACTCGACATAGAGGCGGTCGCCGAAGGCGGCCAGCAGCGCGTCCATGCGCGAGGCGGCGAGATGCGGCTGCCCCGACGCGACGATGCGATCGATCGGCCCGTCCGGCCCGCCGGTGAGCGCGATCAGCCCGTCGGTATGGCCGTCGAGCCAGGCGAGCTTGATGTGGGGCGGCTCGTTGGCCGGATGGTCGAGAAAGGCGCGGGAATTGAGGTGCAGAAGGTTGCGGTAGCCGGCCTCGGTGGCGGCGAGCAGCACCAGCCGCGGCAGCGACTGGGCGCTGGCGGAAAGGCCGCCGCCGCCCGGACGCATCTGATTGTCCTGGTCGCCGCAACCGACGGACAGCGCGCAGCCGATGATCGGCTGGATGCCCGAGCCCGCCATCTTTTCGGAGAATTCGAGCGCACCGAACATGTTGTTGGTATCGGTGAGCGCCAAGGCCGGCTGGTGGTCGGACTTGGCGAGGTCGGCGAGCCGCGCGATCGGCAGTGCGCCTTCGAGCAGCGAATAGGACGAATGAACGTGAAGATGGACGAATCCGGCCATGATCGCCTGTTCTGGAGCGCGCCGGTCTCAGGCCCACACCTGGGCAAACCGCCACACCGGCACGCTTGCGCCGATTCGACCGGCGAGGCGATCCTGCGAAGTCGCAGCCGGCCTGTCCAGCGTCGCGGCCACGCGGCCGGCGCCGTGCACAGGATACGCGGGGGGCTTCCCGCTACAGCACCGCCAGAACCTGGGCCCAGACCACGATCATCCCCACGAACAGGGTGATCGATGCGAGCGTGGCGGCTTCCTCGACGACGGCGCGAATCATGATGCGTTCCCCTCCTTCTCGAACATAGAGGGAACATAGTTCATGATATGTTCCCTGTCAAATACAAGGCAATGGTCGCGGTTAATTTCGGTGAGGCGTCGTCGGGGCAATCAGGCTACCCGTTTCCCCATGCTCATGCGCTCCTCGATCATGTACCCGAGCCGCCGGTAAAATTCGACGACGGTGGCGTTCGAGGCTCTGACCTGTAAGTTGATCTTGCTGCACCCCATTGACCGAAGGCGGTCCTCCGCTCCACGCACAAGTGCGGCCCCGACGCCCCGTCGGCGGTGAGAATTCAGAACGGCGACTGCGTAAAGCCAACCTCGATGTCCGTCGTAGCCGGCCATGATGGAGCCGATCACCAGATCTCCATCCAAGGCGGCGAGGAACAGTTCAGGTTGTACAGCCAGTTTCGCAGGGATGGCGACTTCAACCTTGTTCCACGGCGGATCATCAGGAAAAGCTTCTTGCCAGAGCGCTTTGACGCCGTCGAAATACTCCGAGCTATAGGGCACAACATGGAAGTCCGCCATCACTTGCCCCGTTAGAATTCAAACTCCTGGAAAGTCCCCTACCCCATCTCCACCAGCTTGCCGTCGCGCAGCGTCACCCGGCGGTCCATGCGGGCGGCGAGGTCCATGTTGTGGGTGGCGATGATGGCGGCGAGGCCGGAGGCGCGCACGAGCTGGGTCAACGCCGAGAACACCCGCTCCGAGGTGCGGGGGTCGAGATTGCCGGTCGGCTCGTCGGCGAGCAGGACGCGCGGCGCATTGGCGACGGCGCGGGCGATCGCGACCCGCTGCTGCTCGCCGCCGGAAAGCTCGGTCGGGCGGTGCTCGACGCGCTCCTTGAGGCCGAGATAGCCGAGCAGTTCGCGGGCGCGGCGGTCGGCGTCGCCCTTGCGCAGGCCGCGCACCATCTGCGGCAGCATCACGTTTTCCAGCGCGGTGAATTCGGTGAGCAGGTGATGGGCCTGGTAGATGAAGCCGATATCGGTGCGCCGCAGCTTGGTACGGGCGGCGTCGTTCAAGGACGAGGTCGGCGCATCATTGATGAACACCTCGCCGGCGTCCTGGTGCTCCAGGAGGCCGGCGATGTGGAGCAGCGTCGACTTGCCGGCGCCGGACGGCGCGATCAACGCCACCGATTGGCCGGCCCACACCGCGAGATCGACGCCGCTCAGGATATCGAGCGTCGCGTCACCCTGCTTGTAGTGGCGCTCGATGCCGTTCAGGTAGATCACCGGTGTTTCGTCGGCCATCTCGTCACTCGTAGCGCAGCGCCTCGACCGGATCGAGCCGCGCCGCGCGCCAGGAAGGATAGAGCGTCGCCAGGAAAGACAAGGTCAGCGCCATCACGACGACGGCGGTGGTTTCGCCGGGGTCGAGCTCCGCCGGCAGGCGGGACAGGAAATAGAGCTCGGGCGAAAACAGCTCGGTGCTGGTCACCCAGGACAGGAACTGCCTGATCGATTCCACGTTG
>DASYNT010000236.1:0-18244 GCA_036008405.1 Xanthobacteraceae bacterium
CAGCTGTCCAATGCGGTCGCCGAGCGCGAAGACATCGCGCTGCTGCAGTTCCGCACCGCGTCGGGCGTGCTGGCCCACATCAACACCAACTGGCTGACGCCATTCAAGGCCCGCACCGTGCACGTCGCCACCAAGCGGAAATACGTCATCGGCGACCTTCTGACGCGCCAGGTCACCGAATGCTACGGCTTCCAGCCCGACGGCAGCTATTCCATGCGGCACCTCTCGGTCGGCCATGCCGAGCCGCTGCGGGCCGAGCTGACGGCCTTCGTCAAGGCGATCAGGGATCGCTCCCCCCCGCCGGTCACCGGCGAGGATGGCGTGGCGAGCCTCGCGATCGCCATCCAGTGCCTCGATGGCAGGTCGGATGCCGCCCCTGCGCCGGGCCACAAGCCCGCGAGTTCGCCCAAGCCCCGGCCGGCGCCGCGCCGGGCCCAACCGGCGATCGCGAAGTCATGAACGAGCTGGCCCGGTTCGACCGGACTCCGATCCCGTTCATCGATGTCGCGGCGCAGCGCCGACGGCTCGGCGGCAAGATCGACGCTGCCGTCGCGCGCGTGCTCGACCATTGCCAGTTCATTCTCGGTCCCGAGGTGCGCGCGCTCGAACAGGCGCTGGCGGAATTCTGCGGCGCGCGACATGTGGTCACCTGTGCGAGCGGCACGGATGCCCTCGCTTTGGTACTGATGGCGAAAAACATCGGTCCCGGCGACGCCGTGATCTGCCCGTCTTTCACCTTCTGCGCCACCGCGGAAATGGTGGTGCTGCTCGGCGCGACGCCGGTGTTCGCCGATGTCGACGAGGCGACCTTCAATATTTCGCCTGCCAGCGTGCTGCGTGCGATCGCGACGGCCAAGGCGGCCGGTCTCACGCCGCGCATGATCCTGCCGGTCGACCTGTTCGGTTTGCCGGCCGACCATCATGCGCTCAATGCGATTGCTGCGGCGGAGAAGCTGTTCGTGCTCGACGATGCGGCCCAGGGCTTCGGCGGGGTGATCGGCAACCGCAACATCGGCACCCTGGCCCACGCCACCACCACGAGCTTTTTCCCGGCCAAGCCGCTCGGCTGCTACGGCGACGGCGGCGCCGTCTTCACCGACGACGCCGGTATGGCGGAAATCCTCACCAGCCTGCGGGTGCACGGTCAGGGCAGTGACAAGTACGACAATGTGCGGATCGGATTGACGGCGCGGCTCGACACCATCCAGGCGGCGGTTCTGATCGAAAAGCTCGAAATCTTCCCCGACGAGATCGAATCCCGCAACCGCGTCGCCAGGCGCTATGCGCAGGCCCTGGACGGCGTCGTCATGGTGCCGAAGGTGCCGCATGGCGCCACCTCGGTCTGGGCGCAATACACCATCCGCATTCCAGCCGGCACCCGCGATGCCTTCGCGGCGGCGTTGAAGGCGGACGGGATACCGACCGCGATCTATTATCCGAAGCCCCTGCACCGCCAGCAGATATATGCCCGCTTTCCCTGCGCCGAGGGCGGGCTGCCAGTGACCGACCGCATCGCCGACGAGGTCATCAGCCTGCCGATGCATGCCTATCTCGACGAGCCGACCCAGGACCGCGTCATCGAGGCCGCCAAACGGGCGGTCGCGCGGTGACTCTTCTCCGGTAGTCCTTCTCCCTCCCCCGCGAGCGGACGTTTGCGGGGGTCGGGGAGGGGGCTTTGGCCGCGAGTCTGTGCCATAGAATTGCCCCCTCCCCAGCCGTCCCCCGCGAGCGGGGGAGGGAGAAATCGCCCAAAGCCGAGACCCTCGCGCATGCTCGACCGCATTCTGACCGTCGGCGGTTTCACGCTGCTTTCGCGTGTGACCGGCTTCATGCGCGACATCATGCTGGCGGCGATCCTCGGGGCTGGCCCGGTGGCCGATGCCTTCTTCATTGCGCTGCGGTTGCCGAACCACTTCCGCGCCATTTTTGCCGAAGGGGCGTTCAACGCCGCCTTCGTCCCGGCCTATGCGCGCATTCGCCATCAGGCCGGCGCGGCGCCGGCGCGGCTGTTCGCCGATCGCGTGTTCACGATGCTGTTTGCGGCGGAGGCGGTGCTGCTGGCGGTGGCGCTGCTGTTCACGCCGGCGGTGATCTCGTTGCTTGCGCCCGGGTTCAGGGAAGATCCTCATCGCTTCGAACTGGCCGTCGACCTCACCCGCGTCACCTTCCCCTACCTGCTGCTGGTCAGCCTGGTGACGCTCTATGGCGGCGTTCTCAATGCGCTGCACCGCTTCGCTTCGCCCGCCGCCGCGCCGATCCTGCTCAACCTGTCGATGATGGCGACGCTGGCGCTGGCGGCGTTCTTTCCCACCGCCGGCCATGCGGCGGCCTGGGGCGTGTTCATTGCGGGATGCCTGGAGGCGACGATGGTCGGCGCCGATCTCGCCCACCGCGACGGCTTGCCAAGGTTCCGCGAATTCAAATGGGACGACGACATCAGGCGCTTCTTTCGGGCGCTCGGACCGGCGACGCTGGGCTCCGCCGGCACCCAGATCGCGTTATTCGCCGACACCATCATCGCGAGCTTTCTCGCTGCCGGGGCCGTGTCGGCGCTCTACTATGCCGACCGCCTCAACCAGCTTCCCATCGGGGTGATCGGCATCGCCATCGGCACCGTCCTGCTGCCGGAAATGGCGAGCCGGATCGCGGTGGGCGACGAGGCCGGCGCGCGCCATGCCCAGGATCGCGCCATCGAGTTGACGCTGCTGCTGTCGATCCCGTGCCTCGTCGCTTTCATCGTGGTACCGGACCTGATCATGCTGGCGTTGTTCTCCCGCGGCGCCTTCACTGCGGCCGATGCCGCCGCTGCGGGGGCGACGCTCGCCGCCTATTCCATCGGCCTGCTGCCGTTCGTGCTGCTGCGCAGCGTGTCGTCGTGCTTTCTCGCCCGCGGCGACACCGCAACCCCGGTCAAGGCGCTGCTGGTCTCAGTGGTCATCAATGTCGCCTTGAAAATCCTGCTGATGGGCCGCTACGCCCAGGTCGGGCTCGCCTTCGCGACCTCGATCGGCGTGTGGGTGAATTTCGGCCTGCTGACATGGTTTGCGATGCGCGCCGGGCTGATGAGCTTCGATGCTCGCCTCAAGACGTCGGCCGTGAAGCTCGCGCTGGCGGGCCTCGCGCTTGCGGCCGCCCTGCTGCTCGCCGCCGCCCCGGTTACGGGGCTAACCGAATCGGCCGGCTCGCTTAGGCTCGGTGGGTTCCAACTCGACCTGAAGCATGTCGCAGCGCTTCTCGCGCTGGCACTCCTCGGGGCCGCAGTTTATGGCGGCGCTGTTGCGGCCATGTTCGGCCCGCGATGGCTTGCCGCGTTTCGGCGGCGGCGGGCCCGTTCGGCGCTGTGATGGCCAAGGCGGGCCTGATTAAGAAAGCGGCAGCTCATGCTGGCGGCGCCCATCGGATCGACCGCAGCTCAGGGGGCCGGGTGCGGGCGCGAATACAAAAGGGATGGCTGCCATTCGCACCGCACAATGGTCTTTTTTATTGCTTGATGTAGCCCATTTATGAGTGTGTGCATGTTACCGGTCACACCCATGGAGAAACAATGCGAACGTTCACCCTCGGACGCCCGCCCGCGCTGGCAATGCTCGCCGTGCTCGCGGCCTGCAGCGAGGCACCGCAACAAAGGCCGGCTCCGCCGCCGCCGAAAGTCACGGTGTCCCTTCCGGTCAAGCGCAGCGTTATCGATCAGGACGAGTATGTCGGCCGCTTCGTGGCGGTCGACAGCGTCGAGGTTCGCGCCCGGGTATCCGGCTATCTCGACCGCATCCATTTCACCGACGGCCAGCTCGTCAAGCAGGGCGACCTGCTGTTCACGATCGACAAGCGGCCGTTCCAGACTACGCTCGATCAGGCCAAGGCCAATCTCCAGCAGGCGCAAGCCAATCTCGCCTTTACCGAGGCCGATCTCGCCCGTGGCGCTCAGCTCGTGAAGGAGCGCACCATCACCGAGCAGACCTTCGACCAGCGCACCCAGGCCAAGCGCGTCGCCGAGGCCTCGGTGGCGGCGCTGACCGCCGCGGTCAGGCAGGCGTCCCTCGACCTCGAGTTCACGGAATTGAGGGCCCCGGTCGCCGGCCGGATCGGCGACCGCCGGGTGTCGCCGGGCAATCTGGTCGCCGGAAACACGACCGGCACCACCTCGCTGCTCGCGACCATCGTTTCGATCGATCCGATCCGCTTCGAGTTCACCTTCGATGAGGCGTCCTATCTGCGTTACGAGCGGCTTGCAAAGGGCGGGCACGACATGACGAGCCGCGACGGCAGCTCGCCGGTGTCGCTCAAATTGCTGGACGAGCAGGACTTCATGAATCAGGGCCGGATGGACTTCGTCGACAATGTGATCGACCGCTCGTCGGGCACGATCCGCGGCCGCGCGGTCTTCTCCAATCCCGACGGTGTGTTCACGCCGGGAATGTTCGCGCGGGTGCGGGTGCCGGGGTCGCCACCCTATACGGCGCTGCTGGTGCCCGACGCCGCCATCGGTACCGAGCAGACCCGCAAATACGTGTTGACCGTCAATGCCGAGGACGTCGTGAAGCTGAAATACGTCACGCTCGGTCAGGTGTTCAACGGCCAGCGGGTGATCAAGACCGGCCTGCAGGAGGACGACCGCGTCATCGTCAATGGCCTCATGCGTGCGCGGCCCGAGGCGAAGGTCGCGCCGGAGACCGAGGCGGCGCCGGCGTCGATGGCAGGTACTCCAGAAGTCAATGCGAACTGAGACCGGGCGATGCGGATTTCCCATTTCTTCATCGACCGGCCGATCTTCGCGGCGGTGGTCTCGATCGTGTTCGTGATTCTCGGCCTGGTGTCGTTCTCGCGGCTCCCGGTCGCGCAATACCCCGACATCGCACCGCCGACCATCAACGTGACCGGGCAATATCCCGGTGCCAGCGCCGACACCGTCGCCTCGACGGTGGTCTCGCCCATCGAGGACCAGATCAACGGCGTCGAGAACATGATCTACATGTCCTCGAACTCGACCTCCGACGGCCGCTTCACCACCGCGGTCTCGTTCGAGCTCGGCACCAATCTCGACATCGCCCAGGTCCAGGTGCAGAATCGCGTCGCGGTCGCCCAGCCTCGGCTTCCGCCCGACGTCCGCAACATCGGTGTCACCGTCACCAAGGCGTCGCCCGACCTGATGATGGTCGTGCACATCTACTCGCCGGACAAATCGCGCGATTCGCTGTTCATTTCCAACTATGCGACGCTTGAGATCAAAGATGCGGTGACCCGCGTCAAAGGCGTCGGCTCGGTCACGGTGTTCGGCGGTCGCGATTTCTCGATGCGCATCTGGCTCGATCCCGACCGGTTGCAGTCCCTCAACATGACCGCGCCCGACGTGATGGCGGCGCTGCAGAGCCAGAACATCCAGGTCGCGTCCGGGGTGCTCAACCAGCAGCCGATGGATCCCGCGGGCCCCTTCGAGGTCACGGTGCAGACGCTCGGCCGGCTCGCCGAACCCGATGAATTCTCCGAGATCGTGGTGAAGCGGACCCCTGGCGCGCTGGTGCGGCTCAGGGACGTGGCGCGGGTTGAACTCGCCGCCCAGGACTACACCACGAATTCCTATCTCGACCGCGACCCCGCGGTGGCGCTCGCGATCTACCAGCTGCCGGAAGCGAACGCGCTGGCTACCGCCCAGGGCGTCATCGACACCATGAACGCGGTGTCGGTTCGTTTTCCGCCGGGCATCAAATACGTCATCGTGTACAACCCGACCGAGTTCATCCAGCAGTCGGTCGATGCCGTCATCGAGACGATCGGGGAGGCCGTCGTCCTGGTGGTGCTGGTCGTCATCCTGTTCCTGCAGACGTGGCGGGCCGCGATCATTCCCATCGTGGCGATCCCGGTCTCGCTGATCGGCACCTTCTTCTTCATGGGAGCGTTCGGATTCACGCTCAACAACCTGTCGCTGTTCGGCCTGGTGCTCGCGATCGGCATCGTGGTCGACGATGCCATCGTGGTGGTCGAGAACGTCGAGCGCAACATCGCCGCCGGGCTGTCGCCCCATGACGCCGCGGTGAAGAGCATGGACGAGGTCGGCGGCGCGCTGGTCGCGATCGCGCTCGTGCTGTGCGCGGTGTTCGTGCCGGCGGCCTTCATCACCGGCATTTCCGGCCAGTTCTATCGCCAGTTCGCCCTCACCATCGCCGGCGCCACGGTGATTTCGCTGATCGTGTCGCTGACGCTGTCGCCGGCCATGTGCGCGCTGCTGCTCAAGCCCCATGGTCCGCACCACCAGACCAGCCTGTTGATGCGTCCCATCGTCGGCTTCTTCAAGGCGTTCAACTGGGGCTTCGACCGGCTGGGCCACTTCTACGGCCTGGTGACGGCGCGCGTGGTCCGCTACGCCGTCATCATGCTGGTCGTCTATGTCGGCATCATCGCTTACGGCCTCAACGAGTTCCGCAAGACCCCGGCCGGCTTCATCCCGCAGGTCGACCGCGGCTATGTCATCGTCGTGGTCCAGCTTCCCCCGGGGGCGTCGCTGGTGCGCACCGACGAGGTCCACCGGCGGGCGATCGACCTCGCGCTCGACACGCCGGGCGTCGAGCATGGCGTCAATTTCGTCGGGTTCTCGGGCGCGACCTTCACCAATGCCCCCAATTCGGGCGCCATCTTCCTCACCCTGGAGCCATGGGAGAAGCGCGCCGGCGATCCCAGGAAGTCCGCCGCCGCCATCACCGGGGCGCTGTTCCGCAAGTTCGCCGCGATCCAGGAAGCATTCATTATCGTGGTCCAGCCGCCGCCGGTGTCGGGCATCGGCAATGCCGGCGGCTTCCGCATGATGGTCGAGGATCGTGGCAACCAAGGTCCGCGGGCGCTGCAGGCGGCCGCGGCGGAATTGATGGCACGCGCCAACCGGACGCCGGGCCTCAACCAGGTGTTCACCCTGTTCGAGACGTCGACGCCGCAGCTCTATCTGGATATCGACCGCGCCAAGGCGGAATTGCTCGGCGTCAGTGTCACCGACGTATTTTCCGCCCTCCAGGTCTTCATCGGCTCGGCCTATGTCAACGACTTCAACCTGTTCGGCCGCACCTTCCGCGTGACCGCACAGGCGGATGCGCCGTTCCGCGAACATACCGGCGACGTGCTCAGGCTGCGGGTCCGCAATACCAATGGGGACACCGTCCCACTCGGCTCGTTCACGACGGTGCACACCACGTCTGGGCCCTATCGGGTGCCGCGCTACAATCTTTACCGGACCGCCGAAGTCGACGGCGCGGCGGCGCCGGGCTATTCCCAGGGCCAGGCGATCGCGACCATGGAGAAGCTCGCGGCCGAGGTCTTGCCGGAAGGTTTCAGCTACGAATGGACGACGCTCGCCTTCCAGCAGATTCGGGCCGGGAGCACTTCGGGTTTCGCCTTTGCGCTGGCGGTGGTGTTCGTATTCCTGGTGCTGGCCGCGCAGTATGAGAGCCTGACGCTGCCTCTGGCGGTGATCCTGATCGTGCCGATGTGCCTGGTGGCGTCGATCACCGGCGTGATCCTGCGCGGCATGGACAACAACATCCTGACCCAGGTCGGGTTCATCGTGCTGATCGGCCTCGCCGCCAAGAACGCCATCCTGATCGTGGAATTCGCCAAGCAGCTGGAGGGCGGGGGGCTCGACCGCTTCGCCGCCGCCATCGAGGCGGCCCGTCTGCGGCTGCGCCCGATCCTGATGACCTCGTTCGCCTTCATCTTCGGCGTGGTGCCGCTGGTATGGGCGGTCGGCGCCGGCGCCGAACTGCGCCAGGCGCTGGGCACCGCGGTGTTCTTCGGCATGATCGGGGTGACGGCGTTCGGGTTGATCTTCACGCCGGTGTTCTACGTGCTGACGCAGCGGTTCGCGTCCAAACGCCGCCGCGGCGTGGCCGCGCCGCCCCCGGCGTCCCGCGCGGCGGCTCAGCCCGCGGAATGAGCGGCGCGGAAAGGCGCTGCTATTCGCGATGACATCGGCCGACGCCGGACCGGGTCCGGTCGTTCGCGGCCATGGTCTCAGCGACAGCGCGTCGGCTCGAGCCGAGCGGATAGGCACCAGCGCTTGACTTTGTGATTTTGCGCCCGGTCTGATCGGACGCGCCCGAAGCTTTTCGGGATCGACGCGGTGGCGTCCAATATTGGAGTATGCATGCATCCATCCAAATTCGGCGTCTCCCAGAGCGTCACCCGCAAGGAGGACGATGCGCTCCTCCGCGGCCATGGCCGCTATGTCGCCGACGTCGCTCCCGCGGGCGCGCTGCACGCGGTCGTGTTGCGCTCGCCCCATGCCCATGCGCGGTTTGCCGTCACCGATATCGCGGTGGCGCGCGGACTGCCCGGCGTCCGCCTCGTCCTCACCGCGCCCGACATCGCGGCGCTCGGCGGGCTGCCCTGCGTCGGCATCCCCGAGGGCGTGACGGTCGACGCGCCGCCCTATCCGGTTCTGGCGCGTGACGTGGTGCGCCATGTCGGCGACGCCGTCGCCTTCATCGTCGCCGACACCGTCGAGCAGGGCAAGGACGCCGCCGAGGCCATATCGATCGATTGGACGCCGCTGCCGCACGTGATAAGCGCGCCGGCGGCGCTGGCGCCGGGCGCGCCGCTGGTGTGGCCGGAGCGGGCGGGCAATGCCGCCTTCGAGGCGACGCTTGGCGAGCCGGCCGCGACCGCGAGCGCTTTCGCGGCGGCGGCCAGGATCGTCACGCTAAGCATCGTCAATCAACGCCTCGTCACCAATTTTCTCGACACCAGGGCCGTGGTCGCCGAATACGACGCGACAGCCGATAGGACTACCCTGACGCTCGGCAGCCAGGGCTCGCATTTCGTGCGCGACATTCTCGCCAATGCCGTGCTCAAGATCGCGCCGGACAAGCTGCGCGTGGTGACGCCGGATGTCGGCGGCGGCTTCGGCACCAAGCTGTTTCCCTATCGCGAATATGCGCTCGCGGCGGTCGCGGCGAAGCGGCTGCAGCGTCCGGTGAAATGGGTCGCCGACCGCAGCGAGCACTTTCTCGGCGATGCCCAGGGGCGCGACAATTACACCACGGCGAGGCTCGCCCTCGATGCCGATCACCGCTTCACGGCGCTCGAAATCGACATGGCCTGCGACATGGGCGCCTATCTCTCCGCCTTCGCGCCCTACATCCCCCACGTCGGCGCGGTGATGCTGCCGGGCGTCTATGACTTTCCCGCCTGCTTCGTGCGCATCACCGCCGCGTTCACCAACACGCTGCCGGTCGATGCCTATCGCGGCGCCGGGCGCCCGGAGGCCGCCTATCTGATCGAGCGCCTGGTCGATGTCGCCGCGCGCGAGCTCGGCATCGCGCCGGACGCGCTGCGGCGCAAGAACTTCATCAGGCCGAAGGCGATGCCCTACACGACGCCGACCGGCAAGGTGTACGATTCCGGTGCCTTCGCCGCCCATCTGTCGCGCGCCCAGGAGATCATCGACTGGAAGGGCTTTGCCCGTCGCGCCGCGCAGTCGAAAAAGGCGCACAAGCTGCGCGGCATCGGCCTTGCGACCTATATCGAGGCCTGCGGCAGCAACGGTCCCGACGCCGCGACGGTGCGGCTGGGCGAGGACGGCAATGTCACCGTGCTGGCGGGGTCGCAATCGACCGGGCAGGGCCACGCCACCGCCTATGCGCAACTCGTCGCCGAGCATCTCGATGTGCCGCCGAACCGCGTCACCGTGATCCAGGGTGACACCGACCTGATCGCGACCGGTGCCGGCACCGGCGGTTCGAGCTCGATCACCTGCGGCGGCGCATCGGTGGCGAGCGCGGCGCGGCGACTCTCGGACAATCTCAAGGCGCTCGCGGCCGACGCGCTCGAGGCGGCCGAATCCGACCTCGAGATCGAGAACGGGCATGTCCGCATCGCCGGCACCGATCGCGCGGTCTCGTTTGCCGAGATCGCCGCTTTGCCGGCGGCGACCCCCGCGCATCTTTCCGCCAGCGACGCGGTCGGGCCGCCGCAGCCGACCTATCCCAATGGAACCCATATCGCCGAAGTGGAAATCGACCCCGAGACCGGGCATGTCGACATCATCGGCTACGTCGTGGTCGACGACTTCGGCGTGACGCTCAACCCGCTGCTGCTCGCCGGCCAGGTCCATGGCGGCGCCGTCCAGGGCATCGGCCAGGCGATCATGGAGCACGCCGTCTATGACCGCGATTCCGGCCAGCTGGTGACCGGGACGCTGATGGACTATGCGCTGCCGCGCGCCGAGGACGTCCCGTCATTCGTGTTCGAAACCCGCAATGTGCGATGCGCGACCAATCCGTTGGGGGTGAAGGGGGCGGGCGAGGCCGGCACCATCGGTTCCTCGCCGGCGGTGATGAATGCGATCGTCGATGCGCTCCACCGCGCCTTTCGCATCCGCCATGTGGACATGCCGGCGACGCCGGAGCGGCTGTGGTCCGCAATCCGCGAGGGCCGGCGCGTCCACACGATGTAGGGCCTTTTGCGCGCTTCCGGGTGTGGCGGAAAATTGCTAAAGGTCATGGCGTTCGGGACGCCTCCCGGATCAATACGCGAGATGCCGGAACGGCCTCTGCGGGGAAACCAAGGAGTTTAGGCATGAGAACGATCCTCTCTGTTGCGATCGCGGCGACGATCGTCGCGCTCGGCTCGGGCGTAGCGCTCGCGCAATCGGCGGAGCCGGCCAAGGTCGGCGATACCGCGAAGGGCAAGACGCTGGTCGATCCCAAGGGCATGACGCTCTACATCCTCGACCGCGATACCACGCCCAACAAATCGACCTGCAACGCCCAATGCGCCACCAACTGGCCGCCGCTGATGGCGTCGGCCGATGCCAAGTCCACCGGCGCGTGGACCGTGATCACCCGTGACGACGGGGGAAAGCAGTGGGCCTACAAGGGCAAGCCGCTGTATTTCTGGAAGGACGACAAGAAGTCCGGCGACGCCGACGGCGACGGCCGCAACAATGTCTGGCACATCGCCGCGCCCTGAGCGGGCGATCTCGCCTCAGACGCCCTGACATGCGGCCCGGCGGCCGGGGGTTGCGCCCCGCCGCCGGGCCGTTTTCGTCATGGATGGGTTGTCCCGGTGCGCCTTCCGCGGCGCCGCCGTCCGTGCCAATACCCGGCGCGCCGTCCGCGCCTTCGCAGGTCCGCCTTCCCGTCCATGAATATCCCGCTCGCCATCGGCATCAAGCTGTTCGCGGTGATGCTGTTCGCCGTGATGTCGACGCTGGTGCGCTTCGTCGGCGAATCCGTGCCGCTGGGGCAGGTGGTGTTCTTCCGCAGCGTGTTCGCGATCGTTCCGGTGGTGCTGATCTACACCTGGCGCGGCGAGATCGGCTCGGCGGTGCGGACCGGCCGGCCGCTGGGCCACCTCACCCGCGGCCTCATCAGCGTCGCCGGCATGTTCCTCAACTTCGCCGCGCTGGCGCGGCTGCCGCTGGTGGATGCCACCGCGATATCCTTCGCCGGCCCTCTCATCACCGTCGCGCTCGCCGCCTTGATCCTGCGCGAGCGGGTCCGCGCCTATCGGTGGTCCGCGGTCGCGGTCGGATTCGCCGGCGTCGTGGTGATGCTATGGCCCTATCTCGATGTGGCCACGCTGTTCGGCGTCGGCTCGACCGCGACGACGGTCGGCGCGGCCTGCGCCGTTACCGCGGCCTTCACCAATGCCGGAGCGGTGATCCAAACGCGGCGGCTCACCGACAGCGAGACCACCGCCTCGATCGTGTTTTACTTTTCGCTGGCCTGCACCGTGGCCGGACTCGTCACTCTGCCGTTCGCCTGGGTCAACCCGAGCCGGACGGAATTGGGCGCGCTCGTCGCGATCGGCGTGATCGGCGGGCTGTCCCACATCTTCCTCACCGAAAGCTATCGCTATGCTCCGGCATCGGTGGTGGCGCCGTTCGACTATGTGACGCTGCTGTGGGCGTTCCTGTTCGGCTATGTGCTGTTCGGGGAGATTCCGACCCTCTACGTCTATGTGGGCGCCGCCGTCGTCGCGGCCTCGGGGCTGTTCGTGATCTGGCGCGAGCGCCAGCTCGTCCGCCAGCGCCGGCGCAAGATGGCGTAGGCCTTTCTCCGAACCCGGCGCCTCGTGGGAGTACCTTTCCTTCAAAATGCCTTGAAGGTGATGATCGTTCGGGTGTCTTGGATGCCGGAAATGGTCTGCACCTTCTCATTGACGAAATGGCCTATGTCGGTGCCCTGTTCGACGTAGAACTTGACCAGGAGATCGAAATCGCCGGCGGTCGAATAAATCTCCGAAGCGATCTCCGCATCGGCGAGCGCATTGGCAACCGAATAGGATTTGCCGAGATGGCATTTGATCTGAACGAAAAAGGGAATCACGCGCATCTCCTCGAGGCATGATCCCCGGGATCGTTTTCCGGCGGGATCATGCGCCGCTTTGAAGATTAGCGCCATCCGCTCCAGTTTGAAAACGACAGCACTCCAGCCGACGCGAGCAGTGGCCACGGCCGAACCCGGGCAGGCTGCGCCGCGTTGACAAGGCAGCAAGCCCGCGCCCATGCTGCCCGGAGGGGACGGAGGAATGAATGCAACTGCAGTTTGTCGGGAGTGGTGACGCCTTCGGGTCCGGGGGGCGGTTCAACACCTGTTTTCATGTGGTCGGTTCGGAAACCAACTTTCTGATCGATTGCGGCGCCTCCTCTCTGATCGCCATGAACCGGTTCGGCATCAAGCGCAACGACATCGAATTCATCCTCCTCACCCATTTCCATGCCGATCACAGCGGCGGCGTGCCGTTCTTCATACTGGACGCGCAATTTCCGGCGCGACGTCTGCGGCCTTTGACGATCGCCGGCCCGGTGGGCCTAAAAGCGTGGTTTCCGCGCCTCATGGACGCCGCCTTCGAGGGTTCGGCGCGTTCGACGAAAAGGTTCGAGGTGTCGCTGGTGGAACTCGCGCCGGAAATCCCATGGCGCTTCAAGAACGCGGAAATCCGGCCCACTCTGGTCCGCCACGGGCCGCCGGCGAACGGCTATCACGGCTATCGCATCGCGATGGACGGCAAGGTGCTGGCTTACAGCGGCGATACCGAATGGACCGACAGCCTGATCGCTCTCGGGCGCGACGCCGACCTGTTCGTGTCGGAGGCATACGTCTATGACAAGCCGCTGCCGCTGCACTTGAGCTATCGCCAACTGGTCGAAAAGCTGCCGCTGATCCGGCCCAAGCGCCTGATCCTCACTCACATGAGCGAGGACATGCTCGGCCGCGGCGACGCCATTACCTGCGAGACCGCCCATGATGGAATGATCGTCGAGATTTGACGTCGGCGGAGTCCATCGATGACGAGGCTTTCGCGCGGGCAGGGTGTCGACGGGCGCTTTCCCATCCCGCGCGCCCTGTCGATCCCGTCGAACGGGCCGGGCGCGGTCAATCCAGCCGGATCCCGGCATCGCGAATCACCCGGGTCCAGAGATCGAATTCCGATTTGATGAACTTGTCGGTTGCCGCCACCGTCATCTGCATCAGGCTGCCGCCGCTCTTCTCGAATTGCGGCTTGAGTTCGTCCGCTGCGATCCGGGTGGCGCTGCGCAGCCGGTCGAGCACCTCCGGCGGCGTTCCTGCCGGTGCGAACAGCCCGATCCAGGATTCGGTGTCCAGCCGCGGCAGCCCCGCCTCGCCGATGGTCGGCAGGTCCGGCATCGTCGGATACCGCAGCGGCGCCAGCAGCGCGACGCCGCGGACCTTGTTGGCGGCAATGAAGGGCCGCGCAGCCGCCGCCGAATCGAACAGGAGGTCGACGCGGCCCGCCAGCATGTCGGCATAGGCGCCGTTGGTCCTGCGGTAAGGCACCTCGACCATGGTGGTGCCGGTGAGCTTCATGAAGGCGGCGCCGACGACCTGCTGGCCGCTGCCGGAGCCCGCATGGGCGATGGTGAGCTTGCCCGGGCTCTGCCGCGCATAGTTGATGATCTCGGCCAGATTCTTCTGCGGCAGGTCGCGGCGCGCCAGCATGACGTAGGGAAAAGAGTAGACCAGCGCGATCGGAACGAAATCGCCCGGCTCATAGCCGGTCCTCTGATAAAGCGCGAAATTGAACACGAGGTTGCTCAAGCCGCCGACCAGCAGCGTGTAGCCGTCGGCAGGCGCTGCGGCTGCCGACTGAGTGCCGACCAGGGTGCCGGCGCCGGTGCGGTTTTCGACGAAAAAGGTCTGGCCCAGGAGATCGGAAAGCCGGTTCGCGAGCAGGCGGCCGACGAAATCATAGGGCCCGCCCGCCCCGATCGGCACGATGATGCGGACCGGGCGGTCCGGGTAGCCCGCGGCCGCAGCGGTGCCCGGCAGCATCACCAGTGCGCACGCCATCACGGCGCGCGCCATCAGGACGGCGATGAGAACGGCGGGGGCGGGCTTCGTCATCTTCATCTCTCCCGCCGCACCCTAGCGGTG
Organism: Xanthobacteraceae bacterium; assembly: GCA_036008405.1. GTDB lineage: Bacteria > Pseudomonadota > Alphaproteobacteria > Rhizobiales > Xanthobacteraceae > JAJPKK01. Next base: position 14,382 of record DASYNT010000236.1, read on the forward strand.
CGCGCCCGGTTGTGGAACCGGCAGGCGCCTCCCGAGAGGCCGCGATGCCGCAACCCTGGCATCCCGATTGCGCTGGCCGAAGGAGGGCTGGCCGAGGGAGAGCGGGCCGAGGGAGGGTTGGCCGACGAGATGATTGTGGAAAGCGCGCGCCGGCCGCTCGGCCGGTTCGGTCCTCCATCTCGGTTCCAGCACAGGATGTCGGCCGCGCGGGCGATGCGGCCTCATCGCATGTGCATCGCCGTCCGGCTCACTCGGCCGGAGCGGGCATCGTCTGCGGCTTGGCCTTGTCCTTGACCATGAGCTCGATGGTGCGCGTCGGCGCGTTGCTCTTGTTCTCGTTGCGATGGATGGTTCCGCGCGGGATGTAGACGAATTCCCCCGCCTTCAACACGCGCGGCTGCTGGCCCCTGGCGGTGAAGGTGATCTCGCCGTCGAGCACCACCTCCCACTGGTCGCCATTGTGCGAATGAAAGCCGTTGCCGGGGCGGTTCGGGAGATGGAGCTGCATCTGCATCTGCACGTCGCGCGCGGGGTCGTTTTCGAGCGGCGTGGTGAAGAAGCGCTGCGAAAATGCGGGGCCGGTGGGGCTGTTCGACGTTTGTGCCGAGGCCGTGGTTGCGATCGTCCCCGCCGCCGCAATGACAGCCAGTGTCAGCATCGAGCTGCGCATGTGGTCCTCCTCGCTCATCGTGAGCGCCGCGATCATAGGGGCGGGCGGCCCAAAAGCACAGGGAGCCATGCCGCGGTGCATCAAAGGCGGCGCGTCGGGGAGGGCGGCATCCCCTGCGTCGCTTTCCTCGACGTCCCTTGGCGCGGCTCGCTTGTAGCGCCGATTCATCCGCGATAGTCTCGCTGCCTCGCTCGTGAATGCTCGGGCGGGGACACCGCGCATCGTCCTCTGGTTCGACGCTCCCGACTCGTTCAACTCTCTCGATAAAAATTCTGAATGCGCAAAATGGCAGGAGACTCCCTCATGAAAGCAAAATGCGCGTGGTTCATCGGTGCCGGTCTGTTGAGCTTGTCGGTTCTGATGCCGGCGGCGCAGAGCGCGGAAGAGGCCGCTCCAAAGCACAAGCCGCTCATGATCATTCGGCTCTTCACCGGGCCAGACGGCCAGACGCATTCCGAGGAGATCGAGGCCAAGTTCGCGCCGGGCGGCGGCAACGACGTCTACAAGCTGATGGCGAATGCCGGTGCCGAGCTTCATCGCGCGCCGCCCGGCCGGGTGGCCGACTGGCACAACGCGCCGCGCCGCCAATACGTGGTCACGCTCAGCGGCTATGGCGAGCTCGAGGTGGCGGGCGGGAAGAAGATCCTGGTCGGGCCCGGCAACATCGATCTGGTCGAAGACACCACCGGCAAGGGTCACATCACCAGGACGGTCGGCACCGAAGATCGCGTGACTATCCAGATCCCGATCAACGACGGCAAGTAGGGCTCGATCGCGTCGGTCCCTGCATGCACCTGCGTGCAGGTGCTTTGGTCCCTGCAAGAACCTGCGTGCAGGTGCATGTGATGTCGGAGAGGTGACGGTCTCCAGCCCTTGCTGCCGGCGCGTCGTCGCCTTGCCGCCGCGCCGGCCACTCGGCGAGGGGCGCGCGCCCATGTCGGTGTCATTGCGCGGCTCGAACGGGCAGATCGAGAATGCACGGCCGGTGTTTACGGGACGGCACGGGAGCGTATGCTGTGCCGGAAAAACCGGAGGCTGGCATGATCTCGCGTTTTGCAACGCTGGCGTTTTCCGTGGCCGCTCTTGTGCTTGCGTCGCCGGCTTTCGCGCAGGCGCCGACGGGATTTCCGGCCAAGCCGGTGCGCTTCATCATTCCGTTTCCGGGCGGCGGCGTCAACGACGTGCTGGCCCGCGTCGCCGCCGAGAAGCTGCAGGAGAGGTGGGGCCAGCCCATCATCATCGAGAGCAAGACCGGCGCCGGCGGCAGCATCGGCGCCAATTATGCTTATCACGCCGAGCCTGACGGCTACACTCTGCTGGTGTCGGCGACGGGCCCGCTCGCAATCAATCCCAGCCTGTACAAGCAGCTCGGCTATCGGGCGGAGGAATTCGTCCCCATCACCGTGCTGGCATCGGTGCCCAACCTGATCACCGTGCGCGCGGAACTCGGCGTCGACACTGTGGCGGCCCTGGTCAAGCTCGCCAAGGCCAATCCCGGCAAGCTCACCTACGGATCCCAAGGCGTCGGCTCGACGCCCAATCTCAACGCCAACATGTTCATGAACATGACGGGCACCCAGTTCGTCCACGTGCCCTATCGCGGCGAGACGCTGGTCGTGAGCGACATGCTCGGCGGCCATGTCGACATGTTCTTCGGCAACATCTCGCCGGTCCTGCCGCATTACCGCGACGGCAAGTTCAAGATACTCGCCGTGGCCGACACCATGCGTGCCCCGGCCATCCCGGACGTACCGACCACCGCCGAGGCGGGATTGCCGGGCTTTCTTTCGACCGCATGGTTCGCGGTGATGGGCCCGCCGAAACTGCCGGACGTGCTGGCGCAGCGCTTCGCCGCCGATTTCATCGAGGTGGTGAGGATGCCCGATGTCGCGGCGCGCTACCGCGCGGTCGGCACCGAACCGGTCGGCTCGACGCCGGCCCGGACCGGGGCGTTCATCCGCGAGGAGATCGCGCGCTGGCGCGAGGTGATCGTCCGGAACAACATCCAGGTGGAGTAGGGTCGCTACAGGCAGTTGCGGTCTGCAGCTCCGCAGGGACTGCGCTTGGCGAGATCGTCAATCCGCTTTTTGGCCCCCGCCTGCGCTATGGTATCGAAGATGTTCTTCGGCGCGAGGGACGTCGCCTTGCGCAGATCGGCAATCGCAAGATCGCCCTTGCCCTGGGCCTCGTACACCGAAGCGCGCCGTGCGTAGTTCGCGATCTTATAGGGGTCGGATTGGATGGCTCGGTCGAGATCGGCCAACGCGCCGCCGTAGTCGCGCTTCTGCAGCCGGGCATTTCCCCGGCCCGACAGGGCATCGGCGAAACCGGGCCTGATTTCGAGTGCCCGATCGAAATCGGAGATCGCCTTGTCAAGGTTGCCCTTGATCGAGAAGACTTGGCCGCGGAGAGAATAAGGCGTAGGGTCCGGCGCGCCCTTGGCCACGATCTGATCGAACCCGGCAATCGCCCGGTCGAACTGCCCGGTCACCATCATCGCGACCGCTCGACCCATCATCGCGCCTAGGTTCGTCGGATCATATTCCAGGCACCGATCGAAATCAGAAAGTGCTTCTGCGGTGCGCCCCTTCGTGAGTAGAGCCAGTCCGCGGCCGGCGCGTGCCTCGACGTTCCGCGGATCGATGGTGATCGCCCGATCAAACTCGGCCAAGCCTTCGTCTGGCTGCCCCTTGCTGTTCAGGGTGGTGCCCCGACCGGCATGGGCGGACGCGAGTTCGGGGTTCAATGCGATTGCACGGTCGAAGTCGGCCAGAGACTTGTCGAGCTGGTTTTGTTGGCGCAGCATGAAGCCACGGCCGACAAAAACATTTGCATTCTTCGCGTCGAGCGCTAGCGCATGGTCGTAATCGGCATTCGCGTTTTCGAATTGCTTGATCCTTGCGTAATAGGATGCGCGTCCGAGCAGAAAATTTGCGTTACCCGGCTCCAAATTGACCGCTGCATTGAAGTCGGCGAGTGCCTCGGTATTCTGACGCTTGTTCATGCGCGCGAATGCGCGCAATTGATAGGCTGCCGCCAGTTTCGAATCGGCAGAGATCGCGCGATCGAGGGCGGCAATGGTCTCGTCGAATTTGTGCTGTTGAAAAAGCAATGAAGCCTGGGCGAATGCTGCCCGCGCCGGCGAAAGCTGGGCCACAGCGGAGTTCGTTGAGCCCGCGGTAGAAGGCTGCGT
>DASYNT010000237.1:0-8528 GCA_036008405.1 Xanthobacteraceae bacterium
ATGGGCGCGCCGTAGACCTTGATCATCTTGGTGACTTCGGCGTCCCACAGGGCGGCATTGGGGAACGGCGAATTCATCTGGATATAGTCCAGGCTGTGGCAGACGGCGCAATTGGTCGCGACCTTGTCGAGGCCCGGCGCCCTCTTGAGCTCGATCACCTGTTCCTGGGCGAGCGCTGGCGCGATGATGAGCGCGGCGAACGCGGCAACGGCGATTGTGCGCATGATCTCTCCCTCAGGCGACGTTGAGCGTGATGGTCTGCATGACGTTGTGGTGGTAGCCCGCCGGGTTCTGGATCAGTTCGGCGGTCTGCGCCTGTCCCACCTTGTTGATGGCGCGGGCGGTCACCGTGAGCTTGCCCCTGGCCGCCGGGGTGACGGGGAGGGTGAAGGGGCGGAACGCGAAGCGGCCGAGATCCTCGCCGAGCTGCGCCGCGGTCCAGCTCTTGCCCCCGTCGGTCGAAACCTCGACGGTGCTGATGCCGTAGCCGCCATCCCACGCGATGCCGCCGATGGCGACGGGGGCGCCGGCCCTCACGTCGCTGCCGTCGTCATGGCTGGTGATCAGGGAGTTCACCACCATCTCGGTGATGGGCGTATTGACGTCGGTGTCCTGGGACGCGAACCGCGCCAGCAGCGGGAAGCGGCCGAACGGCACCCGATAGGCCGATTTCATCCAGAACCCGTCGAACGGCTTGGTGACTGCGGTGATCGAGGTGATGTGCTTGACCCAGTAGGTCGCGGTCCAGCCGGGCACCACGATCCGCGCGGGGAAGCCGTTGAAATGCGGCAGCGGCTGGCCGTTCATCTCATAGGCGACGAGGCCGTCTTCGATCGCCTTGGCGACCGGGACGCTCTTGACGAAATCCGGGGTCTTGTCGAGGACCGGCCCGTCGGCGCCGTCGAGCACCAGCTCGATCGCCTCCTTCTTGAGGCCGACCCTGTCGAGCACGTCCTTGAGCCGCACGCCCTTGAAACGGGCGCAGCCCATGGCGCCGTAGCCCCATTCGACGCCGACCACATGGGGTTCGACCAGCCCGCGCCGGTTGCCCGAGCACTGGCACACCGCAACCACTTCCGCCGCCGGCATCGCCTTGAGGTCGTCGAGGGACAGCTGCACCCGGCCATTGGCGCCCTCGCCGCCGACCGTGAGCCGCCACGTCCCGGCATTCACGGTGGGAATGTCGGCGAGGTGATAGCGCACGAAAAACGCATCATTGGGCGTGATCGCGGTGCGGAAATTGGCGATCGGGGTCTCGTAATTGGGAGGGCGATAGCTCAGCTTGATCAGCGGCTTCTTGCCCGGCAGCGCCTCCAGCGCCGCCTCCGCGCGCACGCCCGCCGGCAGGCCCCTGGGCAGATCGAGAGGCGCGGCCGCGAGCAGGTCGAGGCCCATTCCGGAGCCGGCGAAAACGGCGCCCAGTCCGGCGCCTTCGAGCAAACGGCGTCTGCTGAGCATGGTCGTCCTCCCAATTATCGGCTGTGTGCCCAATCCGGTAGACCTAACCCTAAAGCCTCGGCCGCGGCCACTATTTTTCGAACGCATGACATGACATTTGAGCGCATGAGATCGTCGGTCACGGCAGCCGGCGCTCCGGCCGTCCGCCAATTATGCGTCTTTTCTGCACCATCCGCCAAATCTCTCCGATGCCCCGCATGATTTCGCCTGAAATGTCTGCAACTCTTAAGCACCATGCATTAGGATGATGGCGAGTGGTACTTTCGGGGGAATCGAGGAAGCCATGCAACTGTTCAGAGTTCTGCTTCTCGTCGCTGTCGGCGGCGCGGCCGTGATGTTCGCTGCTACTCCCGGCGTGGCACAGACCGGCGATGCGGCCCGGGTCAAGCCGCCCAAAAGCTACCCGATCGACCCGATCACGGGATACCCGATACCGCCGAATCGCAAGTTGGTATCGAACCGTGCGCCGGCCAAGGTCACGGTCACGAGGCGCTCCTATCTCGATCCCGGCACGGCGCAGAAGTACCCCCTCAGCGAGCATTATCACGATTACGCCTTCCCGCCGGACGCCGCGTCGAGCGTGTTCTACGACCCGACCGATTGGAAGGTGAACTTCCACAACCGGACGCCGTTCCCCAACTGCTTCGACCTGCCAGGATTCTGCAAGTAATCGCGACTGGAGGGTTGCGGAGGGGGCTCTCCCAGCATGCGTTGCCCCCCACCGACTTCCCCGCAAGCGGCAGAGGGGAATCGCGGGCTTGTCCTAAGCGGCGAGCCGCTCCATTTCGGCGATCACGGCAGCGCCCATTTCCGCGGTTCCCACCACCGTCGCGCCCTCCGATTTGATATCGCCGGTGCGCAGCCCCCTGGCGAGCGTCGCGGCAATCGCCTGGTCGATCAGGGCGGCCTCCTTGCCCATGGCGAATGAGTAGCGCAACGCCATCGCGAACGACGCCAGCATCGCAATCGGGTTCGCCTCGCCCTTGCCGGCGATATCGGGCGCCGAGCCGTGCACCGGCTCGTAGAGCGCCTTGCGCTTCCTGGTCTTGGCGTCGATCTCGCCGAGCGAGGCGGACGGCAGCATGCCGAGCGACCCGGTGAGCATCGCCGCCACGTCGGAGAGCACGTCGCCGAACAGATTGTCGGTGACGATGACGTCGAACTGCTTGGGCCAGCGCACCAGCTGCATGGCGCCGGCATCGGCGAGCTGGTGCTCCAGCTGCACGTCCTTGAACTCGCGGGCATGCACCTGGTTGACCACCTCGTGCCACAGCACGCCGGTCTTCATCACGTTGCGCTTTTCCATGGAGGTGAGCTTGTTGCGCCGCTGGCGCGCCAGCTCGAAGCCGACCCGGGCGATGCGCTCGATCTCGTAGGTGTCGTAGACCTGGGTATCGACCGCGCGCTTCTGGCCGTTGCCGAGGTCGGTGATGGTCTTGGGCTCGCCGAAATAGACCCCGCCGGTGAGTTCGCGAACGATGACGATATCGAGGCCGTCGACCACCTCGCGCTTGAGGCTCGAGGCGTCGGCGAGGGCGGGATAGCAGATCGCCGGCCGCAGATTGGCGAACAGGCCGAGGTCCTTGCGCAGGCGCAGCAGCCCCGCCTCGGGCCGCGCATCGAACGGCACCGCATCCCATTTGGGGCCGCCGACCGCGCCGAAGAGCAGGGCATCGGCGGCCTGCGCCAGCGCCATGGTGTCGTCGGTGACGGCGACCTGGTGGGCGTCGTAGCAGGCCCCGCCCACCAGCGCTTCCTCGGTCGCAAACGACCCCAGCCGGCGCGCATTCATCCAGGCGATGAGCTTCCTGACCTCGGCCATGACCTCGGGGCCGATGCCGTCGCCGGGAAGCAGAAGGAGCTTGTAGGCCGCCATGAACGAAGCCTCGTCGGGATGTGGGCGAATGCCGCCGGCGCGGATTGCTAGATGGCGCTCGCCCGCTTGGCAAGCGGCAAGGTCCGACGGACTTCCATGCCGCGGTGTCGGCGGCATCGGCTCGCCGAGAAACTCAGGAGGCGGCGCGGCGGATCCGGGTTCGCGCAAGGGCGTGCCCCGGAATGACGGCGTGGACGGTCAGCTGCCGCTGAACCAGTTGTAGCCGCGGCTTTCCCAGTAGCCGCCGATGTTCTTTTCCAACACGTAGATGGCCGTGACGTGCTTGGGGTTCTTGAAGCCGAGCTTGGTCGGCACCCGCACCTTCATCGGGAACCCGTACTTGCGCGGCAGGATCTCGTTGTCGAACTTGAACGTCATCTGGGTCTGCGGATGCAGCGCGGTGGGCATGTCGATCGTGGTCGAATAGCCCTCGGCGCATTGGAACCAGACAAAGGGGGCGCTCAAGTCGGCGCCGACGCGCTCGAGGAAGTCGCGCAGCGGCGTTCCGGTCCAGGAACCGATGGCGCTCCAGCCTTCGATGCAGATGTGCCGCGTGATCTGCTTTACCTGCGGCAGCGCATAGAGCTCTTCGAGGCTCCAGGCCTTCTTGTTCTCCACCATGCCGCCGACCTCGAGCATGTAGGTCTCGCCGTCGACTTCCGGCGCCTCATCCTCGAAATAATAGGCGTTGAACGGGAACGGCCGGGTGATCGCGCTCTCCGGATAGGTCGGGGCGAGCTTGTGCGGATTGAAGATCAACGCCTGCACGCGGTCGTTGAACCGCGATATCGCCATCAGCGCGCTTTCCGCCGAGACGCTGTCGACGATATCGCATCCGGTCAGCATGGTGACGGCGCCCAAACCCGCCGCGCCGCGCAGGAACAGCCGCCGCGACGGGTCCGGCAGCAGCTTCGCTGCGTCCTTGATCAGCAGCCGGGCGTCGACGCCGGGAACGGTACTGCGAATCTTGCGCATGCTGTCCTCAACTTCATAACCAGCATTACCGGCCGCGGATCATCGCGAGCAGGCTTTTCGGAACCAGGATCGCGAGCACGATGTGGACCACGAGAAAGCCCACGATCGCCGCCATCGCGAAGAAATGCACGAACCGGGCGGCGTTGTATCCGCCGAACGTCGCGGTGAGTTCCTGGACCTGCACCGGCTTCCAGATCGAAATCCCCGACAGCACCATGACGATTCCGGCTGCGATCACCCCGAGATAGAGCAGGCGCTGCACCGCATTGTAGACCGAAAGATCGTCATGGGAGAGCTTGCCGGTGAGCGCGGCGCCGAGATCGCGGACCACATCGGCCGGCCGGATCGGCAGCAGCTTGCGGCGGAACCGTCCGCCGACGATGCCCAGCGCCAGGTAGACGAGCCCATTGACGACCAGGAGCCACATCGCCGCGAAATGCCACAGCAGTGCGCCCGACAGCCCGTCGAGACCATCGCCGATGGTGATCTCGGGCGGGAATTGGAACGGGAACAGCGGCGAGGCATTGTAGATGCGCCAGCCCGACGTGATCATGACGAACATGGCGAGGGCATTGACCCAATGGGTGACGCGCACCCAGGCCGGGTGGATCGTCGCGCCGGCCGGCGCCTGCGTCATCGTAAATTCAACTGATCCCGATGTCATGGCGCAAACTATAGCAATTCGGACGGCAATCGTCCTCACAATCGCGTCAAACCGCCCGCCGCAAACCTGCGGGACGCTCTGCGGTGCCGGTGCGGGCGCACGCCTTAGCCTAATGTCGAGGTTCATTGCCAGGCGAACGTGGTAAGTTTCTCCGCCGGAACTTGGAAAGGTCGCGGAACCCGGAGGGTGTCATGCGCGGGCCTGCCCCCGACCAGTAGGGCATGGTTCCTTCTTGGTCGAGATGGCCGCGACAAGCCCAACCATGGCCCGCGGCGGGACGTTTGCATGGCGAAGAATCTTCCCGGAAATTATTTCGAGGACTTCCGGCTCGGCCAGACCATCAGGCACGCGACCCCGCGCACGGTCACGGTGGGCGACGTGTCGCTCTATACCGCGCTCTATGGCACGCGTTTCGCCGTGCAGTCGTCGGACGCGTTCGCCCGGGCGATCGGCTACGGCCGCGCGCCGGTCGACGATCTCCTGGTGTTCCACATCGTGTTCGGCAAGACCGTGCCGGACATTTCCCTCAATGCGGTCGCCAACCTCGGCTACGCCAATTGCCGCTTCCTCGCACCGGTGTTTCCGGGCGACACGCTGTCGGCGACCTCCGAGGTGATCGGCCTCAAGGAGAACTCCAACCGCAAGACCGGCATCGTCTATGTGCGCTCGACGGGCTTCAACGAGGGCGGCGCGCCGGTCCTCGACTATGTCCGCTGGGTCATGGTGCGAAAGCGCGACGAGGATGCCCCGGCGCCGGCGGAACATGTGCCGGATCTGCCGAACACGGTCGCCGCCGGCGAGATCGGGAAAGCCTGCCCGCCTCTGCAACTCGGCCGCTATGACGACGCGCCGGCCGGCAGCACGCAGCGGTGGGGCGATTTCGCGCCGGGCGAGCGGATCGATCATGTCGACGGCATGACGGTGGAAGAGGCCGAGCATCAACTCGCGACCCGCCTCTACCAGAATACGGCGAAGGTGCATTTCAACCAGTTTACCGAAGGCCAGGGCCGCTTCGGCCGCCGGCTGATCTATGGCGGGCACGTGATCTCGCTCGCCCGCGCGCTCTCCTTCAACGGCCTCGCCAATGCCTTCCATGTGGGCGCCATCAATGGCGGACGCCACGTCGCCCCCCTGTTCGCCGGGGACACGGTTTTTGCCTGGTCGCAGGTCATCGAGCGGCTCGACCTGCCCGGCCGCGGCGACGTCGGCGCGCTGCGGCTGCGCCTGATAGCCACCAAGAACCGCCCCTGCGCGGATTTCCCCTACAAATTAGACCGGGACTACGACCCTGCCGTGATCCTCGACCTCGACTATTGCGCGGTGATGCCGCGATGAGCACGAGGCGGGGGGCATCGAAGAAGCCTGTCGACCGATTTGGGCCGGGCTACGCATGACCAAGATCGTCAAAGCACGCACGGCCGGCAGCATTTCGCTTCGCGTCATGCGCCATGCGGATGTCGGCATTGCGCTTGCCCCCTGCATCTGCTTGAACAAGCCCGTCTGTTCGCGTCGAAATCCTGTTTTTGGGTTGAGAATCATGGCCGAAGCCAAGGGCCCCGCCGCGCGGCCGCTGTCGCCGCATCTCCAGATCTATCGACCCACGCTGACGATGATGATGTCCATCGTCCATCGGATCACCGGGGCCGCGCTTTATGTCGGTACGCCGCTGCTGGCGTGGTGGCTGCTCGCCGCCGCGTCGGGGCCGAACGCCTATGCCGCGTTCCAGGCCGTGGTGTCGAGCTTCATCGGCCGGGTCGTGCTGTTGGGCTATACGTGGGCCCTGGTCCACCACATGCTGGGTGGCATCCGTCACCTGGTCTGGGACACCGGGCACGGTTTCGGGCCGGCCGAGCGCGAATGGCTGGCGCGGGCCAATCTGGTGGGCTCCATCGCGCTGACGATCCTGCTGTGGTTCGTCGGCGGCTTCCTGATGGGGGGATTTCGGTGAAGGATCGCCGCGGAGAACTGCATCATGAAAACGCCTGACGGGCCCGACATGCGCACGCCGCTGGGCCGCGTTCGCGGCTACGGCTCGGCGAAATCGGGAACCGGGCACTTCATCGCGCAGCGCTTGACCGCGCTCGCCAACATTCCGCTGACCATCGCGGCAGTGCTGATCGTCATTTCGCTGATCGGGCACAATCACGCGGCGGTCGTGCAGATCCTGGGGTCGTCGCCGGTGGCGATCGTCATGCTGCTCTTCATCATGTCCACCGCCTACCACATGAAGATCGGAATGCAGGTGGTCATCGAGGATTACGTCCATGACGAGGGAGCCAAATACGCGCTGCTGATCGGCAACGCCTTCTTCGCGATCCTGGTGGGCTTTTCCTCGGTCTACGCGATTCTCAAGCTGTCGTTTGGAGTTTGAGCCGATGTCCCGCAACGGATCAGCAAAGGGAGCTGCCCCCGCGGTCAATGGGCGCGCCTATCCGATCGAAGATCACAGCTACGACGTCGTGGTGGTCGGGGCCGGCGGCTCGGGACTGCGCGCGGTGGTGGGCTGCAGCGAAGCGGGGCTGCGCACCGCCTGCATCAGCAAGGTCTTCCCGACCCGCTCGCACACGGTCGCCGCCCAGGGCGGCATTTCGGCGGCGCTGGGGAACATGGGCGAGGATGATTGGCGCTGGCACATGTACGACACGGTGAAGGGTTCGGACTGGCTGGGGGATCAGGACTCCATCGAATATCTCTGCCGCAACGCGCCCGCCGCGGTCTACGAATTGGAGCACTGGGGCGTGCCGTTTTCGCGCACCGAGGAAGGCAAGATCTACCAGCGTCCGTTCGGCGGCATGACCACCTATTACGGCAAGGGTATCGCGCAGCGCACCTGCGCCGCCGCCGACCGCACCGGCCATGCCATCCTGCACACCCTCTACGGTGCGGCGCTGCGGCACGCGGCCGAGTTCTTCATCGAGTATTTCGTCATCGACCTCGTCATGGAAGAAGGCCGCTGCCGCGGCGTGGTGGCGCTCAAGCTGGACGACGGCACCATCCACCGCTTCCGCGCCCACATGACGATTCTCGCCACCGGCGGCTACGGGCGCGCTTATTTTTCCTGCACCTCGGCTCACACCTGCACCGGCGACGGCAATGCCATGGTGCTGCGCGCCGGGCTGCCCCTCGAGGACATGGAGTTCGTCCAGTTCCATCCCACCGGCATCTACGGCGCCGGCTGCCTGATCACGGAGGGAGCGCGCGGCGAGGGTGGATATCTCACCAATTCCGAGGGCGAGCGCTTCATGGAGCGCTACGCGCCCTCGGCCAAGGACCTCGCCTCGCGCGACGTGGTATCGCGCGCCATGACCATCGAGATTCGCGAGGGCCGCGGCGTCGGCAAGCTCAAGGACCATCTCGACCTGCATCTTGATCACCTCGATCCCGCAGTGCTGCATGAGCGGCTGCCCGGTATTTCCGAAAGCGCGCGGATTTTCGCCGGCGTCGACGTGACCCGCGAGCCGATCCCGGTGCTGCCCACCGTGCACTACAACATGGGCGGCATCCCCACCAATTTTCACGGCGAGGTCCTCACCAAGAAGGATGGCGATCCCGACA
>DASYNT010000238.1:0-1967 GCA_036008405.1 Xanthobacteraceae bacterium
GGGCGCTCGAAGCGTTGCGCGCCCGCGAGGCCCTCGACCGCGACGGCGAGGGGCGCTATTTCATCACGGGCGACGCCAGATAGCGCGTCCGCTCGTCGGGCTTTCGCGGCCGCCGCCGCGATGGCGCCGGCAGCACCGGGAGGTTCGGGCCGATGACCGTGTTGCGTTCGATTTTTGCGGCTGCGGTCGTCATCGCGGCGCTTGCAGGTGCCGCGGCGGCCGAGGACACCGTTCGCATCGGCATGGCGCGCTCGGTCTCCAACGGCGCCGAGCTGATCGCGATCGAAAAGGGCTACTTCAAGGATGTCGGCATCAAGGTCGAGATGGACGACATCGACACCTCCGCCAACACCATCGCCCTGTTGGCGCAGAACCGCCTGCAGATCATCGCCGGCGGCATCTCGGCCGGCTATTTTAACGCGCTGGAGAAGGACCTTCCCGTCACCATCATCGCCGACCGGGTATCGACCCCGGTCGGCCATACCCTGATGTTGCGGCCCGACCTCAAGGCCCGCATCACGGGCCTCGCCCAGCTCAGGGGCAGGATCATCGCCAGCAACGGCGCGGGGTCGGTCTCGACCTATGAGGTCGGCAAGATGCTGGAGACCGCCGGGCTGCAGATCTCCGATGTCGACGTGAAGATTTTTCCGTTCACCCAGATGGCGCTCGCCTTCGCCAACAAGGCGATCGACGCCGCGATCGTGATCCCGCCCTTCGCATCGCAATTCCTCGACCAGGGCTATGCCGTCGGGCTCGCCGAACCCGACGTGCTGGTCAAGCCGACGCCGATGACCATCGCGGTCATCATGGCCAACACCGATTGGGCCAAGGCCCATCCGCAGCTGATCCAGAACTATTACACCGCTTATCTGCGCGGCGTGCGCGACTATTGCGACGCCTATCACGGCGCGCCGATCAAGAACGAGATCATCGATCTCCTGATCCGTCACGGCTCGGAGCGGCGGCCCGAATTGCTGCACAAATATCCGTGGCCGGCGCGCAGCCCCGACGGCCGGATCAACACCGCGAGCATGCTCGACATGCAGGACTGGTTCGTCAAGAACGGCTATGCGCGGGCGAAATTCCCGGCCGCACGCCTGGTCGATGGCCGCTATGCAGACGCGGCGGTGCAGAAGCTCGGGGCCTACGTTCCCGCCAATCCGGCCTCGAAGCTCGAAGGCTGCCGATAATGCAACGACTCCCATGCTTCATTCAGTTTCAGTGTCATGCCCCGCGCCGGCGGGGCATCCAGTAACCCCTGTGCCATCGGTGGAAGTCGTGCTGTGCCCAAATCGCAGTCCGGTGTGTACTGGATCGCCCGGTCAAGCCGGGCGATGACAACGATAGGATTCAGGCGTTGGACACAGAATGCTAGCATCGCGTCGCGGGGGTGGCCGATGAGCGGACGGCGGGGCGCGGCGATCAGGATCGATCGACTGCGCAAGGAGTACGGCAGCGGCCCGCAGCGCGTGGTGGCGCTCGACGGCATCGACCTCGCCATCGCGCCGGGGGAATTCGTCTGCATCGTCGGACCGAGCGGCTGCGGCAAGTCGACCCTTCTGCGGATTCTCGCCGGCCTCGACAAGGCCAGCAGCGGCGCCCTCGACATCGACGCCACCGGCTGGGCGGTGGCGAACGCGATGGTTTTCCAGGATTCGGGCCTGTTTCCCTGGATGAACGTGGAAGACAATGTCGGTTTCGGGCTGATGACGCGGGGCGTCGATCCCACCGAAGCGGCGGGACGGGTCGAGGCGGCGCTGCGCCTCGTCGGCCTCTCCAAGTTCCGGCGTCACTATCCGCATCAATTGTCGGGCGGCATGCGCCAGCGCGGCGCGATCGCCCGCGCCTTCGTCACCGATCCCGCCGTGCTGTTGATGGATGAGCCGTTCGCGGCGCTCGATGCGCAGAATCGCGTCATCCTCCAGGCCGAGCTGGTGCGCATCTGGGAGGAGACCGGCAAGACCGTG
>DASYNT010000239.1:0-12853 GCA_036008405.1 Xanthobacteraceae bacterium
CCATCAACGCAAACGATGGCCGCGGACGCCGACACCGAACACGGGCTTGCAGGCCGGGCTGAGGTTCATCCGGTTTTTCCTCAGGCACGCGGTTATCCGCTCGACGTCAGGAATTTCCGCATTGCATAGCCGCATCACGTCAGGCGTGCACGCCTGCTGCGCTTCCGGGGTTCCCCGGTATTGTGCGTTGGCGCCGGAGAACCCGAGCACCATAATTGCGGCAGCGAGCACAGCCGCATCGCGCGCGGACTTCACGCCATATTTCCCGATGAATTGTGACAGCGTTACGCAGCGATCCCAATGTGCCATCTCAGGCCCCCCATTTGCACGACATGACGCACGCGCCCACCCCTGGGCACAGCCGAAAAAGCTCGCTTGATAAGCGATAGAGCGCCGCCCCTGCCAGCGCAACCAAAAAAAATGGCAGTGGCTACCAAACGGGGGCGCTACCCAAAAAATCGCCGCTCTGGAGCAACGATTTGGACGTTTCCCACGGGCTTGTGCCGGCTGCCGGTCCCGGCATAGGGTTTTGCAGGCCGATCAGCCCGGCCGCCGGACCGGCAGCGTCGGCGCGCTCAAAGGGGAATGTCATGCCCAAGCGATCCAACGCATCGGCCGTGCTCGGCCTCTTGGTGCTGTCGGCACTCGCCGTGACCGCGGTGCACGCCCAGGATTATCCGACCAAGCCGGTCAAATGGGTCGTGGCCTATCCTCCCGGCGGCACCACCGACATTCTCGCCCGGATCGTCGGCCAGTATCTATCCGAGCATCTCGGCCAGCCATTCGTGATCGACAACCGGCCCGGCGCCGGCAACAATATCGGCACCGAGGTGGTGGCCAATTCTCGGCCCGACGGCTACACGATCCTGCTGGTCAATCCCGCCAACCGTATCAATGCGACGCTGTACAAGAAGCTGCCGTTCAACTTCCTGCGCGACATCGCACCGGTCGCCGGCATCACCCGGGTGCCGAACGTGATGGAAACCACCACCGGCTTCCCCGCCAAGACGGTCGCCGAATTCATCGCCTATGGCAGGGCCAACCCCGGCAGGATCAACATGGCCTCGTCCGGCAACGGCACCTCGGTGCATCTCTCCGGCGAATTGTTCATGGCGATGACCGGCATCAAGATGATCCACGTGCCCTATCGCGGCGCCGGGCCGGCGCTCACCGATCTCATCGCCGGCACCGTGGACGTGATGTTCGACAACCTGCCGTCGTCGATCGAGTTCGTAAAGTCGGGCAAGCTGCGGGCGTTGGGCGTCACCACCGACAGGCGCAACGATGCACTGCCGGACGTCCCCGCCGTCGCCGAAACGGTCGCGGGCTACGAGGCGAGCGCCTGGTTCGGCATCGGCGCGCCCAAGGGCACGCCCGCCGACATCGTCGGGAAGCTCAACCGGACGGTCAACGCCGCCCTCGCCGATCCCAGGATGAAGGCGAGGCTCGCCGACCTCGGCGGCATTCCGATGACCGGCACGCCGGCCGAGTTCGGAAAGATCATGGCGGCGGAGACGGAAAAATGGGCGAAGGCCGTCAAGTTCTCGGGTGCATCGATCGACTAGCGTCCTGTCTGCAACGCTTGAATTCCATTATTGTCATCGCCCGGCTTGACCGGGCGATCCAGTAACCACGGGACTGCGGATTGGGCACCGCATGAGTTCCATAGATGGCACAGGGGTTACTGGATGCCCGCTTGCGCGGGCATGACACTGAAACTGAATGAACGGTCGGAGCACAACACCCGCATGAGCCGAAAGCGCCCCGAGGAGCTGCGCAGCCACCGCTGGTTCGGGACGAGCGACCTGCGCTCGTTCGGCCACCGCTCGCGGCTGCGCCAGTTCGGCTATGATTCCGCCGACTGGCGGGGCAAGCCGGTGATCGGCATCATCAACACCTGGAGCGACATCAACGCCTGCCATGGCCACCTGCGGGCGCGGGCGGAGGACGTCAAGCGTGGCGTGCTGCAGGCCGGCGGATTGCCCATCGAGCTGCCGGCGATGTCGCTCGCGGAACCGATGGTGAAGCCGTCGACCATGCTCTACCGCAACTTCCTCGCCATGGAGACCGAGGAGCTGCTGCGCAGCCACCCGATCGACGGCGCGGTGCTGATGGGCGGCTGCGACAAGACCACGCCGGGCCTCGTCATGGGCGCGATCAGCATGGGGCTGCCTGCGATCTACGTGCCGGCCGGCCCGTCGCTGCGCGGCAACTGGCGCGGCGAGACGCTCGGCTCCGGCTCCGACGCCTGGAAATACTGGGACGAGAAGCGCGCCGGCAACATCTCCGAAAAGGATTGGGAGGAGATCGAGGGCGGCATCTCGCGCTCGTTCGGCACCTGCATGGTGATGGGCACCGCCGCCACCATGATGGCGATCACCGAGGCGCTCGGCCTCGCGCTCCCCGGCGCCTCCTCGATCCCGGCGGTCGATTCCAGCCACACCCGCATGTGCGCGGCGTCCGGCCACCGCATCGTCGAGATGGTTTGGGACGACCTCACCCCGGCCCGCATCCTCACCCCCGCCGGCTTCGACAACGCCATCCGCGTCCATATGGCGATGGGCGGCTCCACCAACGCCATCATCCATCTCGTCGCCATGGCGCGCCGCGCCGGTATCGCCCTCGACATGAAGCGGTTCGACGACATCTCCCGCGAGATTCCGGTGCTGGCGAACGTGCGGCCGTCGGGCCGCTATCTCATGGAAGACTTCTACTATGCCGGCGGCATTCGCGCCCTGATGGCGGAGCTGCGCGACCGGCTCGACCTCGCCTGCATGACCGTCACCGGCAAGCCGCTGGCCGACGGCATCGACGGCGCCAAGGTGTATCTGCGCGACGTCATCCACTCCCTCGACGATCCCGTGTCGACGGCGGGCGCCACCGCCGTCCTCACCGGCAACCTGGCCCCGCGCGGCTGCGTGATGAAGCCGTCCGCCGCCGATCCGCGGCTGCTGCGCCATCGCGGCAAGGCGCTGGCCTTCGAGGACTACAACCACATGGCGGCCGAGATCGACCGCGACGATCTCGACGTCACGCCGGACCATGTCATCGTGCTCAAGAATGCCGGCCCCAAGGGCGGCCCGGGCATGCCCGAATGGGGCATGCTGCCGATCCCGAAGAAGCTGCTGAAGGCGGGCGTGCGCGACATGCTGCGGCTCTCCGACGCCCGCATGAGCGGCACCAGCTATGGCGCCTGCATCCTCCACGTCGCGCCGGAGAGCTTCGTCGGCGGCCCGCTCGCCTTGGTGCACACGGGCGACGAGATCGAAGTCGACGCCGACGCCCGCCGCCTCCATCTTCACGTCCCCGACGAGGAGCTCGCGCGACGCCGCGCGGTTTGGCGGGCGCCGGCGCCGCGCTATCCGCGCGGCTACGGCGCGATGTACTCAGCCCATATCGGCCAGGCCGACGAGGGCTGCGATTTCGACTTCCTGCTCGCCGGCGGGGCGATCCCGGAGCCGGAGATACATTGAAGGGGCGCGGTCGCCAACGTCCGGTGAAGTTGTTCTCGCGCGTGTCGGCCAAACACTCTATCTGCTTCCCTCACTCGGGAGTTTGCAGCACGAGAATCGCATCCCATCGGAACGACTGCGTCGTGTCCGTTTCCCTGAATCTGCTGCAGGTCTCGTGCGCTGGAATCGGCGCCATGCGATATGGGATCGCCGTGGTCAATTCCCGACCGCGCGCGACATGACCTCTGCGGCAATCACTTCGCGGCCACCGCTGCCGGATAGCCGAAGCGATAGTTTATCCCGAATTTGACCAGTTGGATGTCCTCGCCGACGTTGAAGCTCCGGGTGAGCGGAGCGCAACTCGTACTCACGACAATGGTGTTGCTGGTACTGCATTGCACTCCCGTCAGCGATACCTGCTTCGTGCCGAGCCCGAGATAGTCGTATTCGACGCTGGCCGTCCAATTGTCGAGCAGGCCGAATTCGAGGCCGACCCCCACCATGTAGCCCCAGCGTGTCGCGCTGCCGCCGAGTGTCTGGCTCGAGTTGAATGCTTCGCAGGCAGGGGTTGGAGCAAAGACGCAACCGGTCCCGCTACCGCTTGCCAGGAGCGAGAAATCATCGCTGGCATAGGCGGCACCACCCTTCAGGTAGAGCAGCGTTCGATCCCTCGGTCCCGAGACGAGGCCGAGGCGCGCGGCGATGCTGCCGAGGTTCCTGACCTTGCTGAAGAAGCGGTCGGATTGGGCGGCAGTGATAAAGGTGGAGGCTGCGCCTGCGGAGTTGGTGTCATTCTCGTGATCACCTTTGAAGTTCGACCAGCTGAACTGCCCCTCGGCGCCGAGCAGGAAGTATCCGAACTGATAATTGTAGCCGGCCTGGAAGCCGCCGAGCGGACCGGTCGAGGTGTGCGAGCCGGCACGACCTGAACCCAGTTCGATGCACCCGGACCCCATCGATGCACAAAAACCGTTGAACCCCGACGCATGGGTCGTGTTCGGCTCACTCCAATCGTCGCGACCCAAACCACCCCCGAAGTGAGCGCCGATGTAGAATCCCGTCCAGCCGTAAGCCGCAGCCACGACAATCGGCCCATACACCGGCGCCGGTGGCAGCTCAGCCGCGCAGGCGAGCTCCCCAAAGCCGAGACTCAGCACGGACAACCCGAGCAACGACATCGCCAGACGACGCATCAGACGCCCCCCATCTGTTTGGAAAGTTTCGAACGAGCGCCGTATCGTGATTTGCGTACTCGCCGAGAATCAAGGTTGGGCTTCAAAGTCAATTGAAGCGTGTCGTATTGACAACACCGGAGATAACCGCAAGGTCCAGGCGTGGATAAGCCTGCGCCCATCCGAGGACTTGTTGTCGATGTGACGCATCGAGGGCCCGAGGCGAGGCCCATCTCCGACAGCCCTCCTGGTTTGGCTTCCGGACCGAAAACGGTCGGTATCTGACCCTTACCGCGGCACAAACTCCAAGACCCATGACCGACGACATCCCCTTCAACCGCATCCTCGATCTCGCTCCCGGCGTGGTCGAGGAGGTCGTGCCCGGCGTGCGGCGCATCCTCGTCGACAATCCGAGCCCGTTCACCTTCAAGGGGACGCTGAGCTACATCGTCGGGCGCGGCAAGGTGGCGATCATCGATCCGGGCCCGCTCGACAAAAAGCCCATCGATGCCCTGCTCGACGCGGTGCGCGGCGAGACGGTGACCCACATCGTCATCACCCACACCCATCGCGACCACTCGCCGGCCGCGGCCGAGGTCAAGGCGGCGACCGGGGCGATCACCTACGGCGAGGGGCCGCACCGGGCGGCACGGCCGCTGCATATCGGTGAGACGAGGCGCCTCGACGCCGGCGGCGACACCGCATTCGTGCCGGACCGGCGGATCGCCCACGGCGAAGTCATCGCGGGCGACGGCTGGGCACTGGAGGCGATCGCCACGCCCGGCCATACGGCCAACCACATGGCCTATGCGCTGCGCGGCACCGACATGCTGTTTTCCGGCGATCACGTGATGGGATGGTCGACCTCGATCGTGGCGCCGCCGGACGGCGCCATGAGCGACTACCTGACCTCGCTCCACCGCCTCGCCGCGCGCCCGGAGACCGTTTATTTGGCGGGCCATGGCGACGTGATCCGCGATGCGCCTGCCCTGGTCGCGCGTTACGTCGAGCACCGCCGCGGCCGCGAGGCATCGATTCTCCGCCGCCTCGGCAAGGGTGAAGCCGACATCACGACGCTGGTGCGGGCGATCTATATCGGGCTCGATCCCCGGCTCACCGGGGCGGCCGGCCTGTCCACCCTCGCCCACCTCGAAGACCTGGTGGCGCGCGGCCTCGCGGCCACCGACGGAGCGCCGTCGATCCTCGGCCGCTACCGCCTGCCGCGCTGATTGGTCTTTTTCGGGTCCGGCTTGGCCGGCGGCTGCGCCTGCCGTTGCGGGCGCTCGGGCACGTTGGCGACGGTCTCGATGTCGGTCAGCAGGGCTTCGACCCGCTCGGCATTGGCGCCGAAATCGGTATAACCGTAGCGCGATGCCGACCGGACATCGACGCGGGCGCCCTCGCGGGCGGGCCGGATGCGCACCACCACATCGTCGCGCAGACCCATGATCGTCGAGCGGGCGATCGCCTCGATGTGGCCTTCGCGGCCGGGCTGCGGCGGCCGGGAATCGAACACACGCCATTTGCGTCTGGTGATGACCTTCATGGCGCTGTCATAGGCGACCGCCGCGGTCGCCTTGACGAGCAGCGGCCCGACGTCCGGATAGGCATCCTTCTGCAGTTCCGCGGTGGCGAGCCCCGGATAGACGCTCGAATTGGGCGGTCGCAGGCGGGCCACCACCTCGAAGCGCGGCGGATCGATGGGGTCGGTAGTGATGTCCTTGATGGCGGGCAGCGTTAAGGCGCGGTAGCCGAGATAGCCGGGATAGCCGAGCAACGCCAGGCTTATGAGGAAGCCGGTCACCGCAGCGCCGAGCCCGGGGCCGCCGTTGATCCACAGCATGACGAAAGCGGCGGCGGCGACCAGCACCGCGAGCACCGCCAGCGCCAGCGCGGCGCCGAAGGTGACGAGCACCGGAATGATCTCCAGCCCGCCCCACTGCTCGATGCCGATCGCGAGCACCGCGACCAGCAGCGAAAAGATCGCGAGCCGGCGGGCCCAGACCGCGAGTTGCGAAACCGGCTCTTCGAGCACCCGACGGCGCGTCAAGACCATCGTCATTGTCGTCACCCCCGAATATGCCGTCCCCACGCGTTCCCTCGCGAAAGGACCGGCGATCGTACGACCACCCGGTCCGGGCGACCGGCGGGTTCATGAATAGAGCGCCATGCCGACCGAGGCAATGGCCCCGGAGCGACCCTTTCAGGCCCGCTGCGCGGTCGGCAACTCATAATCCTTGAAGCGTTCGCGCAGCGTCATTTTGTGGATCTTGCCGGTCGCGGTGTGCGGAATCTCGTCGACGAAGACTACGTCGTCGGGCATCCACCAGTCGGCGATCTTACCCCGCATGAAGCCCAGTATGTCCTCCTTGGGAGCATCTTCGCCCTTTTTCATGACCACGACGAGGAGCGGCCGCTCGTCCCATTTGGGGTGGCGCACGCCGATCACCGCGGCCTCGGCCACCTTGGGATGGCTGACGGCGAGATTTTCCAACTCGATCGAGGAAATCCATTCGCCGCCCGACTTGATCACGTCCTTGGAGCGATCGGTGACCTGCATGTAGCCGTGACGGTCCATGGTGGCAACATCGCCGGTATCGAAATAGCCGTTGCTGTCGAGGATATCGCCGCCATCGCCCTTGAAGTAACCTTTGGCGATGGCAGGCCCGCGGACCTTGAGGCGTCCGTAGGATCTTCCGTCCCAAGGCACCGGGCTTCCTTCGTCGTCTTCGATCGTCATCTCGACCAGGAATGGCGGGTGACCCTGCTTCTGCTGGATGTCGAGCCGGGCCTCGCCGGTCAGGCCGGCATATTCCGGCTTGAGCGAGCAGGCACTGCCGAGCGGGCTCATCTCGGTCATGCCCCAGGCATGGATGACCTCGACCCCATAGACGTCCTGGAACTTCTGGGTGATCGCACGCGGACAGGCGGAGCCACCGATGACGACGCGCTCGAGGTGGGGCAGCGTGCCGCCGGTGGCCTCGAGATGGGCGAGCAATGCCAGCCATACCGTCGGCACCGCGGCGGTGCAGGTGACCTTGAATGTATCGAGCAACTCGTAGATCGATGCGCCGTCGAGCTTCATCCCCGGCATGACCATGCTGGCGCCGGACATCGGCGCCGAGAACGCCAGCGACCAGCCATTGGCATGAAACAGCGGCACCACCGGCAGCACGATATCGAGCGATGACAGGCCCAGCGTGTCGCGATGGTTCGAGCCCAGCGCGTGGAGGACGTTGGAGCGGTGGGAGTACACCACGCCCTTGGGATTTCCGGTGGTGCCGGAGGTGTAGCACATGCCGGCGGCGGTGTTCTCGTCGAACGATTTCCAGGCAAAGTCGCCGTCGGCGGCGGCGAGCCATTCCTCGTAGGGTACCGCGTTGCGCAGGCCGGTCTGCGGCATGTGGGTGGCATCGGTGAGCACGATGTAGCGTTCGATGGCGGGCAGCCTGTCGGCGAGCTTTTCGAGCAGCGGAACGAAAGTCAGGTCGGTGAAGAGAATCCGGTCCTCGGCGTGATTGACGATCCAGGCGATCTGGTCGGGAAACAGCCGCGGATTGACGGTGTGATAGACGGCCCCGATCCCGAGAATGCCGTACCAGGCCTCCAGGTGCCGCCAGGTGTTCCAGGCCAGCGTCGCGACGCGGTCGCCGCGCACGATGCCGTCCCGCTCGAGGCGCTGCGCCACCTTGAGCGCGCGGGCCCGGATGCCGGCGTAATTGGTCGCGTGCAGCGGTCCCTCGACCGAGCGCGAAATCACCGGACGGTCGCCGTGATAGCGCGCCGCATGGTCGATCACGCGGTGGCACAGCAGCGGCCAGTCCTGCATCAGTCCGAGCATTTCTTCCCCTCGCCGGCGTCCGACCGTCCATGCGGTCCCCGGCTCACCTGGCTTTGTGCGTAAGTTAGAGCATTTTCCGATTGAATTGACCCACACCACGCCGTCATCGCCCGGCTCGACCGCGGCTCGACCGGGCGATCCAGTAAACGCCGACCGTGAGTCACTGGACTGCCCGGTCAAGCCGGGTAATGACACCATAGGGCAACTCAATCGGGAAAATGCTCCAGCAAGGCAGCGTTGGCCGGCAACCCGCCGTTTCGGAGGCCGGGAACGGCTACGCGTCGACCCGCCGGAAGCTTCAAGCAAACCGGGCGAGCGCGAACCGTGAAATGTCGTGGGAGGTCGAGCCGGAAACGGCGAGATCGGCCAGGATCTCTCCGATCACCGGGGCGAACTTGAAGCCGTGGCCGGAGCACGGCGACGCCACGATGATCGCCTGGTGGCCGGGCAGCCGGTCGAGAATGAAATCGCCGTCGGACGTCATGGTGTAGAGGCAGGTCGTGGCGGCAAGACGCCTGCCGTCGGCGGCGGGGAGATGGGCGGCCAGAACCGCGCGGATCATCGTCTCGTCGGCAGCCGACACATCGCGGTCGCAGCGGTCGGGATCGACGCTCTGGTCGGCATGGTGGTGCTTGGCCACCTTGACGCTCCCCGTGCCATCGTCGGGAAAGCCGTAGAAGATGCCATCGGCGTTCTGCAGCAGGAACACGGGAAACCGATCGGACGCAAACATCGCGCGGTCGCGCGGCGCGAACCAGGCGAGCACCTGCCGGGTGACCCGGATCGGCGCCGGCAGGCTCGGCAGCACCGACTTCACCCAAGGCCCGGCGGCGACGACGGCGCAACCGGCCTCGATCGCGCCGCTCGGCGTCACCACGCGGACGCCGGCGCCGCGGGGCTCGACCGCGACGACCTCCTCGCCGACGCGCAATTGCGCACCGGCATCGCGGGCGAGCGCAAGCTGCGCCCGGATCGCTGGCTCAGCCCGCAGGACTCCGCCATCGGGCTGGAACACCCCGACATAGCCGGAGGGCACGCGGAACGCGGGAAAGCGGCGCATCAGCGCGGCCGCATCGAGTACGTCATGGGCGAGCCCGTGCAGGCGCGACGCCCGCAGCGTCCCCGCGACGAGCGCGCTGTCGGGCGCGCCGATTTCGACGATGCCGGTGATGTTCACCAAGGGCAGGCCGGATTTCGCCGCCAGCTCGCGCCACAGCGGATAGGCGGCGCGCAGCAGCGGCACATAGGCGGGATGCTCGAAATAGCCGAGGCGGATGATGCGGGTGGCACCATGGGAGGAGCCGCGATCGTGGCCCGGCGCATACTTATCGATGCCGACGACGCGGCAGCCGCGCGCAGCGAGGCTCGCCACGGCGGCGCTGCCCATGGCGCCGAGGCCGATGACGACTACATCGAACGCCGTCATTGGCTTATATTAACGCCGCCGCAGAGCAAGACCTCATCCCGTAGGCGGACCGGCGAGAGCGCGGCGCACCGCGGCGGGTTCGCTCGCGATGACGGCCAGCAAGATGCGGGCGGTGCGGTCCGGACGGCGGCGGCCTTGCTCCCAGGCATGAATCGCGGTCACGTCCAGGCCGAACGCACGCGCGAAGGCGCTTTGCGAGAGCCCCAGGCGATGCCGGAGCTTCGCCACATCCACGCGGTCCGGCACCGTCACCGCATAGCTCGGCAGCTCGATCTCGCCTCGCGCATGCGCCAACGCTTCGGAGAGGCCGGCAACAAGGCGGCGGCCCGCTGCGCTACCCTTCGGCTTCGAGCGCGACGACAAGCCTGCGGATTTCACGCCTCTGGGCATCAGTCAGGTCCTCCTTTTCGCTCTTGGCATAAATATCGAT
Source organism: Xanthobacteraceae bacterium (assembly GCA_036008405.1). Taxonomy (GTDB): domain Bacteria; phylum Pseudomonadota; class Alphaproteobacteria; order Rhizobiales; family Xanthobacteraceae; genus JAJPKK01. The sequence continues at coordinate 10,322 of DASYNT010000239.1, forward strand.
CAGGTAGACAACGCCACGCCGGCTCACGACAAAGTAGATGATCCGCACCGCCGCTCTTGCCCCGTCCCCCGCGTGCTGCCCGCGCCTTGCGGGCACCCCCGGTGCCACGGATAACCGGCCAGGCGGACGGCGCCAGCGCGATTTCGAGTTCCGCCGCGGCCCGCTCTGTCGGCGTGAACAATTTGCGCGCCCGGCGGTCATAGCCGAGCGTGGCGACAACCTTCATGGCGGACACATATACGACACTGCCTTATAGGGCGCAAGGGAACGATGTGCGCTGTAGTTGCCGGTCATTCCGGCTTCGCCGGACGTTCCCCGACGATCAGCGCGCAGCCGATCTTGAAAAGAACGCGATATTCGCCGATGCAGACAATGTGAAGATCGGATTGGTGGTGATAGCGATCGGTATCGCGATCGGCGATGGCGCAGCAGCGCAGCCGATCCCTTTGCCACGTCCGCGCCCGGCGGAGCTCAATGCCGTCGGGGCTCCGAGCGAACTGGGGCTGCGGCCCAGTACGACGCCGACCGCATGCCAGCTTCGTCTCACTCCCGATCGCGCCGTTTTCAGGCCGCTCGGCGAAATCTCCGGACCTGGCGACTGCGGCGGCAGCGACATCGTCTCGCTGGAGCGCGTCATTGCCAGGAACCGGATCCCGATCGCGATCTCGCCGCCCGCCACGTTGCGCTGCGAGACGGCCGAGGCGATCGTCACCTGGGTCCGCGAGGACCTCGCCGCCGGCGTCGCGTCCCTGGGCTCGGGACTCGCGACAATCGAGAGTTTCGGCTCCTTCGAATGCCGCGGCCAAAACCGCATCGAGGGCGCGAGGTTGAGCGAGCACGGGCGCGCGAACGCGCTCGACATTCGCGCGTTCCGGCTCAAGAATGGCAGAACGGTGCAGCCCACCGATGTCGCCGTAGCGAAGGATTTCCGCCTCGCAATGAAAACGTCCGCCTGCGCGCGCTTCACCACTGTGCTCGGTCCGGGGTCCGATGGGTATCACGAGGACCACATCCATGTGGACCTCGCCGAGCGGCGCGGCGACTATCGCATCTGCCAATGGGACGTTCGCGAAGCGCCGGCGGAGGCCGATTACGCCCTGCAGGCCGCGATTCCCGGCATTCCCCTGCCGCGGCCCCGGCCTCATTCCGGTCCCGCCGCACCGGCACTCCCACGTCCAACCGAAAGCCGCCCGCGATGAGCCCGTTGAGCAATCTCGCCGTCCGCGATGTCGAAACGCTGGTTCATCCCTACACCAATCTCGCGGCGTTTCGCGACACCGGGCCGCTGGTGATCGAACGCGCCAAGGGCGTCCACGTCTACGACACCGACGGCAAAGAATACATCGAAGGCATGTCGGGCCTGTGGTGCACCTCGCTCGGCTACGGCAACGAGGAACTGGTCGAGGCGGCGGCGGCGCAGATGCGCAAGCTCTCCTTCGCCCATCTCTTCAGCGGGCGCAGCCACGACCCCGCCATCGAGCTCGCAGAAAAGCTCAAGGAGATCGCGCCGGTGCCGGTCTCCAAGGTGTTCTTCTGCAATTCCGGCTCGGAAGCCAACGACACCCAGATGAAGCTCGTCTGGTACATGAACAACGGCCTCGGCCGGCCGAAGAAGAAGAAGATCGTGAGCCGGCAGCGCGCCTATCACGGCGTCACCATCGCCGCGGCTTCGCTGACGGGGCTCGCCGTCAACCACGCCGATTTCGACCTGCCGATCGCCGGCGTGGTGCATGCCGGTTGCCCGCACCATTACCGCTACGCCGAGGACGGCGAGAGCGAGGAGGAATTCGCGAGCCGCCTCGCCCGCGAGTTCGAAGAGCTGATCCTGCGCGAGGACCCCGACACCGTCGCGGCCTTCATCGCCGAGCCGGTGATGGGCGCAGGCGGGGTCATCGTGCCGCCGGCGGGCTATTTCGAAAAGATCATGAAGGTGTGCGCGAAATACGATCTGCTCATGATCGCCGACGAGGTGATCTGCGGCTTCGGCCGGCTCGGCCGCATGTTCGGCAGCGAGGTCGTCGGCTTCCGGCCCGACACCGTGTCGGTCGCCAAGGCGTTGTCGTCGGCCTATCTGCCGATCGCCGCCGTGATGGTGCCGGAGCGCATGTACCAGGCGATGGTGGCCGAAAGCGCCAAGGTCGGCCCGTTCGGCCACGGCTTCACCTATTCGGGCCATCCGGTCGCGGCGGCGGTCGCACTGAAGACCCTGGAAATCTATGCGCGCGACCGAATCGTCGACAAGGTGGCGGCGATCGTTCCGCAATTCCAGCATGCCTTGCGCCGGCTCGGCGACCACCCGCTGGTCGGCGAGGCCCGCGGCCTCGGGCTGGTCGGCGGCATCGAGATGGTGGCGGACCGGCGCACCAAACGGTCGTTCGACCCCAGGCGCGGCGTCGGCGCCCGCTGCGTCGCCTTTGCCCAGGCGGAAGGCCTGATCGTGCGCGCGCTGGCCGGCAACAATACCCTGTCGCTATGCCCGCCGCTCATCATCTCGCCGCCGCAACTCGACGAATTGTTCGAGCGGCTGACCCG
>DASYNT010000240.1:0-2184 GCA_036008405.1 Xanthobacteraceae bacterium
CGCGCGCCTCCTCCAGCGTGAAGGTGCGGGCGCTGCCCAGCCCCAGCCAGTGCGGCTTATGGTTCAGCTCGTAGCGCCGTTCCCAGTGGGCCGCCTTCTTGCCGCTGACGACGAGATAGAGCCCTTGCCCGTCGAAATGCCGCCCAGGCGTAGCGCTGCGCAGCGCCTTCGCTACCCTCTTGACCGTTAATGCCACCGCCCCTTCTCCTGGGAAAATCGCCCTCGGCTAGACCCCCGGCTTAGCTCTCGGATTTCTTGGGATGATGTGGGACGTCAATAGACGAGATTAAAGAAGCTAGCGGCAAAAATCACTCACAGCCAGGGACTTAGCGGGGCGTCCTGGCACCCCGTGATACTGGGCCGAGGTGGATACACGCTCATCGTTGTTCTCTCGTCGCTCCCTCGATAGGGAGTTCTTTATTTGGAGGGCACCGTATAGCGGCTCGCGTGGCTGCCGACGAGAGCCTTCGAGCGAATGGAAGCGCCGGTGCCGCGCAAGGCCTCAGCGACGGCGTCGATGCCGCCGCGGGCGACCGAGATCAGCAAAGCCGCGCCATCAAAGGCGCGATCGGGAACCGCGATCGCGTCGGCAAGCCCGGCCAGGCTATCGACAGACATGGCACTCCAGCCGGAGACGCGCATGCTCCACACCTCCGTCTCCGTCACCATGGCGTCGGCGGCCACGCGTGAGATGACGAAAACGGGGAGACCAGCTGGGTGGTCGGCGCGTTCGACAAAGGGCAGTCGGGCGATGATCTTTGGGGCGGTGTCGAACTCCAACGCAGTCCACCATGGGCCCGCGCCCGCGATGGCGAACGCCGGCACCAGGCCAAGATCACCGGTCGATTCCGTCACCGCCTCCACGACGCTCGCCGCCCCCACATGCGGCACCAGCGGCACCGTAAAGCCGAAATGAAAGCGGGCGGAATCGCGCATCAACGCATCGCCGGCGGAAAGGTCGGCATGGGCAGAGAAGGGCGCCTGCACGTAAGTGAAGGTCGCAATGATCACACGCCAAATGCCCTCGACCGTGTCGAGCGGCAAATTGCCGTGGTGGCGCTGCACAAGCCGGCGCATCATGTCGGCTTCGCGCGCCGGCCGGAACGCCGAGCCGGATTCCTGGGTCTTTTTGACCGCGATTAACCGATCAATGATCTCACCGCGCTCGATCAGCAGCGCATGCATGGCTTCATCGATGCGATCGATGTCGCGGCGCAGGTCGGCGAGAGAAAAATCTTGCTGGTGCGGCTCTTTTGGCATGGTCACGCCCGGCGAACGGCTCGATTGATAGGTGCCATAAGGCGGGAAATCAAAGAAAACATTGACTCCCCCGGCCGGCAGCCTATTTACGCCGTTTTGACTGCTGTTGGGTAACTGCCAGAGTTCGGGAAGCATTATGGCAGAGCTGGGCGCGACCCTCGATTTGGCCGACCGCAGGCGCGAGGCGGATCATCCGCATTCGCTGATCGTGCGTTTTCCGGTGAATAATCCGCTGCGGTTGGATGCCGGGATAGACTTCGGGCCGTTACAGATCGCTTACCAGACCTACGGCAAGCTGAACGCCGAGCGCAGCAATGCCGTTCTGGTCTGCCATGCGCTGACCGGCGATCAGCACGCCGTCAACGACCATCCGGTCACCGGCAAGCCGGGCTGGTGGGAGACCATGGTGGGACCCGGCCGGCCCATCGACACCGACCGCTATTTTGTCATCTGCCCGAACGTGGTCGGCGGCTGCATGGGCTCCTCCGGCTCCGCCTCGACCAATCCGGCGACCGGTATGCCCTATGGCCTCGATTTCCCGGTCATCACCGTGCGCGACATGGTACGCGCGCAGGCGATGTTGCTCGACTATCTGGGCATCGACTCGCTGTTCGCGGTCGCCGGCGGATCGATGGGCGGCATGCAGGTCCTGCAATGGGCGGCGAGCTATCCGCAGCGGGTCTTTGCCGCGCTGCCGATCGCGGCAGCCACCCGACATTCGGCGCAGAATATCGCCTTCCATGAGGTCGGCCGGCAGGCGGTCATGGCGGATCCGGATTGGCGCGGCGGGCGATATTTCGTCGAGGGCATCAATCCCCGGCGCGGCCTCGCCGTCGCGCGCATGGGTGCGCACATTACTTATTTGTCCGACGCGGCGTTGCATCGAAAATTCGGCCGGCGATTTCAGGATCGCGACAATCCGAC
>DASYNT010000241.1:0-14342 GCA_036008405.1 Xanthobacteraceae bacterium
GCGTCCGCCTATCGGGCGCTCTGAGGCGCGAAGCGCTTACATCATTTCCGTGACGAGCTTGGCGATTTCGAATCCAGTGAAAACGGCTCCAGCGAAACTAGCCGCGACCAGCGCGATGAGAAAAGCTGTTACCACTGCATAAGACATTCGCAAACCCCACGCAAAAATAGCTCCCGGCGACGCTGTCGGTGCCACCGCATTACGTCATTTTCGCGATATCGAGGCCTGAGCTTGCAAGTTGAACCAGCTCGTCTATCCCTGGGCCCGGCACACACCCGACCGCGTCTAACGCTCGGCAGCAATGCCAGAAACCTTCGTTGCGCCCTCTTCACGCCACGATTGAGGCTCGAAAATAATCGCCACGCCAGACGGCTCAATTCCTGGTTTTGTGAAGCGGACTTTGAGCGGCGAAGTTGGACACCCGATGAAGCCGACATCTGCTCTCCTGATCGCAATCGCCGCATTTGTGGTCAATCCGCGCCCGGGTTCGTTCGCGGTCGCCCAATCTCCGAGGATTCCCACGGCCGCCAAAGCCACTGCCCAAAGCCGGCCCCAGGAACAAGCTCAAGACAACGTCTTGGCCTATCATGGCGGTGCTGGTCGCAGTGGCAATTTCACGGTGCCCGGCCTGATCTGAGAACGCGCGAGATCCCTGCACCTTGATCAGGCGTTCCAAGCTCGAATCTCCGGGAACGTCTATGCGCAACTCCTCCTTTGGCGCACGCCTGGGTCGAATATCGGCAGGCTGCTGGTCGCGACCGAAGGCAACAATGTCTATGCCCTGGACGCGACCACAGGCCACCTGATTTGGACCCACTCGCTCGGAAAGCCCGTCCCAGGGCGAGCCACGCCGCCCAATCGTAATCCGTCGGCTGCGACCCTCAGGCGTCCGATATTGAACGACGTAGGACTTCGCACCCCGAGCCGTCACCATGAGCCCAAATCCTTTCACCTCGCTGTCCCAGACAAACGTGCGATCCGCATTCGTCGGTCGGCCGGCGGCGTCCACGACGCGCTTTGAAATCTTCGGCATCAGCGTCCTGCTCAATTCTTGGGTAAGCGCCGGGTAAGCAAAGCGAGAAATCGCGGGTCATTCGCTGTCGACAAAGGAAATCAAGACTGCAATAAAAAACGTGTCCCTTTATGGGCTTAGGAGCCACCGGTAATCTCCGGTAAGCATGGGAAATCATATAACGCAACAATCGCACTGCGGAGGTCAGGGGTTCAAATCCCCTCAGCTCCACCACGGCAAGACCTCATAGCGACGCCATTTTCTCTCACTCACCAGGGGCTGTGTTCACCTCGAAGCTCGGTAAACCCGGTGGAGCATGACGCGGCGTTCAAGGCGTCCGCGTCCAATCCCCGATCCCTACTCGCCCCCGACCATTTCGAACGGCGACACCCAACTGACCGCCGGGTCCTGCAGGGTCTTGCATTTTGGGCAGGTCAGCACCTGGGTGCCGGTCAGCCTGCTTCCATCGGCGGAGCGCCAGAGCGAAACCGACATTTGCCAGGCATTGATGCAGGAGCGACCGGGGTTGCAATAGCCGAAGGTCAGCACGCCGGCCACGTGGCACTTGTTGTCGATCGTCAACGTTCCCGCGGGCACCGGAGAGACCGTCACGCCGCTGCCGAGAATACAGGTGCCGGAGGTGACCGTGCCGTTGGCGGCGACGTGGAGCGGGCAGGAAAAGCCATTGTTCTGGCCGGTCCCATAAACCGGCGTTCCATAGCCGAAGGCGGCTTGCCAGGTTCCGACGATCATCGCCGTGGTGCACGCCGGCAGCTTGAGCCCCGGAGTCGCGGTCTGTGCCGTTTGTTGGGCCGACGCGCCCGACATCAGCAGGACCAAACCGATTGATGAGACGGACAATGCGCGGACGATCATTGCTTCCTCCCAAGCGGGCGAACGGCATGCATCGCCATGCCGACCCGAGTAAGGCGGTGGCATCACTCCGGGGCATCACGCCCGGGGCATCGATTCCGAAATATACACCAAAACACATGATACTGATGTGGCCCTAAAATTCGGTTCCCAATGTCGGGACAAGTCGGCTTCCGGCGTTAGCAAGGCGGCCGGCCGATGAAGTGAGGGCCTGCGGTCCGGTTTGCGGCTCCGGGAAGCCCGCCCAAAACCCCACCGCAAGCCTGCCGATCCGCCTGCGATCCCGCATTGCAGGACCCGGCACGATCGGGCATATTTTTACCCGGTGCCTTCGCGCGGTGGCTCGCTCGGGCCGGAAATGATGGCGACATGTGGCGCAGCCATTCGGCACTGGCTGTTTTTCTCATCGGAACCGTGGTCTGCGGATGCGCCGAGCGGAAGGTAGACGTCGAAGATGCCGAAGAGCAAAAGAACCAGCAGATCCTCGCCACTTATTCCCACCTGACGAAGTTTTTCGATGATTGCGTGGAACGTTCGGCGCGGCGGCGGCTCGCAAGTTCCGGCGATGTCGGTGCGGCCATCGAGCAGGGCTTCGGGGCCTGCAAAGCCGAGGAGAGCGCAATCGTGGAAAGACTGGATGTCGGCGTAAAGCCGGGCTTCGGACAGCAGCAGATCGGCCCCTACAAATTCCGGCTGAAGCAGCGCCTTCTCCAGGTCCTCGCGGCGAAGGAACCGGTCGGCGCGGAGAAGCGTCGCGGCAATACCGCGACGGACGATCCGGTTCGACCGTGATTCTCGACCTGCCGCGGGTTGTCCTTGCGCTCCTCCTGCGGCGTCGGCTGGCGCAGGGGAGTTTCACGTCGGCATTCTGCGGATGAGTATCGCCTTACCGAGGCGATGTCTTCACCGCGAAGATGATCGCGCGGCGTTTCACCCCTTCGCCCGCAAAATGGCTTCGGCGATATAGCGGCGGGCTTCGGCGGCATCCCCCCAGCCGATGATCCTCGCCCACTTGCCCGGTTCGAGATCCTTGTAATGGGCGAAGAAGTGGACGATCTGCTGCAGCGTGATCTCCGGCATGTCGGCATAATTCATGACATGGGCATAGCGCTTGGTAAGCTTCGGCGTCGGGACCGCGATGATCTTTTCATCGCCGCCGCCGTCATCCTCCATCTTCAGCACGCCGATCGGCCTCACATTGATCACGGCCCCGGGCACGATGGGCCGCGTATTCGCCACCAGAACGTCGATCGGATCGCCGTCGTCCGACAGCGTGTGCGGCACGAAGCCGTAATTGCCGGGATAACGCATGGGCGTGTGCAGGAAGCGGTCGACGACCAGGGTTCCGGCGGCCTTGTCCATCTCGTATTTGATCGGCTCCCCGCCGATCGGCACCTCGATGATGACGTTCACGTCCTCGGGGGGATTGTGACCGATCGCGATGGCATCGAGGCGCATGGTGGTACCGGGGCTGACGTCGACCGCAGGCCGCACGCGGTCGGCCGCCGTGGCAGTGTAGCACCGGAATCGCGGTCGGCCGGTCGGCGGCAGACGCGCTCCCCTGAAAAAAGTGAGCCGCCGGCGCTTTGGCGGAGTATCTGGCGGCTCGCGAGGCGCTCCGGGTGCTTCGAACGCCGCATTGCGGTCTGCGGCCCATCGTGTTTCACCTTCGGCGGTTCAACCCAAGCATTGGAAATCACCCAGGAGGCGTTCTTGGCGGATCTAAACACCGGCGCTGGACATTCGGGCGCGACCACCCTTCTGGTGCTGCCTGGCGACGGGATCGGTCCGGAAATCGTCGCCGCGACGGTCGAAGTGCTGCAGGCCGCCGACCGGAAGTTCAAGCTCGGGCTCGATTACGAGACTGCCGATATCGGCTTTGCCGCGCTTCGCGCCGCCGGCACCACGATCACCGACGCGGTGGTGGAGCGGGCCAAGGCAGCAGCCGGCGTCATCCTCGGCCCGGTGTCGCACAACGAGTATCCGCCGGTCGGCGAGGGGGGGCTCAATCCGTCGGGGGAGTTGCGGCGCCGGCTCGACCTGTTCGCCAACATCAGGCCGGCGCGGTCGCGGCCGGGCCTGCCGGCGCGGTGCGGTCGCGACATCGATCTCGTGATCGTGCGCGAGAACACCGAAGGATTTTACGCCGACCGTTCCATGCATGCGGGCCCGGGCGAATTCATGCCGACGCCCGACCTCGCGCTGTCGGTGCGCAAGGTCACGCGGGAAGGCTCCACGCGCATCGTCGAGGCGGCTTTCTCGCTCGCGGCGCGGCGGCGCAAGCGGGTCACCGTGGTCCACAAGGCCAACGTGCTGCGCCTGTCGGACGGATTTTTCCTCGCCTGCGCGAGGCAGGTGGCCGCGCGCCATGGCGGCATCGCCTGCGAGGAGCGACTGGTCGACGCCATGGCGGCGCTGCTGATCCGCGATCCCGGCCAGTTCGATGTCATCGTCACCACCAACATGTTCGGCGACATCCTGTCCGACGAGGCCTCCGAGATCGCCGGCAGCCTCGGCATCGGGGCTTCGCTCAATGCCGGACACCGCTACGCCGTGGCCCAGGCCCAGCATGGTTCGGCGCCGGACATTGCGGGGCAGGGTATCGCCAACCCGTCCTCGTTGATCGAGTCGGCGGCGATGCTGCTGTCATGGCTGGAGGAGCGCGGCGCGGGCGAAAATTTCGCCGCCGCCGGCCGGTGCATCGCCAGGGCGGTCGACGCCACCATCGCGGTCGCCGCCCATCGCACCCGCGACCTCGGCGGGCGGCTCGGCACCAAGGCCTTCACGGCGCGCGTGATCGCCGCGATGGATCAGTGATCTGCGACTGGTTACTGACTACGGGATCGCCGGCCCCTGTTCCCGCCAGCGGTCCAGGAAGTCGAACAGCCAGGTGCGGATGGCGAGGTCGTAGACCGGCCGGTCGATGAAATGGGCGGCGCGGGGCTTTGCCCCCGGCAGCGCCAGGCGTTCGTGGCCGCGGGTGATCCAGCGGCACATCATGGCGTGGGTGACCTCGGCATGGAACTGGATGCCATAGGCTGCGCCCCCGTAGCGAAACGCCTGGACCCTGAACAGATCGCCCTCGGCGAGCAGTTCGGCGCCGGCCGGCAGGTCGAAGCCCTCGCGGTGCCACTGGTAGACGACCGACGGCCACGCCGCGGTGACACAGTGCCCCGCCGCCGTGACGCGGATCGGGTAATAGCCGACCTCGGCCAACCCCTCGGGGTGCTCCCCGACCGCCGCTCCGAGCTGGCGGGCCAGCATCTGGGCGCCGAGACAGATGCCGAGGAACGGCTTCTGCTCGCGCAACGGGACTTTGATCCATTCGATCTCGGTGCGGATGAAGTCATCGGGATCGTTGGTGCTCATGGGGCCGCCGAAAATCACTGCCCCGGAATGCCCGGCGAGTGTCTCGGGTAGCGGATCGCCGAGCCGCGGCCGCCTTGTGTCCATCGGTATGCCGCGGGCCTGAAGGTAATGGCCGACCCGTCCCGGCGTCGATGTCTCCTGGTGCAGAACGATCAGAACCGGCTTTTGTGCCGCATCGGAACCGTTCACGGCGCCTCCCGCACAGCCTTCTTCAGCACGCGATCGGAATTCTTGGATCGCATCATCTGCGAATGAGCCACCGCCTCGAGGAAGACGCGGCGCGGCAACAGCCTGGTCAGCAGCGTCACAGCCTTGTTGCCGAACCCCGGAACCACCACCCGCCGTCCGCGCATGAGGCCGGCATAGCCGGCCTCGGCGACGTCTTCCGCCGAGCAGGTCAGGGCGTTGGAGCCGACCACGCGCGGCATGCCGTTGCCGCGCGGAAACGGCACCCGCGGGATGCCGGCGCGCGCCTGGAACTCGGTCGGCACCGGCCCCGGACACAGCGCGGTGACGCGCACGCCGCGCCTGATCAGTTCGTGATTGAGCGCCTCGCTGAACGACAGCACATAGGCCTTGGTCGCGTAATAGACCGCCATCCCCGGTCCCGGCAGGAAGCCCGCCACCGAGCCGACATTGAGGATGCCGCCACGCCGGCGGCTCAGGGTGTCGACGAAGGCCAGCGACAACTCGGTGAGGAAGCGGATGTTGAGGTCGATCATGGTGAGCTGCTCGGCATGATCGAGCTGGGCCGCCTCGCCGACCAGGCCGAAACCGGCATTGTTGACGATGTATTGCGGCTCCAGCGCATGGGCGGCGAGTTCCGCCTTGATCCGTCCGGCGGCATCGGGCTGGGCGAGGTCGACCGGTAGCACCAGCGGCCGCGGGCGTCCCGTCGCGGCGATTTCGTCGGCCAGGGCATCGAGCCTGGCTTCGCGCCGCGCGATCAGCACGAGGTCGTGGCCATGGGCGGCGAACACGCGCGCCAGCGCGGCCCCGATGCCGGCCGAAGCCCCAGTAATTACCACCACTTGACGGGTTTTGGCGGCCGCTTCTTTCATTTGTCCTCCGCGCTCGGTCGATGGCCGGCGACGCGCTGGCGCAGCGCTATGCGGTCATGCGGCGAGATCGCCAGAAGATCGGCAACCCGCCACATCACATTATCTTCGAATTCGCTGACGCCCCCGTCCAGGAATACCATTTCCCACAGCATTTCCACCACTCGCAACCGACCCTCTTCATTGAGACTGCGCATCAGCAGGTGCGTAAAGTGAAAAAAATCGACCGCTTCGCGATCGGCCGCCACTGCCGCCTCGATGAGTTCGTCAGTCAAGCCATCGTCCAGCGAAAATTGCGACCGCAGCAAGGCACGCAGCTTGGCCCGTGCCGAATCGGTCAGGTCGCCTTCGAGGGTCGCGACGTGGACCAGCAGGGCGGCCGCCGCGACCCGGTAGTCATCGCCATCGAAATGGCTCGCTTGCTTGTCGCCGCCGCTGAGCTCGGCAAACAACCGTTTGATTTCCTGTAGCATATAGGTCCCGAAGCGGTGTGGGGCGTGGCCTAAGCTTTAGAGCGGTTTCAGGTCGAGTAAAATCGGAAAACCGACTGCGGACGTCGACTTGGCTTTCATTGCGGCGGCGGCACGGTTCCGGCCGCCGAAAAAAACGGCGGGGGATGCGCCCGTGGTTTACTGCTGATGTCGGGGATGGTCGCGATTCGTCGCCCAAATTCACGGAAGATGGAACTCGTAGCTGCATGTGCCGCGTGGGAACCGAAGTGTCAACCGGCTGCCCGGTGCCCGCCATGCTCGATACGATGCAATCCATGCCGAGGCGAAGACCTGCTGAGCGCAGGGCGGAGAAACGTCCGGAAAGATGATTCCGACGCCTTCCGGGGTTTCGGGCGAGGCCGTGCGCAAATCGACGTCGACGCACGGTTCGATACAGGGCCAGCCGGTCGCCGCGGATGGCTGGTCAGGTCCAGAGCGCCCGAATTCCGAAGAAGGCCGTGTCCTTGATGCGCCGCGACGCCGCCTGCCACCAATGCGCCCGTGGATCGGTGCAATAGGTCATGCTGAGAATGACGCGTCGCTCGCCCTCGAGAATCGGCGTTACCTGATGGTGCACCAGCGCGCCTTCGAACACGACCAGCGTATTGGGAGCGGTGCTGATCCCGATCTCGCCGCCGCCGACCCGCGCCTTGAGAACCGCATGGCTCAGGCCGCGCGCCGCCCGGCCGGTGTTGACGATCGCAAGCAGCAGCGTGAAGTGCCGGCCGCGATAGAAGTTGTGGTCGTAATGCCAGCCGATATGGTCGCCCGGCTTGTCGTAGAATAACAGCGACAGCGAGCTCTGGTCGTGAATCGGGGTCGGCCCCACCCACACTCCGACGAGGCGCGAAACGAGACCCAGCAGGTCCGCCGAGTGATAGAATGACACGATCCGCGGAGCGGTTTCGATCAGGGTCTCATAGGCGACGGTTCCGCCCTTCTTGTGGACCGGCACGTAATTGCGTTCGGGATTGGCGAGCCGTTCGGCTTCCGCCCGCAGCGCCGCGAAGGTATGGGGCGGCAGGAAATCCGGCAGGACCGCCAGCCGATCGGCGAAGCTCGGCACCGGGCGCCGCTGCGCCGGCCCCATGTCGAGCGCATGGGTGGTCGTGATCGCCACGACACGCCCGGCCAGCTCCCGGTACAGCTTGGCGCGGCGACTGCGGGTGTAGGCGACGCCGCCGACGGTCGCCGCGCCGGCGCCTAGCATCATTTCTGTAATCACCGCGAAACGCGCTCTTTCGGGCACGCTCCCTAAACGCGTGGAGTCAGGTGTAAGCTAGCGATAGCTGAGTCGTGCGACAATACGAAGAAGGCGACGGCTCCGATTCAGGCAGAACGCGGCAACGCAACCCTGCGGTCCCGGCCGGCGTGCCCTGCTCAACGCTGCGTCTTGCCGTCCCACGGATATTTTCGGCGCAAATGCGGCGGGCGCTCCTGCAAATGCTCGGGTCCGTGCGCTGCGGCGCCGGGCGCCAGCCGGTGAACAAGCGCGTAGAGCTCCGCCGTCAGCCGGTTGCGATCGGCCCCTGATTCGAATGCGCTGAAGGGTACGACGGCGCCGATATGCGCCCGGACGGTCGCGCCGACGCAATAGCGGAACTCGGACACCAGCAGCGCCAGCCGCAGCGTCAGGCTGTAGCGGCTGACGAGATGAAACAGCGCGCTGTTCTGGCCCTCGAAATAGACCGGCAGCACCGCCGCCTCGGCGAGTTGGATCAGCCGGGCGGTGAAGGATTTCCACGGCAGCTCTTCGGCCTTGCCGAAAGGCTGCTCGGCGGTCGCCACTCCTCCCGCGGGGAAGACGACGATGGTGACCCCGCTCTTCAACAGCCTGCGGGCCTGGCGGCGGGTCTCGAGATTGGTCTCGATCGCTTCCGGGGTTGCCGAGAAGTCGATCGGCAGCGCATAGGGGCGGATTTCCGGGACCCGCAGAAAATCGCTGTTGATGAGGATGCGATAGGGCCGGCCGAGCTGCTCGGCGAGCGCCAGCAGCGCGACGCCGTCACCGATGCCGAAGGGGTGGTTGGCCACGATCACCAGCGGACTTCCGGACGGCACCGCGATCGGCCATGCGGCGGCGTTGATGTCGAGCCGGGTGCCGACCATGGCGAGAAGTTCGCCCATCATGCGCGGGCTTTTTCCTGCGACCTCGGTGCGCCAGCGGTAGTACACCGGCAGCAGGCCGCGGCGTCCCGAGAGGTCCTCGATGGCGCGCATGGTCCAGCGCTTCCAGCGCGGATCGCGCGGCGATGCATAGGTGAGCGTATCGGATTGCATGGCAGTCCCGCTCTGCCCCACGGCAGCCACGGGGACTTCTAGCGCGGCAGCGCCTTCGGTCAAGGTCCGAGAAGGCGCGCCGGCGTCGCGGCGATGAATCAGCCGTGAACATCCAGGCTGTCGGCCGGAGCCTGACCGCGCTCGTGCATTCCATAATCGCGAATCACGCCGGCGATGCGCAGCCGATATCGGGCAAAGACCTCGGCGCGGCCGCGCGCCTGGGCGCGGCGATGGGCGTCGAGGTTGCGCCAAGCGGCAATGGCGGCTTCATCGCGAAACACCGACAGCGAGAGGATCTTGCCGGGCTCGGTCAGGCTTTCGAAGCGCTCGATGGAAATGAACCCGTCGATCTCTTGCAGCAGCGGGCGCAGTTCGGCGGCGAGGTCCAGGTATTGTTGCCGGTGGCCCGGTTTCGGCCACACCTCGAAAATGACGGCGATCATGTCGGTCTCTCCATCGCAGCGACACGGCGAACGGCCGGCGATGTTGTAGCAACAACGGGGAGTCGATATCAGGGGCTCGCCGAACCCTCCCCGGCCGGAACGCGCCATGACCGATGCCCTCGTCGCCTCCGCGATCTCCCATTGGGGGCCGCGCTTCGTCGCCAATGGCGTGTCGCTCACCGATTTCGAGGAGGTCACGGGGTCGCTCGGCGCCTGGGACACCTGGTGTGCGGCCTGGTCGGCGCGCGCCGCGGTACACGAGGAGATCGGGCGCGAGGCGCTCGCCCGCGGCAAGCAGTTGAGTGCCGGCGAGCATCTGCAGCGCGCCGGGGTCTATTACCACTTCGCCAAGTTTCTGTTCGTGCACGATGTCGTGCAGATGAAGGCTGCCCACATGAAGGCGGTCGAATGCCGGCGGCTGGCGCTGCCGCATCTGGTGCCGGCCGGCGAGCGCGTCGCCATTCCCTTCGAAGGCCGCATGCTTGCGGGAATCCTGCGCAAGCCGATCGGAATCGCGCGGCCGCCGGTGCTGGTGATGGTGTGCGGACTCGATTCCTGCAAGGAGGAGACCGCCGCCTATGAAGCTCCGTTCCTCGAACGCGGCATGGCGATCCTGGTGTTCGACGGCCCCGGCCAGGGCGAGGCGGAGTATGATTTTCCGATCCGCGGCAATTATGAAACGGCGGTGACGGCGGTGGTCGATTTCGTCGTCGCGCGCGGCGATCTCGATGCCGCACGTATCGGCGTGTGGGGCGTGAGCCTCGGCGGCTATTATGCGCCGCGGGCGGCAGCCTTCGAGAAGCGCGTGAAGGCCTGCATCGCGCTGTCGGGACCGTTCGATTTCGGCGCCGCATGGGACCGGCTGCCGGAACTCACCCGCGAAACCTTCCGCGTGCGCAGCCATTGCGCGGACGAAGCCGGCGCCCGCCGCACTGCCGCGACGCTGTCGCTTGAAGGCGTCGCCGGTTCCATCGCCTGTCCGTTGTGCATCGTCGCCGGCAGGCAGGACCGCCTGGTGCCCTGGCAGGACGCCGAACGGCTGGCGCGCGAAGCCGGCGGAACGGTCGAGCTGATGCTGATCGAGGACGGCAATCACGTCGCCAACAACCGCGCCCATCGCTGGCGCCTGCAGACCGCGGATTGGATGGCGGAGCAGCTGGGCAGCGTATGATCGCTTGCGGGGCTTCGCCCGTACGGGCACATCATGCGGGCAGCATGCCGTCGCAGCCTTGTTTGCGTTCCGGTTTGTTCCTGGCGGAACGAATCGAGCGCCGGGCGCGGCACGGGGCGATTCGTTGCCGGAGCGTTAAACGAGACGCGGTGTAAATCTCAAGGCAAGTGCAGCCTTCACTATGCTATCTCGTGATGCCGAGGCATTCCCAACAAGGACGTCTGCACATGGCTTACGTGGTTGCGATCATTGCGGCGGGCGATATGGGCTCGGCGGTGGGAGCGCGGCTGGCCGAGCGCGGGGTGCGGGTGACGACCTCGCTCGCCGGCCGTTCGGCGGCGAGCGCGGCGCGGGCCGAACGTGCCGGCATGGTGCCGGTCGCCGATGACGACGCGCTGGTCGGCGAGGCCGACTTCTTCCTGTCGATCTGTCCGCCCGGCGAAGCGGTCGGGCTCGCGCGGCGGATGAAGCCGGCGTTGGCGCGGGCACGCAACAAGCCGATCTATGTCGACTGCAACGCCATCTCGCCGGAAACCGCGGTCGAGATCGGCGCGGTGCTGGAAGGCACCGGCGCCCGCTATGTGGACGGCGGCATCATCGGGCTGCCGCCGCCGCCCGGCCACACCGCGACCCGCATCTATGTGTCGGGCGCGGCGGCAAACGAGGTGGCGCGGCTCAGCGAATTCGGTGTCCCGTTCCCCGCCCTCGACGGGCCGATCGGCGCGGCTTCGGCGCTCAAGATGTCCTATGGCGGCATCACCAAGGGGTTCACCGCCGTGGCAGTGGCGATGGTCCTCGGCGCCGCCCATGCCGGCTCGGCGGCGGCGCTGCAAAAGGAACTCGAGATGAGCCAGCCGCAACTCCTGGCTTGGCTCACGCGGCAGGTGCCGCGGATGCCGCCCAAGGCCTATCGCTGGGTCGCAGAGATGGAGGAGATCGGCCATTTCCTCGGCGACGGCACGCCGGGCGGCGACATGTACGCGGCGATCGCGCGTCTCTACGAGGAGGTGGCTGCCGCGGCCCGCGAACCGGGCGCGGCAGAGGGCCCGGTGGCCGAGCTGTTGGACTTCTTCGCGCCGGCCGACGCCCAGGAACGCAAGCGGGCATAGTTCGGCCGCGGCCCGTAGCCCGCCATGGGAGCGAAGCGGACATGCGGGAACAGTCGTCCTGGATTTCGCTGCGCTCAATGCCGGGCTACAGGGTCACTACAGGGTCACGGCCCAGAGAGGTATTTTAATACCGAATGGGGCGAGAATTCTACTTTGCATGGGGTTGTTTTCGAAAAAGCTGACTTGTCCGAGCCAGCAGCGAGAGTAGCCCGCCATGGGAGCGAAGCGGACATGCGGGACGGCCCTCCCGGATTTTCGCTGCGCTTCAATCCGGGCTGCGTCACGCTACCTTGCTTACTTCCCCCGCATGGCCAGCACGCGGTCGACCATCTCCCCGGCCTGGCCGAGATAGTTGGCGGGGTCGCACAGCCTTTCCAGCGCGGCGCGGTCTAGATGCTTGGCGACCTCCCGGTTTTCGGCGAGCAGGTCGAGCAGCGTGCGACCGGTCGCCACCACCTGCCGGCAGATGTCGTAGACGAGGTCGTGGGCATATTGCCGGCCGATATGCGGGCCGAGCCCCATCATCACCGCTTCCGAGACGATCAGCCCGCGGGTGATGTCGAGATTGGCGCGCATCTTCTTCTCGTCGACCACGAGGCTCGACACCATGAACCGGGTCTGCGCCAGGGCGCCGGCGGCGAGGCTGAAAATCTCCGGCACGGCGATCCACTCGATCTCCCACGGACCGGTGGCGCGCTCGTGGTCCTCCACCATGGCGTCGAGCAGGGCGGCGACGTGCTGGCGCACCAGCGAATTGGTCGCGGTGATGTAGACGCAGGAGATCGGGTTGCGCTTCTGCGGCATCGTGCTCGACGATCCCCGGCCCTCGTGGAACGGCTCGTAGACCTCTTCGACCTCGGTCTGCATCATCAGCTTCACGTCGAAGGCGATCTTGCCGCACACGCCGGTGACGAGGCCAAGGAAGCAGCCGACCTCGGCGATGCGATCGCGGACGGTGTGCCAGGCGATCTCCGGCTGGCCGAGGCCGAGCTCCTTCATCAGCCCGGCCTGGACCTCGAGGCCGCTCGTGCCGAGCGAGGACAGCGTGCCGGCGGCGCCGCCGAATTCGCCGACCAGGACGCGGGGACGCAACTCCTCGAGACGCCGGCGGTGGCGCTCGAACGCGGCGAGGTAGGTCGCGACCTTGTAGCCGAAGGTGATCGGCACCGCCTGTTGCAGGTTGCTGCGGCCGGCCATGGGCGTGTCGCGATGACGCCTGGCAAGGCCGGCCAGCGCATCTGCGATCGCGACGATGTCGGCCTCGACGAGGTCGAGCGCCTCGCGCATCTGCAGCACGGTCGCAGTGTCGGTGATGTCCTGGGTGGTGGCGCCCCAATGGCACCATTCGCCCAATCCGTCCCGGCACAACGAGACGAGCTGCTGCACCACCGGCAGCACCGGATAGCCGATCCGCTCGGTCTGTGCCTTTAGCTTGCCGAAGTCGTATTCCTGCGCCCTGCAATGCCGGCCGATCTCGTCGCAGGCTTCCTGGGGGATGATGCCGAGCCGGGCCTGGGCACGGGCCAGCGCGGCCTCGATGTCCAGATATTTCTGGATGCGGTTCTCGTCGGCGAAAATGCGCCGCATCGGCTCGGTGGAAAAGATATCGCGGAAAATCCCGGAACTGACGCCGATGGCGGTCATGGATGTGCCTCTCCCCAAAACGCGGCCCATCGGTACAGAATGCGCGTGCTGCGGTCCATGGCGAGCCGCGGCCTTGCTTTTGCGCCATGAGCACCAGGACCAGGAGAATAGCGACTGCGATCGACCGGCCGGCTCAATCCCGACGAAGGTGCGACGGCTCATCTGCGCCCGGGCGGGGGCGGCGGGACGCGGAGCCGGTCACCGGGGCGGGTAAAAATCAGCCGATGGCGGGACAATGGCGAGACCCGCGGTCGGTTCTAACGGATTAGAATTGCTACATTTCGCAGTTTAGAACGATTTCACATCATAGCGCTTGCGGAGCTGTTTTGCGGCGTGGCAAGAATGCTGTGCACCCGGATTGGCCGCGTCTGCGGGCAGAGTTCAAGAACAGGGCCGATCCGAACAGGGAGCTGCGCCGTGATCGTGTGTTCGTGCAACGTGATTTCCGACCATCAAGTCCGGTCGGTCGCGACCGACCGCACGGTGCGCGGCACCAGCGAAGTTTACCGCTGTCTCGGCTGCAGCGCCGAATGCGGCCGTTGCGCCCGAACCATCCGCCGGATCATGGATGAAGCGATCAAGAGCTGCCCGGCTGACCCAGCCCGCCGTTGACGCCACTGGCGGCCAGCCGCATAGCCTCACAAATTCAGCGATTTGCAGCGCTTCTTCTGAACTTGCAACGCGTGGGCGCCGCGGGTGTCGGTGACGGGGATTTGTGCTGGCGCATAGTTTAGAATCGTTATAAAGTCTCCATTGGCGCTTGCCTCGGCAAGCAGCATGAGGGTCAAGGGCAATGCGCGGAGATGCAACCGTCGTCGAATACCTCAACCGGGCCCTGCGTCATGAATTGACGGCCGTGAACCAGTACTGGCTGCATTACCGCCTGCTGGAG
>DASYNT010000242.1:0-5504 GCA_036008405.1 Xanthobacteraceae bacterium
ATTTGGTTCAAAAAAACCACCCGCTCGCGCAACGCTGATTCGATTGGCGGCGCCTTTCGATTCGATCAATCGACTTTTTCAATACTATCGACCCATATCGGCCGTATGAGCATGATTGCCCAACGTGATCGGCACCGCGGCGTCGTGGCTTGGTCGTCCGTATGGCCGGCCGCACAAGGTCCTCGCAGGCATCCGGGCCGACGACTGTTCAGGCGAGGTTCATCCTGCGCGCGCTATCTTATACTGACAACCAACCGGAGGATGCCCATGTTACGTAAACTCTCTCACATAACGGCGGTCGCCGCCTGCCTGTTCATCCCGACGGCGGCCTTCGCGAAAGGTCATGGCGGCGGCGGTCACCATGGTGGAGGCGGTCACCATGGCGGCGGCGGTCATCATGGTGGAGGCGGTTATCATGGCGGCGGCGGCCATCATGGTGGAGGCGGTTATCATCGTGGTGGATTTCATGGCGGCGGCCATTGGGGTGGCCGTGGCCACTGGGGCGGCGGGGGATGCCGGCATTGGTGGAACGGGGTTTGGCACCCATACTGTTTGTAATTGGCATCGGTCGCGATTGTTACATTGGGGGCGGCTGTTGGCCGTCCCCTTTTCTATGCGACGCAAACCGATTTCACTCCAATATCAGCGCGCGTCGTCGAATTGCCTAAACGCCAATACCATTTGCAAGCGGGAGAGGGAGCAAAAAAGCCGCTCGATCAGGCAAATTGAATCGATAATTCACGGACGAGTCCTCACCGCGTCGCCCGGTCGAGCCGGGCGATGCGGCTCGTCTATTCGATCCTGATGTGGGCGGCCCGCACGACCTTGTCCCACTTGGCGATCTCGCTCTTGATGCGAGCGCCGAATGCAGCCGACGTGGAGACGACCGGTTCGAAGCCGAGGACGGACAGCCGCTCCTTCACGTCCGGCAGCGACAACGCCGCGACGGTGTCGCGGTTGATGCGCGCGACGATCTCGTCGGGCGTCCCGGCCGGCGCCAGCAGGCCGTTGATGGTCTCGGCCTCCTGGTCCGGTATGCCGGCTTCGGCCATGGTCGGCACGTCGGGCAGCGCCGGGGAGCGCTTCGCGGCAGTCACAGCGAGGCCGCGCAAATTTCCCTCCTTGATGTTGGCGATCGCCGGCGGCAGCGCCGTAAACGCGATCGGGGTGTGGCCGGCGATGGTCGAATTCACCGCCAGCGAGGCGCCGTTGAACGGAACCGTCACGAGATCGAGCCCGTACTGGAGCTTGAACAGCTCGCCCGATAGATGCGGGGTCGAACCGGTCGACGGCTGGGCATAGCTGTACTTGCCGGGACTGCTCTTGATCAGTGCGATCAATTCCCCGACGCTGCGGGCGGGCACCACGGGATTGACGAACAGGATGTTGGGCGATGCGGCCGCGATCGTCACCGGGACGAAGTCCTTGATCGGATCGTAGGGCACCTTGGCATAGAGGCTGGGGTTCACCATGAAGCCGGTGCTCATCATGTAGAGCGTATAGCCGTCGGGCGCCGCCCGCGCGGCGGTCGCGGTGCCGGTGTTGCCGCCGGCGCCGGGATGATTCTCCACATAGACCTGCTGGCCCCAGCGCTCCGACAGTTTCTGCCCGACGATGCGCGAGATCACGTCTGGCGGACCGCCGGCCGCGAACGGCACGATGATGCGGACGGGGCGATTGGGATAGCTTGCGTCTTGCGCGTGATCTTGCGCGTGACCCGCCGCCGCGATAACGAGCGCGGCGCCGACCACCAGACCGCGGACGATCCGAGGCATCGCATCCTCCCTGTTTCCCGGTTCGCGCCCGGTTGAGGCGATGCTACCACCGCGGGCGCCGCGTCGATACAACGGCGTTCGGCTGTGCCGGCGTTCGGCTGTGCCGGCGTTCGGCTGCACCGACCGACGGCCACGGGGCTGACGCATGAACGGCGAGGCGCTATAGGAAGGCGCGCGCGGCCACCCTCGCCTACCCCCATTGCCGGTCCCTCATCCATCCGAACAAGGACGTCCCATGTCGGCACGCAAATTCACTCGCCAGGACCTTCGCGACGCCGCGCAGAAGTACAAGAACTGGGGCAAGTGGGGTCCGGACGACGAAATCGGCACGTTGAATTACACCAGCCCCGAGGACATCGTCGCCGCCGCCCGGCTCGTCAAGAAGGGCAAGGTGATCTCGCTCGCGCTCGACTTCGACCAGTTCGGCCCCCAGGGCGGCAAGACCAAGTATCCGCCCATGGGCCGCATCAACCCGCTGCACCTCATGTTGCGCACCGGCACCGACGCCTATTCCGGCGTGCTCGACAAGCGCGGCATCCGCGCCGCCGACGACATCGTGGTGATGCCGCTGCAGTCCGGCACCCAATGGGACGGGCTCGGCCACATCTTTTATGAGGACTCCATGTGGAACGGCTACGACTGCCGCGAGGTCACCAGTGCCGGCGCGCAGAAATGCGGCATCGAGAAAACCAAGAACAGGATGGTCGGCCGCGGCGTGTTCCTCGATGTGCCCCGCGCCATGGGCAAGGAGGAACTCGAGGACGGCTACGCCATCACCTCCCACGACTTGGAGAAGACCGCCGAGGCCCAGAGCGTCGCCGTCGGGCGCGGCGACTTCGTCATCGTGCGGACCGGGCAAATGGAACGCTGCCTGCGGGTCGGCAGCTGGGACGGCTATCCCGGCGGCGATGCGCCCGGCTTTTCGTTCGAGACGCTGGAATGGATCCACAAGACGGAGATTGCCGCGATCGCAAGCGACACCTGGGGCTGCGAGGTGCGCCCCAACGAGTCCGAGGCCGGCATCAACCAGCCCTGGCACTGGATCACGATCCCCATCATGGGCATCACCATGGGCGAGATCTTCCAGGTCGCGGAGCTCGCGGCCGACTGCCGCGCCGACAAAGTCTACGAGTTCATGTTCGTGGCGCCGGCGATCCCGATCACCGGCGCGGTCGGCTCGCCCACCAATCCGCTGGCGATCAAATGACCAGTAATCAGGTTTCAGTGACCAGGTATCAGTAATCAGTGATCAGAAGTCGCACAAAGCTGATTACTGATCACCGATTACTGGAGCCCCCATGAACTTCGAGATCAATCCCCTGATCGCAGCCGGCGTTCTCGCCTCGACCGCCATCACCGACGCGGCCTATGTATTCTTCACCGCCGCGGTCGTCGGTCGTCATCGGTTTCGGGCGGCGAACTGGAGCGCGATGTGGTACCTGCTGTCGGCATTCGCGGTGATCAGCTACACCTCGAACCCGATCTATGTCGCGTTCGCAGCGATGGGGTCGTGGGCCGGCGCCTTCGCCTCGGTCACCCTGATGCATCGCCGAGAGAGCGTGCGGCACGATCCGCCCTGACCCTCGCCCACCCCCGAGGACGCCTTCATCCCAAAGGACCAGCCATGCTTGGACACAATCACAAGAAGATGCTCGGCGCCGAATGCATGGCGGACATGCTCCGGGACTACGGCGTCACCCATGTCTTCCACGTGCCCGCGGTGCTGCGGCGCAGCTTCGTCGAGATGGAGCGCCGTTCCGACATCAAGCGGCTCCACGTGCATGGCGAGAAATCCGCCGCCTATATGGCCGACGGCTATGCCCGCGCCACCGGCAAGCCGGGCGTGTGCATGGCCCAGGTGATCGGCGCGCTCAATCTCGCCGCCGGGCTGCGCGACGCCTGGCTCGCCCATTCCCCCGTTATCGCCATGACCGGCGGGCGCGAGCCGCGCACCAAGTTCCGCAAGGTCTATCAGGAGGTCGACGACATGCCGGCATTCGAGCCGGTCACCAAGTTCAATGCCACCGTCGACGACGTGTCGCGGTTTCCCGACATGGTGCGCCAGGCATTCCGCGCCGCCGTCTCCGGCACGCCGGGCCCGGTGCATCTCCAGTTCCGCGGCAATGAAGGCCAGGTCGATGCCGAGGAGGCAGAGATGGAGCCCTTGTGCGAGCCGCAGTTCTCGCAGGTGCCGCCATTCCGCCCAGAGCCCGACCACGCGAGCGTGCTGGCGGCGCTCGCGCATCTCCAGGCGGCCGAGCGGCCGGTGATCGTCGCCGGCGGCGGCGTGCGCGCCTCGGGCGCCCAGGCCGATGTGGTCGCGCTCGCCGAGGCGCTGCAGATTCCGGTCGCGACCTCGCTCAACGGCAAGGACACAATTCCCGGCCATCATCCGCTGTCGGTCGGGGTGGTCGGCTCCTATTCGCGCGAAAGCGCCAACCGCGTCGTCAACCGCGCCGACCTCGTCTGCTTCGTCGGCAGCGAGAGCGGCGGCATGACCACCCATTTCTGGGCGGTGCCGCCGATCGGCACGCCGGCGATCCAGATCGACATCAATCCGGAGGCGCTCGGGCGCAACTACCCACTGCTCGCCGCGGTCAATGGCGACGCCAAGGTGACGCTGGCCCGCATGCTTGCCGGCGCCGACCGCGCCGGCGCCGGCCAGCGCAAGGCCTGGATCGAGGAGGTCGGCAAGATTTGCGCCGAATGGCGCGACAAGTACCGCGCGGCGCTCACCTCCGACGCGGTGCCGATCCGCCCCGAGCGCATCTGTCACGAACTGTCCCGGCACCTGCCCGAGGATGCCATCGTCGTCGTCGACACCGGCCATGCCGGCATGTGGATGGGCGGCATGTACGATCTCACGGGCCCGCGCCAGAGCTATATGCGGAGCGCCGGACATCTCGGCTGGGCGTTTCCGGCCGGCCTCGGCGCCAAATGCGGCTGTCCCGGCCGGCCGGTGGTGACCTTCACCGGCGATGCCGGCTTCTGGTACCACATCGGCGAGGTCGAGACTGCGGTGCGCTGGAACATCAATGCGGTCACCGTCGTCAACAACAATGGCAGCGGCAACCAGAGCAAGCGCGGCTTCGACCGCGTCTATGGCGGCACCCAGACCGAGGGCGGCCGCTCGCTATGGACCTTCAACAAGACGAACTTCGCGCGGATCGCCGAGGACATGGGGGCGCTCGGCATCCGTGTCGAGCACGCGAGCGCCTTCCCCGCTGCGCTCGCCCGGGCACTGGCCGCCGACCGCCCGGCGGTCATCGACGTGGTGACCGACATCGACGCGCTGGCGCCGGTTGCGGTGGCGTGAACGCTCGGCTGACGCCGACTGGGCCGACTGCGGCCGCCCGCCGTGCTGTCGGAAGACTTCCTCTGAAGGAATGGTCCGGCGGTGAGACAGGTTCCGACGCGACCGGACGGCCCAATCCGAAGGCGGAACCAGCGCAGAACAGCCGCCATGGTGCCGATCAGCGCGACCTGGATTGCGCACGGCCAATGCGAAGAAAGAGCAGGCTTCAGGGCAACGAGTCGAGGTTAACAAGGCTTTGGCTTCGGCGGGCCGAGGATTTCCAGTAGGTATTGCGGGTCCCAGGCGGCGCGCTTTCGGCGGCGCTTGATGGATCGCTTGTCGGCGACCTGGCGGACCAGATTGAGGGCGAAGTGGCGTACCACCGCCATGTTTTTGGCACCATGACCGGTGCGCAGGCGTGACAGGTCCTCGCC
>DASYNT010000243.1:0-16099 GCA_036008405.1 Xanthobacteraceae bacterium
AGGCGATCGAGGCCGGCATGATGTTCACGTTCGATTGCGCGGCGCGCCGCAATTCGGCGAGCGCCGCCGCCACCGCCCTGGCGTCGCGGGCGGCGCGCCACTGCGCGAGCTTGGCGATCTGCTCGGCCTCGACCTCCGGCGACACCGTGAGGATCGCGCCTTCGCCGGCGGCGAGCGGGGAGGGCTCGGTCTCGGTGAAGCGGTTGACGCCGACCACGATCTGCTCGCCGCGCTCGATCGCCTCGATCCGGCGCGCATTGCTCTCCACCAGCTGGGACTTCATGTAGCTGTTCTCGACCGCCGCGACGGCGCCGCCCATGCCGAGAATGGCGTCGAGCTCCTGGCGCGCCTCGTGCTTGAGCGAGGCCACCTTCCTGGCGATCTCGGTCGAGCCGGCCAGGATGTCGCCGTATTCCAGCAGGTCGGTCTCATAGGCGAGGATCTGCTGCATGCGCAGCGACCATTGCTGGTCCCACGGCCGCGGTAGGCCGAGCGCCTCGTTCCAGGCCGGAAGCTGCACGGCGCGGGCGCGGGTATCTTTCGCCAGCGTCACCGCCAGCATCTCGATGAGGATGCGGTAGACGTTGTTCTCCGGCTGCTGCTCGGTGAGGCCGAGCGAGTTCACCTGCACGCCGTAGCGGAACAGGCGCTGCTTGGGGTCGGCGACGCCGTAGCGGTTGGCGGTGATGTCGTCCCACATCTCCGCGAGCGCACGCAGCTTGCACATCTCGGTGATGAAGCGCAGCCCGGCATTGACGAAGAACGAGATGCGGCCGACCACCTCGCCGAACTTCTTCTCGTCGACATCGCCCGCCGCCTTCACCGCGTCGAGCACGGCGACCGCGGTGGCGAGCGCATAGGCGAGTTCCTGCACCGGTGTCGCGCCGGCCTCCTGCAGGTGATAGGAGCACACGTTCATCGGATTCCAGCGCGGCAGCTCCTTGGTCGTGAACAGGATCACGTCCTTGGTGAGCCGCATCGAAGGCCCGGGCGGGAACACATAGGTGCCGCGCGAGAGATACTCCTTGATGATGTCGTTCTGGGTGGTGCCCTGCAGGTCCTTGCGCGGCGCGCCCTGCTCGTCCGCCACCGCGATGTAGAGCGCCATCAGCCAGGCGGCGGTGGCGTTGATGGTCATCGAGGTGTTCATGGCGGCGAGCGGAATCTGCTCGAACAGCGCCCGCATGTCGCCGAGATGGCAGATCGAAACGCCGACCTTGCCCACTTCGCCGGAGGCGAGGGGATGGTCGGCGTCGTAGCCGGTCTGGGTCGGAAGGTCGAACGCTACCGAGAGGCCGGTCTGGCCTTTGGCGAGATTTTTCCGGTACAGCTCGTTCGATTCTTTCGCCGTCGAGTGCCCGGCATAGGTGCGGATGATCCAGGGCTTGTCGCGCATGCCTCTCCGTTCCGTTTCTCCGGGGGTGCGACCCGAACAGATGGTTCCCATCGGTTTGGATGAGTCGCGCCACCGCTTCGATAAGCTGGTGGGCTGACCGGCCCGGACATTTGGGAACGGGCTCAGACCACCGGGCGCCATCGTGTCGCGTCGGAGCGGATCGCGCCCTTCGATCTCATGCTCGTCTGACCAGTCCGATGATCACCAGCAGGATCACCGCGCCGATGGCGGCGCTGATGATCTGGCCGATCGTACCGGCCGGCAGCCCGATGCCCAGGCGCGGAAACAGCCATCCGGCGATCACGGCGCCGACGATGCCGACCACGATGTTGCCGATCAGGCCGAAGCCGTAGCCCCTGACGACGAGACCGGCGAGCCAGCCGGCGACGGCGCCGATCAGCAGAAAAATGATGATCTCCATGGTTCGTGCCCTCCCAGGGCGGACGTAGGGCGGACGGGGCGCGGCTGCCCCTCTGCTTATGTTGCGCCGCAGCGACGACAGCATAAGGTATTTCAGCGCAATTGTCAGCTATGCCGGCACGATTTTCCGCATTGCAGCACGATCCGCACCACGATATTCGGCGGCGGCGCGCCGTACGATCAGCGCCGTGACGAGTGTCGCGGCAGCGAATCCGGTCGGCATCGCGACCACCGGGAAAGCAAGGATCAGGCCGCAGGATACGGCGATCCCGGGCAGCTCAAACGCGAGAAAGCCGTCGCGCAGTCCCATCCTCATGAGGAACGCGATGGGTATCATGAGCACCGGAAAATCGTAGATGTAGAGATAGGGCGTCGCCAGCATCGCCGCCGCGGCCAACGCCGCCGCCTTGACCTCGTATGGGACCGATTGGCGCCACAGCCACGCCAGCAGCATGGTCGCGCCTGCGATCAGCACGCCTTGGGCGGCCCAGGCCGCGGTCATGCTGCCGCCGAGCCAGCGCACGAGGCCGAGCAGGCTCTGCAGCTTCATCAGGCCGGCGCGGCCCTCCGCGAATACGGCGTTGCCCGTCACCGGCATCCACGCGAAGAACGCGTGCCAGCTTTCCTGGCCGAACGCCGCGATCGACGCCACCGCCAGCGCCACCGCGGTGAGGCTCGCCGCGATCAGCACGCTCCACCGCCGGTCGGCGAGGAGGACCAGCGGAAACAGCAGGCCGAATTGCGGCTTGTAGGTAAGGAGGCCGAGGCATATCCCTGTAAGCCGTGGCCGTCGCTCCAGGCAGACCAACGTGCCGCCGATCAGGGCGGCGGTGAGAAAGCCGTTCTGGCCCACCGAGATGTTCCACAGCACGCCGGGAAAGCCCAATGCCAGCACGATGCCGATGCGCTCGCCGATAATGGCGCGCACCGCCGTGACGTAGGCCGGCAGTGTGATTGCGAGCCATACCGCCCAGGCCGCGAGATAGGGCAGCGTTGCCAGCGGCGCTGCTGCGAACAGGAAGGTCGGCGGATAGTGCCAGCCGTAATAGCTCCCAAAATCGCGGCCGGCGACGACGACCTCGACCTCCCGATGCAGGCCCCAGTCATAGGCCGCGGCGGGATGGCCTTCGAGCACCAGCCGGCCCGCTGCCCATACCCCGATGAAGTCGTTGTCGATGATCCCGCCGAGGCTGTCGATCAACCAGACCCGCTCAAAAGCGCTGCCCGCGAGAAACACCGCATAGGCGATCGCCAGCGAGAATCCGATCAATTCGAGGGAGTGGCGAAGCCGATCTTTCGGCGTTGCGGCGACTGCCGGGTCGAGGACGGCCATGGCGGGATCCTGAGCCGGAGCGCCGGCATCGCGCCACCATGCCCTATCGTCGTTTCGGAACCTTTAAGCGGCGCCGGGGGTAGGTCGGCGTATGTCGGCTCTCCCCGGCTTGCACCGACCGACATTCCCCCTATAGTCCGCGCCGATTTCGACAGGGCGAGCAGCGGGAGAGCGGTGTGGCCAAGGGCGACGTCAAGAAGGTGGTGCTCGCCTATTCGGGCGGGCTCGACACATCGATCATCCTGAAGTGGCTGCAGATCACCTATGGCTGCGAGGTCGTCACCTTCACCGCCGATCTCGGTCAGGGCGAGGAGCTCGCGCCCGCGCGCGACAAGGCGCTGCTGCTCGGCATCAAGCAAGAAAACATCTTCATCGAGGATTTGCGCGAGGAGTTCGTGCGCGACTACGTGTTCCCGATGTTCCGCGCCAACGCCCTTTACGAGGGCCAATACCTGCTCGGCACCTCGATCGCACGGCCGCTGATCGCCAAGAAGCAGATCGAGATCGCCGACAAGGTCGGCGCCGATGCGGTCGCCCATGGCGCCACCGGCAAGGGCAACGACCAGGTGCGGTTCGAGCTCGCCTATTATGCACTCAAGCCGGACGTGAAGGTGATCGCGCCGTGGCGCGAATGGGATCTCGCCTCGCGCACGCGGCTGATCGAATTCGCCGAGCGGCATCAGATCCCGATCGCCAAGGACAAGCGCGGCGAGGCGCCGTTCTCGGTCGATGCCAACCTCCTGCACGCCTCCTCCGAAGGCAAGGTGTTGGAAGATCCGGGACAGGAGGTGCCGGACTATGTCTATTCGCGCACCCTCGACCCGGAAAACGCGCCCGACCGGCCGACCTACCTCACTGTCGGATTCGAGCGCGGCGATGCCGTCTCGATCGACGGCAGGACGCTGTCGCCGGCGGAGCTGCTCGCGCGGCTCAACGAGCTCGGCCGCGCCAACGGCATCGGCCGCCTCGATCTCGTGGAGAACCGGTTTGTCGGGATGAAATCCCGCGGCATGTACGAGACCCCCGGCGGCACCATCCTCCATGCCGCCCATCGCGGCATCGAGTCGATTACGCTCGACCGCGGCGCCATGCATCTCAAGGACGAGCTGATGCCGAAATATGCCGAGCTCGTCTACAACGGATTCTGGTTCGCCCCCGAGCGCGAGATGCTGCAGGCCGCGATCGACCGCAGCCAGGAATTCGTCGCCGGCGAGGTGCGGCTCAAGCTCTACAAGGGTGGTGTCGGCGTGGTCGGTCGCGACAGCCCATATTCGCTATACGACCAGGACCTGGTCACCTTCGAGGAAGGTGCGGTCGCCTACGACCATCGCGATGCCGCCGGCTTCATCCGCCTCAACGCGCTGCGGCTGCGCACGCTCGGCCAGCGCAAGAAGAAGCTGAAGTTGTGAGATGTGTTTGATCATACCGGGCCGCGCGCTCGCGCGAACCCGGAACGACCATGTTGTGGGCCTCGTGCGTTACGACAACGCCTGTGGCGGCATGGTGAGGAACGCCTGCATCGCGTGGAAGCCCAATGCCCGGTTCTTGGCATTGGTGATACTATGGGCCACCTTGGGCAGGATGACGAACTGGCGATCGCCATTGGGGAGCTTGTCGTAGAACTCGAGCAGGTCCTTGTTGGTGGAGATGCCGTCGTGATCGCCGCGCAGCATCAGCACTGGGGACAGCACCTTTGTCGGATCGACCAGCGGCAGTTTCGATGTCATGTCGAGATAGGTGCCGGTCGGCACCTGGTCGCCGAATTTCAACTCGACGTCGGCGAGCGCTTCCGCGACCGCCTGATCGTAGGCTTCGGGCAGGCTATCGCGGGTGAAGATCGAGCGGATCATGTCGCGGTCACGCAGGCGGGTGTTGTGGGTGCGGTAGTAATCGAGCTGCTTGGCGCGTTGCGTCAGCGTGGGGGCGTCCTCGCCCTTGTAGGTGAAGGCGGCGAGCACCAGGCGGTCGACCCGCTCCGGCTGGGCCATGGCATAAGCGCCGGCCCGGATCGCGCCGGAGGATGTGCCGAACATGTGCGCCTTGTCCTGTCCGCTCTCCCTGACCACGATCGGCATGGCGGCCTTGAGGTCCTCGACGCCGCTCGCGATGTCGGAATTGCCGGAGGTGCGCGATGATTTGCCGTAGCCCTCGTGATCCATGGTCCAGACGTCGTAGCCCAGGCGGGCGAATACGTTCATCATCGAATATTCGCCGCGGCCCGGGACGGTCAGGTCATAGCTCGACAGCGCGGCATTGGACGAGCCGTGCACCAGGAACAGCACCGGCTTCTTGGCGCCGCCGGCGACGGGCGCGCCGACCCGCTTGCGATAAATCGCCAGCGATACGTCGCCCTTCTTGGCGGTGTATTCGGCGGTCCAGAATTCCGCTCCGCCCGGGGCGGCGGCGGGCGCCTGGGCCTGGGCGGTTGCGCCGGCCAGCAGGCTGGTGGCGAGGCCGGCGCCGGCCGCCTTGATCACGTCGCGCCGTGCTAACGAGTGCTCCGTCATGTCTTCCTCCCATACGAGCCGGCCGAACCTTCGGCGGCGATCGAAATCGATTGCGACATTAGCGCGATATCGCTTCGCGTTGCACTCCGAACTTGGCAATTTCTGGCCATGATCCAGAGCCCGTCAAGGCCCGCTCAAATCCGCGACTTTTCGGTGTCATGCGCCGGCGGGCCGGGATTTGTGCGGTGCGGATGGGGCGCCGCGGTTAAGCCGTGGCGACATCGGCGAGCGAGAAGCCGGCGACCCGCTTGTAGTCCTCCGACAGCGCCCGCAACTGCTCCTGGGTGATGTATTTGTCGAGGTCCGCGAACGGCCGGTCGCCGACCAGTTCCTCGACCTTGATGTTGATGAAATCGGGCGGATGCTCCCGGTTGGTCCGTACCACCTGGGATGCGGTCGCCAGCCGCTTGCCATCATATTCCTTCAAAGCGTCGCGCGGGTCGCCGTGGACGGCACGGCAGGCGGCGAGACAGGCGGCGAGGGTGCGGGCGTCGATGGCGCCCTGGGCGGCGCCGTTCGAGCCGCGCGGATACATCGGATGGGCGGCGTCGCCGGCGAGCGTCACCCGCCCGAAGGTCCAGCGCGCGACCGGATCCTTGTCCACCATCGGGTATTCGAGGACCTGGTCGGCGGTTCGGATCAGCTCGGCCACGTCGAGCCAATCGAAGCGCCAGTCCCGGTAGATCGCGAAGAAATCGGCGAGGTTGCCGGGTTGGTTCCAATCGTTCTTGGCGAAGGTGTCCTGCTTGATCTCCGCCATCCAGTTGATCAGCTGGTTGCCGTCGTCGTCCGCCTCGTCGATGATGGGATAGATGACCATTTTTCCCGTGAGGATTGAACCGGTACGGGCATAGGATCGGCCGTCGAGAAAAGGCTTGTGGCGGGTGATGCCGCGCCAGGTGTTGATGCCGGCAAAGGCGACGGCGTCATCCGGATAGAACTGCTTTCGCAGTGCAGAATTGATGCCGTCGCAGGCGATCGCCACGCCGGCGCGGACCGGCTCCAGCACGCGGCCGGACGTCGTCTCGCGAAAGCGAAGGGTTACGCCCGCCTCGTCCTGCTCGACGCCGACGCATTCCCGATCGGTGGCGACCGCGCCGGTGCCGAGGCGTGCCACCGCCGCCCGGAGCAGGATCAAATGCAGGCGCCCGCGATGAATGCTGACCTCGGGGTGCGGGTAGCCGGCACGGCGGCCGCGGTCCTCGCGGTAGATGAGCTGGCCGAACCTGTTGAAAAAGCAGCTTTCGCGGATGGCGATGCCGGCGCTGCAGAGCTCGTCCTGCAGGCCGAGCGCCGCGAACTCCCGCATCGCGTGGGGCAGCAGCGTAATCCCGACGCCGAGCTCCCGGATCTGCGGGGCGCGCTCGAACACGCGGCAGGCGAGCCCGCGGTTGTGCAGATTCAAGGCGAGCGACAGGCCAGTGATCCCGCCTCCGACGATGGCGACCTCCATGGCAGGCGCTCCCTTCGGCTCGGTCCAGAGCATAGGTCGGCCGTGGAGGCGCCGTCAAAGCCTCGACCCGGCCGGCGCAGCCGTCCGTGGGTAGTTTCAATGTCTTGGCGCGCGTCGTGGGACCATGTAAGAGCGGTGGCGTTGCACCGCTCGAGCGCAGTCGGGGGCCTGCAATGGTCGTGACCAAATGCCCACCGGCGCATCTGATCGATCAAGTTACAATTGCGCCAGATTCGTCCGGAGCCTGTATGAGCGGCGGCCTGCAATACTTGGTGAAATTGGTCGACGTGAAAATTGGTTGGGGCCGGGTCGGCTTCCTATTGAGCCTCACCATCATCGCCGTCGCCTCCGTCGTGCTCTACCGGATGCTCCGCGGCATCAATTTCGAGGATGTCATCGATGCGGTCGAGGCGGTGGAGAAGCACGATGTGGTCAAAGCCGCGATGTTCGTCGCGGCCGGCTATTTCACCCTGACATTCTATGACCTGTTCGCGCTCCGGACGGTCGGCCGGCCGGACGTCCCCTACCGCGTTGCGGCGCTCGCCGGCTTCACGAGCTATGCGGTGGGGCACAATGTGGGCGCCAGCGCCTTCACCGGCGGTGCGGTGCGCTACCGCGTCTATTCGCGCCACGGACTTTCCGCCATCGACGTGGCCAAGATCTGTTTCATCGCCGGGCTGACGTTTTGGCTCGGCAACGCGACCGTGCTGGGCCTGGGCGTCGCCTATGCGCCCCAGGCGGCCTCGGCGATCAACCAGTTGCCGCCCTGGTTCAACCGTATCCTGGCGTTCGCCGTGATCGGCATGCTCGCCACCTATGTGGTGTGGGTGTGGCGAACCCCGCGCGTGGTCGGCCGGAACAACTGGCTCGTCACTTTGCCCAACGGGCCACTCACCCTGCTGCAGATCTTCGTCGGCATCATCGATCTCGCCTGCTGCGCCGCCGCCATGTACATGCTGGTGCCGGAGGAGCCCTATATCGGCTTCGTGACGGTCGCGGTGATCTTCGTCGCCTCGACGCTGCTGGGGTTCGCGAGCCATTCCCCGGGCGGGCTCGGCGTCTTCGATGCCGCCATGCTGGTGGCGCTCTGGCAGTTCGACACCGAGGATCTGCTGGCCGGACTGCTGCTGTTCCGCCTGCTCTATTATCTCGTGCCGTTCGCAATCTCGCTCGCCGTCCTGGGCGGCCGCGAATTGTGGTTCCACATAATCGTCCCGCGGCAAGCCGGCAGCGGCGGCCGCAATGACGATGGCGGCGCCGGAAAGCCGCCAGCCCAATCGTCATAAAACCGTCATCACCGCGCCATTTGGTGGTTGCCTTTGTTACACGACAAGCCACCGGCATCGGTCGATCCCGATGGCAGGCCGATTGTTCGAATACGTGTATGGTCTCGGCCGAAGAATTTGCGACCCTTGGGGATCCATCCGCCACCCGTGTGATCCCGCAAGATTGCAGGCGTTGCGGACGGGATCATGCTCTGTCAATGACTTCGGAGCGCCATCCGCTTCGGTGTGAAACGCTGGCGCTCGATTGGTCTGGCCCGGCATCGACTGTCGAATGTCAGGGCCGTCGGCCGGATCAGCTTATTGAAATGGTGAGGCGACTGGTCCACACAGAGGCAAACCATCCGTGTCGACCACGCCGCCGGAACCACGCGAACCAGGCGCAAAGCAACTCCGATGGTGGTCCAGGAACGCCGAAATGAAGCTTTCATAGCCGGCGGCGCCCTGCGCCGCTTCGTGCGCGCGCGCCCGGTGCTGCTGGTTGCCGGCGTCCTGTTCGCCGGCTTGGTGCAGTTCGCGGGACTGGCGCCGATCCCGGCGCTGACCGGCTTTGCCGTCATTGCGCTCGCCGTCCTGGTGCGGGAAGCGGCCATGCCGGGCGTCGATGAAACCTCGATCTACGGCGAGCGCACCATGCCGCTGCTCGCCGACCGGATGGTGGACGCCATCATCGCCGGCCTCTCGGACCCGGCCTTTGCGCTCGCGCCGGACAGCCAGGTCGTCGCCTTCAATGCGAGCGCACAGCAGATTTTGCCGGGCATATCGCGCGGCGAGCCGATCTCGTTCGCGTTGCGGGTGCCCGACGTGCTCGAAGCCATTCGCGCGGTCGGCGCGACCCGGAATGTGCGCCGCGTCGAATTCTTCGAGCGGGTGCCGACCGATCGATGGTGGGAGGCGACGATCGCGCCGCTGCTGCTGCCCGGCGAGAGCCCGAACCAGGCCCGCAATCTCGTCTTGCTGACGCTGCGCGACCTCACGCCGCTGCGCCTCGTCGAAGAGATGCGTTCCGATTTCGTCGCCAATGCGAGCCACGAGCTGCGCACGCCGCTGGCTTCGCTGTCGGGCTTCATCGAGACGCTGCAAGGCCCGGCGCGCAACGATGCGCCGGCGCGCGATCGTTTCCTCGCCATCATGAAGGAGCAGGCGACGCGCATGGCGCGCCTCATCGACGACCTGCTGTCGCTGTCGCGGATCGAGCAGAAGGCCCACATCCATCCCGACAACGCCGTCGATCTCGGCGCGCTCGTGCGTCAGGTTGCCGACGGCCTGTCGCCGCTCGCCCATGAGCGTGAAGTCGAGGTCAAGATCGTCAACCAGGCGAGCTCGCTCCGCGTTCCCGGCGACCGCGACGAGCTGATCCGGGTGTTCGAAAACCTGATCGAGAACGCCCTGAAATACGGCGCTCCCGGCCGCCGCGTCGACATCACGCTGGTGCGGGAGCCGTCGAATGACGAGGCGCGCGAGGCCGTGGTGTCGGTGCGCGATTACGGCCCCGGAATCGCGCCGGAGCACCTGCCGCGCCTGACCGAGCGGTTCTACCGCGTCGACATCAGCGAGAGCCGCGCCCAGGGCGGGACCGGGCTCGGGCTCGCCCTGGTCAAGCACATTCTCAACCGCCACCGGGGCCGCCTGATGATCGAGAGCACGCCGGGCGCGGGAGCCACTTTTTCGGCCCGGCTGCCGCTCCTGGCGACGTCGGCGCTAACGAGTATTTCAGATTGAAATCAGTGCGTTGCAATGTCACGCCGTTGTCATCATCGTCACATAGAACGATGACGTCGACGGCGTAACGTCCTGCCAGCTCCGCTCGCTCGCTCGTTCTATTGGGGCGAGGGGAGACCCAGAGCTGGCCGAGGCTCCCGAACCGGGTGCTCTGCGATCGAGGCCAGCATTCGAACAACAACGCGAAGGCCCGGCCTTGGGGGAGGCTGCAGGTGTCGAGCCTGTGGTCGTCCGCATCCGGCCCATAAGGATGGAGAAAACTCGTGAAACAGAATTTTGTCCCGTTGCGAGCCCTGGCGGTGGCCGGCGCGCTCGCCGCCGCGTCGACTCTCCCCGCTTCCGCCGTCGACATTTCGGGCGCCGGCGCGACCTTCCCTTATCCGATCTACGCCAAATGGGCGGACGCTTATAAGAAGGAGACCGGGGTCGGCCTCAATTACCAGTCGATCGGTTCGGGCGGCGGCATCAAGCAGATCCAAAACAAGACCGTCGTGTTCGGTGCATCCGACATGCCGCTTTCGCCGGCAGACGTCGAGAAATCGGGTCTTGTCCAGTTCCCCACCGTAGTCGGTGGCGACGTACCCGTCGTCAATCTCGAAGGCGTGAAGCCCGGTGATCTCATGCTGGATGGTGCTACTCTCTCCAATATCTATCTCGGCCAAATCAAAAGATGGGACGACGCCGCGATCAAGAAGCTCAATCCGTCGGTCAAATTGCCGTCACAGCCGATCGTGGTCGTCCATCGCTCGGACGGTTCTGGCACAACGTTTATTTTCACCGACTACCTTTCGAAGGTGAGTCCCGTTTGGAAGACCAAAGTCGGTGCCGACACCTCCGTGGAGTGGCCGGCCGGCATCGGCGCCAAGGGCAACGAGGGTGTCGCCAACAACGTCGCCAATACCAAGGGCGCGATCGGCTATGTCGAGTACGCTTACGCCAAGCAAAACAAGATGACGACCGTCAACATGGTAAACAAGGATGGCAAGACGGTTTCCGCAGATGCTGAAGCGTTCCAGGCGGCTGCCGCGAATGCCGACTGGGCGAAGTCTCCGAACTTCTATGTCGTCCTGACCGACCAGCCCGGCGCCGCATCGTGGCCGATTGCCGGCGCGACCTTCATCCTGATCCATAAGCAGCCGAAAGATCCCGTGGCGGCGGCAGAGGCTCTCAAGTTTTTCGCGTGGGCCTACTCGAAGGGCGGCAAGATGGCGGAAGACCTCGACTACGTGCCATTGCCGGCGAAGGTCGTCGGCACCGTGCAAGACGACTGGGCCAAGAATATCAAGGATGCCAGCGGCAAGCCACTGTACGCGGCCACTCACTGAAGTCGCTATCACAACCGGGAAAGGCGCCTGTGGCGCTTTTCCCCATTTCACCGGCACGTCCTCCGGCCTGTTCGACAGAGTCGAGTGGTGAGTGGCCCTTCCCGACATGACGGCCCGATGAACGGGGGAGAGCCCAAGGATGCATGAGCCCGGGAGGAAACCGGTGGTGGACCTCGCCTTATCACGTGGTGACACGGCCGTTTCGGATGCGGCGTCGCGCTCGAAGATTTTGGGACGGCTGCGGCTCGGCGATACGGTGTTCCGCAATCTCACCCGCGGCGGGGCGATCCTCGTCCTGGCGATTCTCGGCGGCGTGATCATCTCCCTGATACAAGGTTCGATCCCGGCGCTGCGCGAATTCGGCTTCAGCTTCCTTTACGAGGAGCGCTGGAATCCTGTCACCGAGAAATTCGGCGCCTTCGCGGCCATCTACGGCACGCTCGTCACCTCCATCATCGCCATGGTGATCGCGGTTCCCCTCGGCCTGCTGATTTCGCTGTTTCTCACCGAACTTTGCCCGATGTGGCTGCGCCGGCCGATCGGCATCGCGATCGAATTGCTGGCCGGCATTCCCAGCATCATCTACGGCATCTGGGGCCTGTTCGTGTTCGCGCCGTTCCTGCAGAGCACGGTGCAGCCGTTTCTGATCGACACCTTCGAGAACATTCCGCTGCTGTCCACGCTGTTCGAAGGGCCCCCCTACGGGATCGGCACGCTGACCGCCGGCCTGATCCTGGCAATCATGGTACTGCCGTTCGTCACCTCGATCTCGCGCGACGTGTTCGAGGCGGTGCCTGCGGTGCTCAAGGAGGCGGCCTTCGGGGTCGGATGCACCACCTGGGAGGTGGTGCGGTACGTGGTGCTGCCCTATGCGCGGGTCGGCGTCATCGGCGGCGTCATGCTCGGCCTCGGCCGTGCGCTCGGCGAAACCATGGCGGTCACCTTCGTCATCGGCAATGCGCACCGGGTGTCGGCCTCGATCCTCGCTCCCGGCACCACGATTTCGGCCACCATCGCCAATGAGTTCACCGAGGCGGTGGGAGACCTCTACACCTCCTCGCTGATCGCGCTGGGGCTGCTCCTGTTCGTGATCACCTTCATCGTACTCGCCCTGGCGCGCTACATGTTGCTGCGGATGGAACGGCGGGTGGGCTGAACATGCTGGACCTTTACGCACGCCGCCGCCACCGCAACACGATGGTCCTCGTCCTGTCGATCGGCGCCACCGTGGTCGGCCTGGGCTGGCTGGTCATGATCCTCGGAACGCTGCTCTATGAGGGCTTCAGCGGGCTTTCGCTCGCGGTGTTCACCGAGATGACTCCGCCGCCCGGCGCCGCCGGCGGCCTGCTCAATCCGATCATGGGCAGCCTGATGATCACCGTGATCGCCGTCCTGATCGGCACGCCGATCGGCATTCTGGCCGGCACCTACATGGCCGAATACGGCAAATACGCCAAGCTCTCCATGGTGGTTCGCTTCATCAACGACATCCTGCTGAGCGCGCCGTCGATCGTGATCGGGCTGTTCGTCTACGAGATCATGGTCGCGCCGATGGGGCATTTCTCCGGCTGGGCCGGGGCGGTCGCGCTCGCCATCATCGTCATTCCGGTCGTGGTGCGCACCACCGAGGACATGCTGGCCCTGGTCCCGAAGGAGCTGCGCGAGGCCGCGACGGCGCTCGGCATGCCGCGCGCCCATGTGATCGGCTATGTCTCCTACCGGGCCGCCCGGGCCGGAATGATCACCGGCGTGCTGCTCGCGGTCGCCCGCATCAGCGGCGAGACGGCGCCGCTCCTGTTCACCGCCCTCAACAACCAGTTCTTCTCGACCGATCTCAACGCCCCGATCTCGAGCCTTCCCGTCGTCATATTCCAGTTCGCGCTCAGCCCCTATGCGGATTGGCAGAAGCTCGCTTGGATCGGCGCGCTCATCATCACCATGGCGGTGCTCGCGCTCAGCATCACGGCCCGCGCGCTTGCCGGTTCGAGGAAGTCGTCATGAACTCCATGGATACCGCCAACACCGCCATCGCGCCGCCGGTCCCGGTCGCCGGCAAGGACGCCGAGCCGCACGGCAAGCTCGCGGAAAAGGTGCTGGTCCGAAATCTCGATTTCTATTACGGCGACCATCGGGCGCTCAAAACCGTCAACGTGCCGCTCTACGACCGCAAGGTCACGGCCTTCATCGGGCCTTCCGGCTGCGGAAAATCGACGCTGTTGCGCATCCTCAACCGCATCTACGACCTCTATCCCAATCAGCGCGCGGAGGGCGAGGTGCTGCTGGACGGCCACAACATCATCGAGCCCGGCCAGGACCTCAACCTGCTGCGCGCGCGCATCGGCATGGTGTTCCAGAAACCGACGCCGTTTCCCATGTCGATCTACGAGAACATCGCCTTCGGCATCAGGCTCTACGAGAAGCTGGCGCGCGCCGAACTCGACCAGCGGGTGGAATCGGCGCTGCGCCGGGCGGCGATCTGGGACGAGGCCAAGGACAAGCTGCAGGCCAACGGGCTCAGTCTCTCCGGCGGCCAGCAGCAGCGCCTGTGCATCGCCCGCACCGTGGCGATCAAGCCGGAAGTGATCCTGCTCGACGAGCCCTGCTCCGCGCTGGACCCGATCTCGACGGCCAAGATCGAGGAGCTGATCGACGAGCTCAAGGACGACTACACGATCGCGATCGTCACCCACAACATGCAGCAGGCGGCGCGCGTGTCGGACTACACCGCCTTCATGTATCTCGGCGAGCTGGTCGAATTCGATACCACCAGCAAGATGTTCACCACGCCCACCGACCGGCGTACCCAGGATTACATCACCGGCCGCTTCGGCTGACGCGAGCAAGCGGAGTGACGAGATGGTATTGACCGAGCACACCCACAAGGCATTCGACGCCGATCTCCAGGAACTGTCGCGCATGATCGCCGAGATGGGCGGTCTCGCCGAGCGCCAGATCGGCGACGCGATCGATGCGCTCAACCGCCACGACGCGGTGCTGTCCCAGAGCATCATCGCCGAGGACTCCAAGATCGACCTCCTGCAGCGCGAGATCGAGGAAAAAGCCATCCTCACGATCGCGCGGCGCCAGCCCATGGCGATCGACCTGCGCGATATCGTCGGCGCGCTCCGCGTCTCCAACGACCTCGAGCGGATCGGCGATCTCGCTAAGAACATCGCCAAGCGCGTGATGGTGCTCGACGGCGAGCTCAATCTGCAGAAGGTGATGCGCGGGGTCGAGCACATGACCGAGCTGGTGCTCACCCAGATCAAGGACGTGCTCGACGCCTATTCGCGGCGCGACGTCACCAAGGCCCTGCAGGTGTGGCGCGGCGACGAGGAGGTCGACGCGGTCAACAACTCGCTGTTCCGCGAGCTGCTCACCTACATGATGGAAGACCCCCGCAACATCAGCGTCTGTATCCACCTCCTGTTTTGCGCCAAGAACATCGAGCGGATGGGCGACCACGCCACCAACATCGCCGAGACGATCTATTACATGGTCGAGGGCAGGCCTCTTCCGGACGAGCGCCCGAAGGGCGACAACACCAGCACGACGCGCGTGCCCTTTCGGCTGTGACCGACGGCACCGCGCGCAGTTTCGAGGGCTGAATGACGGCGCGAATTCTGATCATCGAAGACGAGGAGCCGCTCACGCTGCTGCTCCGCTACAATCTCGAAGCGGAGGGCTATTCCGTCGAATCGGCGGTGCGCGGCGACGAGGCCGACCTCAAGCTCAAGGAGAGCACGCCCGATCTCGCGGTGATCGACTGGATGCTGCCGGGTCTGTCCGGCATCGAGTTGATCCGCCGGCTGCGGGCGCGTCCGGAGACCAACCAGCTGCCGATCATCATGCTCACCGCCCGCGGCGAGGAGACCGAACGCGTGCGCGGCCTCGCCACCGGGGCGGACGACTACATAGTCAAGCCGTTCTCGGTGCCGGAGCTGCTGGCGCGGATCCGCGCCCTGCTGCGGCGAACCAAGCCGGAGCGGGTCGCGGGCGTGCTGGCCGCCGGCGACATCGAGCTCGATCGCGAGAAGAAGCGGGTCGCCCGCGCCGGCCGCGACGTGCCGCTCGGCCCGACTGAATTCCGGCTGCTCGAATTCCTGATGGAGAATCCCGGCCGCGTGTTCTCGCGCGAGCAGTTGCTCGATCGCGTCTGGGGTCGTGACGTCTATATCGACGAGCGCACCGTCGACGTCCATGTCGGGCGCCTGCGCAAGGCGCTCAACCGCGGCCGCGCCACCGACCCGATCCGTACCGTGCGCGGCGCCGGCTACGCGCTCAACGACCGGTTCGTGAAGACCGCGTGAACGCCGGCGCCGCTCCGGCGCTTGGTTTATTCGCGGCGGTTGCGACATCGGGCCGCTCCTGCTCGGCGGCTCGCTCCGACTTCTTTTGAGCCTGAGCTTGAGAAAACTTCAGCCTGCAACCAAGCAGAGCTTGCGAATCTAATTGGTTCAAGCAGGCAATGGGTCACTATGCAGCTCTCGCGCCTCCAAAAAGGCGGCGTCATCCGTTACAATCGGAGAATGATCGTTGTACGCAAGCTTCAGGCGCTGACCCGCGCAACCTGACTGGACGGTCTTGCTTCAGCATCCCTACCACCTCTAGCGCCCGAGACGCCAAACGCCCTTTTGGTTGCAATGTCAGGAATTGCTTT
>DASYNT010000244.1:0-2515 GCA_036008405.1 Xanthobacteraceae bacterium
GGATGAGTCGGCGCCCGAAACCCGACACAGCGAGCCTGTTTACGGCGGCGGGCCTGGAGCGCGATGCGCCGCGTCCGCTTGCCGACCGGCTGCGTCCGCACCGGCTTTCCGACGTGGTTGGCCAGGACCATCTGCTCGGGCCGGACGGCGCTCTCACCCGTATGCTGGAGACTCGCAGCCTCGGCTCGCTGGTGTTCTGGGGGCCGCCCGGCACCGGCAAGACCACGGTGGCGCGGCTGCTGGCGGATGCCACCGCGCTACATTTCGAGCAGATCTCGGCGGTGTTTTCCGGCGTAGCCGACCTCAAGAAGGTATTCGAGGCCGCCCGCGCGCGGCGCGAGACCGGCACCGGCACGCTGCTGTTCGTCGACGAGGTGCACCGCTTCAACCGCGCCCAGCAGGACTCCTTTCTCCCGGTGATGGAGGACGGGACCGTGGTGCTGGTCGGCGCCACCACCGAGAACCCTTCCTTCGAGCTCAATGCGGCGCTGCTGTCGCGGGCGCGGGTGCTGGTGTTCAAGCCGCTCGACGCGGCCGCGATCGAAAAGCTGCTCGCGCGCGCCGAAGAAATCGATGCACGGCCGCTGCCGCTCGATGATGGCGCCCGCGCTTCGCTCGTACGCATGGCCGACGGCGACGGGCGCGCCGCGCTCACGCTGGCCGAAGAGGTGTGGCGCGCCGCCCGCAAGGGCGAGGTGTTCGACGCCGCCAAGCTGCAGGCGATCGTGCAGCGCCGCGCCCCGATCTACGACAAGTCCCAGGACGGCCATTACAACCTGATCTCGGCGCTGCACAAATCGGTGCGCGGATCGGACCCCGACGCCGCGTTGTATTATCTCTGCCGCATGCTCGATGCCGGCGAGAGCCCGCTGTTCCTGGCGCGGCGGGTGGTGCGGATGGCGATCGAGGATGTCGGGCTCGCCGATCCCCAGGCTCTGGTCATCGCCAATGCGGCGAAGGAGGCCTATGACTTTCTCGGCAGCCCCGAGGGCGAGCTCGCCATCGCAGAAGCCGTGATCTATATCGCGACCGCACCGAAGTCGAACGCCGCCTATGCGGCCTATGGCGCCGCGATGCGCGCCGCCAG
This sequence comes from Xanthobacteraceae bacterium, assembly GCA_036008405.1. Classification (GTDB taxonomy): domain Bacteria; phylum Pseudomonadota; class Alphaproteobacteria; order Rhizobiales; family Xanthobacteraceae; genus JAJPKK01. The sequence goes on from DASYNT010000244.1 coordinate 1,088, forward strand.
GGAGGCGGGCTCGCTGCTGCCGCCCAAGCACATCCTCAATGCGCCGACGAGACTGATGAAAGGTGAGGGCTACGGCGTCGGCTATGCCTACGACCACGACGCCCCCGAGGCGTTTTCGGGCCAGAACTATTTCCCCGACGCGCTCGGCCGCCGGCAGTTCTACGATCCGCCCGAGCGCGGCTTCGAGCGCGAAATCAGGAAGCGGCTGGACTACTGGGCGAAACTGCGGAGCGAGCGGGGAGGGTAGGGCCCTGCGAGGGATGTTTCGTTGGCGATGTATCGTTGGATGATCGGTTGGCTCGAGTACGTTATACTTGGGTTCTGTTGAACCCCGATATGGAGAATTGACGTGAACAGGCGACTGGAAGAGGCCATTGCGCAAGTCGAAGCGCTCCCGGACGATCGTCAAAGTGAAGCTGCGGAGGTTCTGTTCGCGTTCCTCCACACGCAGGTTGGCGACATTCATCTCACGCCCGAGCAGCTTGCCGAAATCGAGCGGCGAGTGTCGGATAGCGAGCCGTTTGCGACCGACGAAGAGGTTCGATCGATGTTTGCGCGTCTAACGGGATGAGGCTTCGTTACAAAAGGCGCGCGCTTGCCGACATCGAATCGATTCATAGATACATAGCCAATCACGACCGTCTGGCCGCCGAAGGCGTCATACAACGGATCGAACGATCGATCGGACGCCTCTTGATCTTTCCCATGTCCGGCCGATCTGGTTTGGTTCCTGGGACACGCCTTCTGGCCGTGCCAGGACTGCCCTACATTGTCGTGCATCGCGTAAGCGATGAGACGATTGACATCATCGCGGTGTTGCACACGGCCCGTCGGCGGCGCAGTTAGTTCACGATCCCGAAAGGTTGCAGGCTTTCGGAACAAGATCACGCCCAAAACGAGTGCCGCACGACGAGCACCTAAGGAACGTATCGTGAGACGCGGCAGTGGACCAAGGCAACCGGGCGGCGGACGGCAGATGGCCGGGCCACGCGGTCAAGATCGCAGAGGCAAGGCAACCGGAAGACCGACCGGCAAGCCGGCTGGGAAGCCGTTCCGGCAACGGCCCGGCGGTGCCGCGGCAGCCGGTCCCGGCAAGCGTCGGCGTCCGTTCTCCGACCGGGACAAAGGCGCGGCGGCGGCCGGCAAGAAGGCGGCGGCGGGCCCGCGAAAAACTCGCGCCCCGCGGCGCGCAGTCGATAGTTCCGAACGCCGGCCGGCAGCTCCCGTCAAGGCCGCACCCATTCGAAGGGCCACCCCGATCGAGCAGGCGGTCGAAGCCCCGGCGCCGCAGCAGGCGACCCGGGTCCAGACCGTGGCGGTGACGCCAGACGAGGCCGGCATGCGGGTCGACCGCTTCCTGGAGGCGAAATTCCCGGGACTGTCGTTCTCCCACATTCACCGCGTGATCCGCAAAGGCGAGCTGCGGGT
>DASYNT010000245.1:0-6869 GCA_036008405.1 Xanthobacteraceae bacterium
GCAAGGTGCGCCTGTCGATGAAGATCGTCGACCAGCAGACCGGCGAGGACCTCGAAGCCAAGCAGAAGGCGGAAGAAGAGAGCCACCGCGAGGCGGCGGGGGAGTAGCCATCCGCTCATCCCTCCGCCGGGGGAATCGTTCAACCGGGCATCGTCAATCCGGGGCTTCGCGCGAGCCCGGACGCCGTGCTGAGGAACTGCCGTCCCCCGGCCGCTCGTTCTGTTTTTCCGGCAAGCCCTGGTAGCATCCCCAGCCGCCGTGGCCGTTTGCGGCCGCGGCTGCGGAGGATTTGGTGCGAAGCAAGGGCCTCACCGCCGCCGTGGCAGCGATCGCCGTCGCCTCCGGATTCGGCCTGTGGTCGCTGGCCGAAAAATGGCCCGCGGCGACGTTGCTGACCGGCGCGCGGGATGCGGTTTGGCGGCTCGCCGGCGCCGGTCGATCGCTGACGGCGGTGGAGAGCGATACGTCCTGGCGCGAAGGCGTGGCCTGCCCGCCGGCGAACGACCGCACCATGGTCGCCCTGGTGTTCGGCCAGTCCCAGGCCGCGAATCTGGTCAAGCCGCGCTTCGTGGGCAACGACCGCGTGCTCAATCATTTTCAGGGCCGTTGCTACCGCGCCGCCGATCCGCTTCTGGGCACCGATGGCGGCGGCGGCAATGTCTGGACCCTGGTCGGCAACGAACTGGTGGGGCAAAAACGGTTCGATACGGTGGTTCTCGTCACCGTCGCGGTTTCAGGATCCCCGATCGGCCAATGGGCGCCCGGCGGCACGCTGCACGCGCATCTGCTGCAGGCCGTCCACTCCCTCGGCCCCGGGCTCTCGTTCACCCATGTCTTCATCCAGCAGGGCGAATCGGACCTGATCTTCGGCACTACCGGCGAGGATTACCTCGCGCGTTTCGGGGCGGTGATCACGGCGCTCCGGCAGAACGGAATCGAAGCCCCGATATTCGTCGCTATCGAGTCCGGGTACTGCGACGGCGCCGGAACGCCACCCGCGCCGGACAACCCGATCGCGCTTGCCCAGAAACGGCTCATCGCCGGGCGAGACGGCGTCTATTTCGGGCCGGACATGGATGCCGCGCTCGATTCCGCTGCCGATCGCCATGACCGCTGCCACATGTCGGGGACCGGAGCGCGCAAGCTGAGCCGGCTGTGGGCCGCGGCCATCGCCGCGCCGCGGCGCTCGAACTGACAGACGGAAATGGCCGGTTCCGGGCTCGCGGCGCCGGCCCTACCAGGGGCCGCCGCGCTTGTAATCGCTCTTCCAGCCGGTGAGCTTGCCGTTGCGGAACTGCAGCCACAGCTGATTGTCGTAGGTGAACAGGCTGGGGATCAGGGTCGGCTTCTCGGCATAATAGATTTCATTGCCGCTGCTTCCCGACACGTGGACGATCGGCACACCCAGCGCCGTCGACACCACTTCGGGGGTCATGCCGAATTCCAGCGGAGCGACATTGGTGCGAACGCCGTTCCACGGGCAGTTGGAAAACCACGCCACGCAGCCCCATACCACCGCCTGCCGCCACTGCCCCATGCCACGCATCGGCCACCCCCATTGTCGCCGGGACCGATCGTGCAAGAGGACGCCCGCACAGTCAATCCATCTCTTTGCCCATCTCTTTGCTCATCTCCGCGCGGGGACGTACGGGGTGCCGACGGCACCGACCGACACCGACCACAATCAATGGACAGCGGACGCCAATTCTGCTACAGCGCGCGCCAATCGGGAGCGGGCGCCGGCAGATGGGCCATGAAGGCCGGCCGTGCGACGCATCCCAGCTACGGATTCAAGCCATTTCCGAGAGGATGACGCGTGCAGGTTCTCGTCCGTGACAACAATGTCGACCAGGCCCTCAAGGCGCTGAAGAAAAAGATGCAGCGCGAGGGCATTTTCCGCGAGATGAAGCTGCGCGGACACTACGAAAAGCCGTCGGAAAAGAAGGCGCGGGAAAAGGCCGAAGCGATCCGACGCGCCCGCAAGCTCGCCCGCAAGCGCGCCCAGCGCGAGGGCTTGCTGCCCGGCAAGCCGAAGCCGTTGCTGCGCACTGGCGCCCCCGGCCGCGGACCCGGCGCCGGCAATGGGGCGGCCCGCCCGCCACGCTGAGCGGCCGCCGGGCTGCTGCCGTACCGGGCAACCAGCTCGGGCGACGGCAGAGTGTGACGTATATTCATGTGAGGCAGTTGGTTTTCCGACGGCTCCCGCGACTCGCCGCCATCGCGACCCGCTGCCATGACCGGGCCGGCCTTTGATAGGATGGCTATCGTGGACGCTTCGACGACCGCTTCCGCCGCCCTCACCCTGCAGTTCCTCGCCTGGGTCGCCGATGGTCCCCGCACCTATGGCGAGGCGATGGAGGCCTGGAGGAGCACCTGCCCCCGCCTGTCGATCTGGGAGGATGCGGTCCGCGAAGGCTTGGTGTGCTTGGAGAACTGCGGCGCCATGAAATCGTCCCGTGTCGTGCTTACCCCTGCCGGCAAGGCCGTCTTGGCGGGAAAACGGACCTGAACCAGCGTCCCTCGCCGTCGGCGTGGATTTATCGTATATTGCGTCGGGGCTGGGGAGACAGGCATGCGCAGGATTTGGGCTGTATTGCTCGCCGTTTCGCTGGGAATGGGCTTGAGCGCCTGCAGCAAATGCGACGTGCCTGACCTGCTGCCGAAGTCCTGCAAGGGCGGCACCGGCCCGAGCCAGACCCTGGCCGGCAATTGGGCTGAATAATTGATGGGGCATTTGTCCGCGATTTCAGCCCGGATAGATAAGCGCAAGCGGAAGCCGGCCGTGTTTTCGGTTACACCGTGAAATCGGAATCCAGCGTCAGGACGGGCGTGCCGTTCATGGATTTCCGCCATGCGTACGACGCAAGCATCGGCGAGTGAGATCGGTCTGTCGCCATATTTTCGAAGCAGCTTGCGTAGCGCGCCAACATGCTCTTCGATTTGGAATGCCATGCTGAGCGCACCATTTTGAAGGAGTTCGAGCAGGGCGTCCTGTGCCCGCGAGTAACGCCCGAGCAGATGGATGGCCTCTGTGAGCACCGGCTCGCAAACGAGGAGCGGGGCTTCAAGTTCTTCGATGCGCTCGGCAACCCAGCGGGTGGTGTCGTTCCGATCGGTCGAAAAAGGCGACGAGCGGGCCCGTATCAACGATAGCGGGCATCGCGGCCGAGGCCTCTAAGATGCTCGGGATTGGAAGCGAGGTCGGCGACTCCGGAGTCGACGACCCCGCGTGCGCGCTTCATCAGCCGACTGAGGCTCGGCTGCCCGCGGGTCTTGCGCGGAGCTTCGAGCACGAGCCGCAGCCCCTCCTCGACCAGGTCCTTGAGCTTGCGGCCGCGCAGCGCCGCCTCGGCTTTGGCCCGACGGTAAAGATCATCAGGTACTTCGACCGTGGTTTTCATCGCGCGCGTTCCTGTCGCATAAACCCATATAGAAATATTTACGCGGGCGGTGCGAGGATTCAAGCCCATCGCGGCACGGTTGGACCGTTCGATACGCCCTGGCAGTACCCCTCACGCGCGCGACCTATCGCATCGGCTCCGCGATGAAGCGGCGGGCCTCCGCGCCAGCGCCGTAGGCGTCGAGATCGTCGTGCCCGCGCTTGGGCTCGCGGGCGAGGGCGAACAGGCGCTCGCCCAGCGCGACCCGGACGACGCGATCCTTGTCGCCGTGCAGGATCAGGATCGGGGCCGTCACGAAGCCGATGCGCTGGTCCGAATGGAACTGGTCGTGCATCAGCCACCGCACCGGCACGATGGGAAACATCGATGCGGCAACGTCGGCGGTCGACGAGAAGGGGGCCTCGAGGATGAGCTTGGCCACTGGCCGCGTCGCGGCGAGCGCGACCGCGACGCCCGACCCGAGCGAATGCCCCCACAGGACGATGCGGTCCGCGGGATAGTGCGACACCGCGAATTGGTAGGCCGCTTCGGCGTCGCGCAGCAGCCCTTCCTCGGTCGGTCTTCCGGTCGAGCCCATATAGCCGCGGTAGGACAGCGCCACCAGGCCGACGCCGTCGGCAATCAGGTCCCGATGCCGGGGAACCCGCTTGGCGATGGTCTCGGCGTTGCCGTGGAAATAGATTACGACCGGCCGATCGGGGCGTGGCGGCACGTGCCACACGATCACCCGCTCGCCGTCGCTGGTGGTGAGTACGACCTCTTCGGCCTCCGGCAGACCGGCCGCCGCGGGCGAGATCCGCCCCGGCCAGGGCAGATAGAGCAGCACCCGCTGGCCGAAATAGAGCGCGGCGACGACGGCGATATAACCGCCGGCGCCCAGCAAGACGATCCATTTCAAAATAATCATGGCAGCCGAACGGTTCAGAACGCCGCGCAGACCGCGCGGGTGAGGACGACGACGGTGTGCTGGCGGAATTGCAGCTTGTAGGCCGCGACGATGGCGGCGATGGAGCTTTCGGTCTGCGCGCCGTCGGCGGCGACGATCATCAACAGCTTGCTCGGCTCCTGGGCGATGCTGCCGAGCGGGGTCTTATACTGGCCGGCCGCATCGACGACGGTCAAACCGTCGGGAAAGCGCGGCGTCACTTCGCGGGCGAGAAAACGTGCCCAGGCGCGATCGGTGACGACGAGCCTGCCGTCGACAGCGCGTCCGAACATCACTTCGATCGCCTGCATGGCTCGGGCCGGCGCGCGGCAGATGTCTTCGGCGCGACCGGTCGCGGGCAAGAGCGCCAACATCGCCATCGCCGTCAGGACGCCGGCACAGCAACCGCGCGCGCCGCGCCGCGGCCTATGATGCCCGCTTCCTCCCCCGGACAGCGGGGGAGGCAGAAGGGGCGCGAGCGTGGGGGCCATGACCGGTGCCGCTCATCCCAATGCCTTGGCGATCTCTTCCGTCATCTTCTTGGCGTCGCCGAGCAGCATCATGGTATTGTCGCGGTAGAACAGCGGATTGTCGATGCCGGCATAGCCGGAGGCGAGCGAGCGCTTGTTGAACATCACGGTGCCTGCCTTCCAGACCTGGAGCACCGGCATGCCGTAGATCGGCGATTTCGGATCGTCCTCGGCGGCGGGATTGGTGACGTCGTTGGCGCCGATGACATAGGCGACGTCCGCCTGGGCGAACTCGGAATTGATGTCCTCGAGTTCGAACACCTCGTCATAGGGCACGTTGGCCTCCGCGAGCAGCACGTTCATGTGGCCAGGCATGCGGCCCGCCACCGGATGGATCGCGTATTTGACCTCGACGCCCTCTGCCTTGAGCTTGTCGGCCATGTCGCGCAGGGCATGCTGGGCCTGCGCCACCGCCATGCCGTAGCCGGGCACGATGATGACCTTGCTGGAATTCTTCATGATGAAGGCGGCGTCCTCGGCCGAGCCGAGCTTGACGGGCTTGGCCTCGCCGCCCGCCGCCGGCCCCGCGACCTCGCCGCCGAAGCCGCCCAGGATCACCGCGAAGAAGTTGCGGTTCATCCCCTTGCACATGATGTAGGACAGGATGGCGCCGGACGAGCCGACCAGCGCCCCGGTGATGATCAGCGCCGAATTGCCCAGGGTGAAGCCGATGCCGGCGGCCGCCCATCCCGAATAGGAATTGAGCATCGAGATCACCACCGGCATGTCGGCGCCGCCGATCGGCACGATGATGAGGGCGCCGAGCGCAAACGACAGCCCCGCGATCAGCCAGAAGTCGATCGGGCTCTGCGACACCACGAAGCCGAAGACGAAGAAGATCAGCAGGCCCCCGACTGCGCCGTTGATGTAGTGGCGCATCGGCAGCAGGATCGGCGCGCCGCTCATGCGGCCGGACAGCTTGAGAAACGCGATCACCGAGCCGGTGAAGGTGACGGCGCCGATGGCGACGCCGAGCGACATTTCGACGAGGCTCGCCTGATGGATCGCGCCGGGCGTGCCGATGTCGAAGGCGGCGGGCGCATAGAACGCGCCGGCGGCCACCAGCACCGCCGCCATGCCGACCAGCGAGTGGAACGCGGCGACCAGTTCCGGCATCGAGGTCATCGGCACCCGGCGCGCGATCACCGCGCCGATGCCGCCGCCGATGGCGAGGCCGAACAGCACCAGCGTCGCGGCGCCGAGGCCGACCGGCGGGTGGGCGGCGAGAGTCGTGACCACCGCGATGGCCATGCCGATCATGCCGAACATGTTGCCGCGCCGGCTCGATTCCGGGCTGGACAGGCCGCGCAGCGCCAGGATGAAGAGCACGCCGGCGACGAGGTAGAGCAATGCGGCCAGATTGGCGTTCATGCGGACGTGACCTTCATCTCGAGCGCCGTCTCTCCCGCTGCGTCGGCGCGACCGGAAACGAGCGGCATCACTTCTTTTTCTTCTGATACATCGACAGCATGCGTTGCGTGACCAGGAAGCCGCCGAAGATGTTGATGGAGGCGAACACCAGCGCGACGAAGCCGAGCGCGCGCGCCACGATCGGGCCGCCGTCGCTCCCGACCAGCGACACCCCGACCGCGAGCAGAGCGCCGACCACGATCACCGAGGAGATGGCGTTGGTGACCGACATCAGCGGCGTGTGCAGCGCCGGCGTCACCGACCACACCACATAATAGCCGACGAACACCGCGAGCACGAAGATCGAGAGGCGGAACACGAATGGATCGATCGCCCCGCCGGTGATGGCGTGCACGCCGGCGGCCGCCATGTCGGCATAGCCTTGCGCCTGTTCGGCGGCCTGGCGCGCGGCGTCGGCGGCGGCCTGGGCGCGGTCGACGGCTTCCTGGGGACTGATGACGGCCATGGGCGCCTCGTTCAGACGACGGGTTTCGGCAGGAAGTTCGGATGGACCACGGCGCCATCGCGCGTGAGAACGGTCGCCTTGACGATGTCGTCGTCGTAGTTCACCGCGAGCGCCTTGGCCTTCTTGTCGACCAGTAT
>DASYNT010000246.1:0-8598 GCA_036008405.1 Xanthobacteraceae bacterium
TCTCGCCCGCCATGCCCGCGCCGTCCATGACCCGCTGTGGCGGCTGCCGCTGTGGCGGCCCTACGATGCGATGCTCGACTCCAAGGTGGCGGACATGAACAACATCGCCACCGGCGGTTTTGCCGGCTCGATCATCTGCGCACTGTTCCTCAATCGCTTCGTCGGCGCCGCCGAGGCATGGCTGCATCTCGACATCTATGCGTGGACGCCGTCGGCCAAGCCCGGACGTCCCGAGGGCGGCGAATGCCAGGCGGCGCGCGCCCTCTATGCCCTGCTGGCGGAGCGTTATGGCGGCTAGGCCATGAGCTTCGATCCCCGCGTCACGCCGGCCCGGCCCGATCTTGCCGCCGCGCATCTGCACGGCAAGGTGCAAGCGGACCGCTTTGTGGAGGGGGTGACGTTCGAGGTGTTCGATCCGGTGGCGCCGGTGCGCCAGTCGCCGGTCCCGGATGCGATGCTGGTGACCGAGGCGCTCAAGGGCGAGCGCGTCACCATCTATGACCAGGATGGCGAGGGCTGGGGCTGGGGCCAGCTTCGAGCGGACGACTATGTCGGCTGGCTGCCGATGAACGCATTGCGCGCAGCGGGCCGGGAACCGACTCATAAGGTCGCGGTGCTGCGCACGATCCTGTTTCCTGGACGCTCCATCAAGGCGCAACCGGTGGAAGGTCTGCCGCTGGGCTGCCGCGTCGCCGTCATCGGCGAAGACGGCCAGCTGGCGCGGCTGGCGTCGGGCGGCTATGTACCGGCGCACCATCTTGCGCCGCTCGACGCCGCCGCGCCGGATTTCGTCTCCGTTGCCGAGCGCTTCGTCGGCGTGCCCTATCTGTGGGGCGGCAAGACCAGCCTCGGAATCGATTGCTCGGGCCTGGTGCAGGTCGCGCTCACCGCCGGCGGCATCGCCTGCCCGCGCGACAGCGACATGCAGCGCGCCATCGGAACCGCGTTGGGCGATTCTGCCGGCCTGCGGCGCGGCGATCTGGTGTTCTGGGAGGGCCATGTGGGGATCATGCGCGACACCGCCACGCTGCTGCATGCCAACGCCTTCCACATGGCGGTCACGGCCGAGCCGCTGCGGGACGCCGCCGCACGCGCCGCCGCAACCGGCAGCGAGGTCATCGCGGTCAGGCGGCCCCAGGGCGCCACCGCATCCTGACATCAACGGCGGCACACACAGGAATCGCGGAGTCGGCGAATGGTGGATGCCCGGCATCGGGATGCGCAGGCACATGACACGCAGTCACATGGCGCGCGAGCACTTGGCGCGCAAGCACTTGGCGAACCGTGGTGCGGCCGTGTCGAGGACGATGCGCTGCTGCGCGGCCGCGGGCGCTACAGCGACGATCTCCTTCCGGACCGGGTCGTTGCCGGCGTGTTCGTGCGCTCGCCCCACGCCCATGCCACCATCCGCGGCATCGACTTTGCAGCCGCCGCGAAGCTGCCCGGTGTGGTCGCGGTGGTGACGGCGCCCGACCTCGCGGCCGCCGACCTCGCAACGGTAACCGGGGCGGTGCCGCTGCCGGGACGCGATGGATCGAAACCGGTCACGCCATTCCGGCCCGCGCTCGCGGGCGACCGCGTCGTGCATGTAGGCCAGCCCGTCGCCCTGGTGGTCGCCGCCACCGCCGCGGCGGCGCAGGACGCGGCCGACCAAGTCGTCGTCGATTACGAGCCTTTGCCCGCGGTGGTGGACGCGAACGAGGCTGTTTCCGGGTCGCAGATCTGGCCTGAAGCGCCCGGCAATCTCGCCTTCGACTGGACCGCACCGGCCGATCCCGACGGCGCCAACCGGAGCGAGATCGATGCGATCTTCGCCGGTGCGGCCCATGTCGCCCGCGTCCAGCTCGTCAACCAGCGCATCGCCGTCGCCTCGATGGAGCCGCGCACCGCGACGGCGAGCTTCGAGCCGGCATCCGGCTGCTTCACCCTGCGCTGCGGGACGCAAGGAGTCGCCGGCGTTCGCGGCCAACTGTGCGCGGCGATGCGGCTCACCCCCGACCGGCTGCGTGTCCTCACCGACGATGTCGGCGGCGGCTTCGGGATGAAGGCGTCGAGCTATCCCGAATATGTGGCGCTGCTGTGCGCGGCCAAGCAGGTCGGGCGTCCGATCCATTGGGTGTCGACGCGCTCGGAAGCCTTCATCAGCGACAACCAGGCGCGGGATTCCTATTGGGACGTCGAGCTCGCCCTCGACAAGCGCGGCAGGTTCCTCGCCATCCGGGCGAAGGGACGCGCCGGCATGGGCGCCTTCCTCACCGGCGTCGCGCTGTTCTGCCCGACCATCCACATTTCCGGCTGCCTGCCCGGCATGTACGACATTCCGCGCATGGTGATCGACACCCATGCCATGTTCACCAACACAGTGCCGACCGGCCCGTACCGCGGGGCGGGGCGGCCGGAAGCCAACTATCTCCTCGAGCGCGTGGTGGACGAAGCGGCGCGGGTCAGCGGCATCGACGCCGCCGAGCTGAGGCGGCGCAATCTCATCCGTCCCGAGGCGATCCCCTATACGACCGCGACCGGCTCGGTCTATGACAGCGGCGACTTCCCCGCCTTGTTCGAGACGGCGTTGGCCGCTGCCGATTACAGCGGCTTTGCGGCGCGCCGCAGACTGGCCCGCAAGCGCGGCAGGCTGCGCGGCATCGGCATCGGCTGCTACCTCGAGATTTCGGGCGGTCATCTCACCGAGGCTGCGACCATCGCGTTTCCGGGCGGCGACGCCGTCCATGTCGGCATCGGTTCGTCGTCGAGCGGCCAGGGCCATGTCACGGTGTTCGGCCGGCTGGTCGCGGCGAGGCTCGGGATCGCGCGACGACACGTCACCATCCTGTGCGGGGATTCCGCCCGCGATGTGCCCGGCTTCGGCGCGGTCGCGTCGCGCTCGGCGATGATGGTCGGCGGCGCGATTTCCAACGCGATCGATGCCGTGCTGGTGAAGGCGCGCAAGGCCGCGGCGCTGCTGCTGCAGGCCAGGGAGGCCGACCTCGCCTTCCAGGATGGGCATTTCGTGGTCCCCGGCGGCGCGCAGCGGATATCGCTGTTCGACGTCGCCGCGCGGGCGACCGAGCTGGTGCGGCAGGGCGTGCTCGGCGAAGGCCTCGACACGAGGGGCGAGGCCAGGACCGCACCGTCCTTTCCCAATGGCTGCCACGTCGCCGAGGTCGAGATCGACCCCGAAACCGGCGCGACCGAAATCGTGTCCTATGTCGCCGTCGACGATTGCGGCCGCGTGCTGGACCCGGTCATCGTCACCGGCCAGATTCATGGCGGGGTCGCCCAGGGACTGGGTCAGGCCGTATGCGAGGCCACCGTCTACGATCCCGACAGCGGCCAGGCGCTCGCCGGCTCGTTCATGGATTATGCGATTCCGCGCGCCGCCGACGTGCCCGCCATGACGGTGCTCCACCACGAGGCGGTCTGCACCACCAATCCACTGGGCGTCAAAGGCACCGGCGAATCCGGCACCACCGCCGCGCCTTGCGCCATCGTGAACGCCATCGTCAACGCCCTGCCGCCGCAGGCCGCGGCGGCGATCCAGATGCCGGTCACGGCGCAGGCGGTGTGGCGCGCGCTCCATCCCAATGGATGAACTGCGACTTGGAGCGTGGCGAGAGCCGGCCCGATCTCAATGAAAGAACGGCGGCCGGTAGAAGGTGATCAACCGACCACATACCAGCACCGCGACCCAGGCGGTGAGCGAGGTTCCGGCGATGAGCTTGGCGCGCCACGGCGCGTCGGCGCCGCCCGGCATCAGTTTCACTTCGCGAAATGCGTCGGTCAGGTAGAACACCCCGACGTTGATGCCGGCGATCAACACGAAGGCGATCAGCAGCTGAAACGACGGATTATAGAAATATTGCTCGGGAAAGCCGAAAAAGAACCAGATGCCGGTGAGAAGATTGATGGCGAAGCCCGCGATGCCGAACGGGATCAGCTTGTGCAGGGCGGCCGGCGGCACCGCCTTGCCCACTCCCAAGACCCGCAGATCGAACAAGCCGACGGTGCCCAGCAGCAGCGTCAGCCCGAAATAATGCAGCGTCTGGAAAATCGGCCACAGCCAGCCACCATTGAGCGCGATGAAATGGTGCAGCGCGGTGGCGCGCACCCAGAGTTCCCATGGCTCTGCCAGCTCGGGCTCGGTGAACATGGCGATCCCTCTCAGAAGCCGCCGGGTATGCCGACCCGCAGCCAGGTGAAGGTGTAGGCAAGGAAGCGTCCCGCCGCGATCGCCCCCGTCCAGGAGCCGAGCGAGAGGGCGGCGAGAATCTTGGCCCGCCGCATGTTCGCCGGCTCCTTGTCGCTTTGCGGATTGCGCAGCACCTCGTTCCTGATCTTCACGACCAGATAGATCGCGAGCGCGATCAGCGACAGCTTCACGTAGAACAGCGGGTTGGTGAAGGCCTTGTAGGGATAGCCGATCAGCAGCAGCGTGCCGGACACGACATTGGCCGCGAGCGCGACCCACAGGATGGGATAGAATAACTCGAGCCGTCGCAGCGGAACCCCGCGCGCAACGCCGAGAATCCTCAGCGCGATTGCAACGCTCGTGCCGGCGAGGAAACCGGTGCCCAGAACATGGATGGTCAGGATGGTCGGAAAGGCGAGCATCGACGGCCCGGCGATCCACTCGCTCAAATCCGTATGTTCGATCCAGTCGAAAAACTGCTGGGTGGGCGTCATGATGCTGTTTCCGGACCGAATATGCCCTGCGCGCCCACGTAGGGCGCCGCGCGAGCAACTGCGACGATCGTTCAACGCAGGATTAGCGAACGCCCACGTCTTCGTGTGACCTCACGGACGGCAACACCTCCACCGCCCGCAAATCGCTGAATCAGGTGCCAGCCTGACCGTTCGTTCGACCGTGAGCGGCACCGCACCAATTCACCAATCCAAAGCCCTGGAATTGGCCTGCTTTACAAGAATGAACTAGCTAGCTGACAACGGGCTGACTCCAAGCTGAATGTAGCCTGAACGAGATCGCGCCGCAGGCTTCGCCGCATATCTCGGGCTGCGCTGTGCCGCTCACCTCTGCAAGATTTGAGGCCGGTCCTATGGGCTGACAGGCTTGAACTTGTGGATTCGCCGGCCGCGGTTTTCGACGACGTAAAGATTGCTCCGCGAATCCATGGCGATGCTGTGAGCCTGATTGAACTGGCCCGGCAGGTTTCCGATCTCTCCCAGGCTCGACAGGAGCTTGCCGGTCTGGCGCTCGATTATATCGATGCGCGAATTGTTCTGATTGACGACGAACATGAAGGCCTGGGCTGCATCGCGTGACAAAGCCAGCGCGACCGTCGCGCCCCCGCTCTCCTTGATCTTCCCATCGGCCGGCACGGTGACGGGCTTCCACGGATAATCGAAGGTCTTCTTGAGATTGCCCATCTTGTCGTAGACCCGTATCTGGTCGCCATAACGGTTGCAGACGTAAACCGTCCCGTCATCGGCGATTTCCATGCAGTGCACGGAGTCCATGCCTTCGATCCTCCACTGGCGCAGCAAATTTCCATTCGCATCCAGCACCATGATGCGGTTGTTGCCGTTTCGGCTCTCGCCGTCGGCGACATAGATGTCGCCGTTCTGCCGATCCACATGAATGCTGGCCGGCGAGGTGAAACGGGCCGCGTTCGAGTACAGCGGAGTGCCTTTGGTGGTGCCGTCGGAGGTATCGAACGCGCCCTTCTTGCCGATCTGTTGCAAGAGCTTGCTGCCGTCATGGGTATATTTCTGGATCATGCCGCCCGGCGAGCTCGCGATCCAGACGTTGCCGTCCTTGTCGAAATGGCAGGTGTGAAGGCGGAACGCCGTGGGCCCGTTGCGCAGCCCCGGGACGGTGCCCTCGATCAGATTGGGATCGCCCCACGAATGGACCATTTTGCCGGTGGGATCGAGCTCGATCATCAGCGGAGCCAAATGCCCGGCGTTCAGTTCGCCGTCGAGCACGTCCTGGCGATTGAGGAGGAGCACGTGGTCCTGCGCATCGATGCAATGGCCGCCGAACCCGCCCGTGACCCACCGATCCGGAAACGGCTTCGGGAAGGTGACATCGACCTCGTAGCGGGGCGCGGCGCTCTGCGCCCAAGATGAAGGCGCCCAGGACGACGGCACCCCGAGACCGGCGGCCATGATCGTCGATGCGGCGATGATCCCTGTTCCGACAATACGGCTCATTTTCATGAAAGTGCCCTCCCGTTCCGGTTCGCCACGTTGCCCGGAATTTTCCACCGGATTCAGGACGCGCACCGCTCCCGGCGACAGAAACATTATTTTGAGCCATTGCCACCGTCAAGAAACGCTCCGCGCAGTTTGAAGAACACAGAATGTTTCCCTTGCATGGGTCATTCGATATAGTTCGCGCCGGCCTGCGCGGGCGACGTCGCCGAAGCGCCGGTGGCACGGAACAGGAGTCGCGGGCGCACGCGTTGCAGCGGCAAACGCGTCCGCGGATGGCGGCCGACGGAGGGCTCATGGGTCTGGCAGACAGGGTTCTGGCTTCGCTGGCATTGACGGTTTCCCTGGCGTCGGCGGCGTCCGCCGCGACGATCACGGGCCAGGTGCAGGGGCCCGACGGCAAGCCGTTCATGGGAGCCTTCGTGGTCGCCGAGAACACCGCGAACAAGATGACGGTGAGCGTTCTGTCGAACGCCCAGGGCCGCTATCACATCGGCAACCTGCCGGCCGCGACCTACTCCGTGCAGATCGCGGCGATCGGCTACAAGAGCGATCCCCGCGCCGATGTGAGGCTCGGCGACGACCAGAAGGCTTCGTTCGATTTCGCGCTGCAAAAGGCGATGGTGCGATGGAGCGACCTGAGCACCTATCAGGGCCGCCAGCTCCTGCCCAAGACCAAGAACCACGACCTCAGCCATGACGACCCGTTCTTCACCACCTGCTTTCAATCCTGCCACTCGTTCCAGAAGCGCATGGCGACCAACGCCTGGGACGAAGACGGCTGGCGCCAGCGGGTCGAATACATGCGCGACGTGATGATGGAGGGGCGCCGCCTGAGCGACGACACCGTCAAGGATTTCGCGTCCTATCTCGCCACCGCGTTCGGTCCGAACGCGCCCAAGCCGCAATCTCCCGAGGATCTGCCGCAATACAAGTCCCTGGTGCGTCCGTTCAGCGCCAAGGCCATGAACATCGCCTATGTGGAATACGACTTCGGCGCCGACAACGGCATGGGGCCGTGGAGCGCGGTCGAGGACAAAGACGGGATGTTCTGGATCCCGTATTACGGGCGCGGCAATGCGGTGGTGCGGCTCGATCCCAAGACCGCCGAGCTGACCCAGTTCCCGTTGCCGCTGCCGAAATTGGCGGCGACCGGGATTCATTCCGCCGTTCCGGCTCCCGACGGCACCGTCTGGTTCACCGAGCTGGCGGCCGGACGGATCGGGCATTTGAACCCGCTCACCCAGGAGATCACGGAATACCAGAACTCGCCGCTGCCCGACGGCAAGCGCACCACCGCGCATACCGTTCGGGTCGATGAAGGCGGGCGGGTGTGGGCCAGCGGCGGTCCCGCGATCTCGCTGTTCGATCCCAAATACGAGCGGTTCACCCATTTCGATCTGGGCGGGACCTACGGCAACGTGGTCGGCCACAACGGCGACCAGTGGTTCACGTCCTTCGTGCAGGACGGCCCGATCGCCAGGGTCACCAAGGACGGGGTGCTGTCCAAGTTCTATCCGCCGACCAAGGGCAAGCCGCAGCGCCTCGAGGTCGATTCCGACGGCATCGTCTGGTTCACCGAGCGCCGCGGCGGCAAGATCGGCCGTCTCGATCCCGCCACCGGGTCATTCAAGGAATTCCCGTTGCCCGGGCCGGAGCCGAGTCCCTACGCCATCGGCATCGATCGCAATCACATGATCTGGTATTCCTCCCACGAGCAGGACACGCTCAACCGCCTCGACCCCGCCACCGGCGAGGTGACCGAATATCCGTATCCGCATTCGGAAATCTCGATGCGCGAGTTCTTCCTCGATTCCCAGGGTCGCACCTGGTACGCGAGCTCGGTCAACAACAAGGTTGGCTACTTCTATTTCAATGACGATGCCGATGAGGGCGCTGGGAAATGAGCGCGGCAGCTCTGCTCACGAAATCGTCTTGCCCGGGCTTGTCCCCGCCATCTCGATTTACGGCGGTACGGTCCTCTACTGATGCCCCTCCCTGACCCTCCCCCGCGAGCGGGAGAGGGGACGAAAACCGAATCGATCGTTGGCGGACGAGTCCTAATTGCGTGACGGCGCCGTTGCGGCGGGGCGTGCGGCCGCCGCGGCCGTCGCGGTCTGGACCCTCGGATCATAGTCGTCGAGCCGCACGAGAATATCCTTCAGCGGGCTGTCGACCCACGCATGGTTCACGAAATCGCGGTGCGAGATGGGGCCGGCCGGCAGGAAGGTGACGCTGCCGGGCAGATGGTCGTGCCGCAATTCGGCGCCGTACGGCACCGACTTGGCCCTGAGCAACTGCTCCAGGTCGGCGTTGTGGCCGCGCGTATGCGGCGTGTAGGAGCTCACGAAGAAGCCGGATCTGTTGTCCGCGATCCAGTTCGCGAACTTGTCTATTCCGCTGTAGAGGGCGTCGAGCAGGACGATCCCG
>DASYNT010000247.1:0-6042 GCA_036008405.1 Xanthobacteraceae bacterium
GGAACGCTTTTACATCGATAAGTCCGATCCGAACGTCGCCCACGACGAGGTCACCGTGATCGACAACGCCCTGACGCGCCCGTGGACGGTGACCAAGAATTACCGGCGCGACCCGAAGGATATCTTTCCCGAATGGAACGAGGAGAACTGTCCCGAAACCAACAACCATGTCGCTGTCGGCGAGGACGATTACATGGTGAGCGCGGACGGCCTTCTCATGCCCACGAAGAAGGGCCAGAAGCCCCCGGATCTGCGGTATTTCAAGTAGAACTACTGCGTCACAAGGGCAGGTCTTGCTCAGAATCCCTTCCCGACTTCGGGGAGGGTGGCCTCGCGAAGCGAGGTCGGGTGGGGTCCACGGCCGCGGTGATTGCGAAGAAAGAACCCCACCCTGCCCTCCCGGAAGACGACCGAGGCGGTGAGGGGAAGTGCAGCAGCATGAGTCGAGGATCGCTTTGTGACACAGTAGTGGTAGGACATCGATGATCGGAGCAGAGCGGCTCACCTCACGCCCACAGATCTCCATAGTTATGGAAGTTCGGCAGGATCGGATCGGAACGGGTCGGCTCCAGCACCGGCAGCAGCCGCCGGAACAGCGCGTTGACCGCGCCCGAGGTGTGCCGGACATAGAGATCGATGGGATAGAGCGACTGGCGCAGATGCCACTTCGGATCGTAGTTGAGGCTGCCTGAGTAGAACCGCTTACAGCCGTTGGCGATGGCCCATTCGATGATGTCGCGGAACACGACGTAATACAGGTTGAGCTCGAAGGCGACGGAATAATCGAAGCCGACATAATCGTGGCAGATAGCGTCGCCCTGCACCGTGCACAGGCCGAAGGCGATGATCTTTTCGCCCTGGCGCCACACGAAGAAGCGGGCCTTGTCGGGCATCCGCCTCGCGATCTCGCACAGGAATTCCTTGGAGAGCTTCTCGAACTGGAGCGGCGAGCGTTCGTAGACTCCGAGATAGAGCGGGTAGATTTCATCGACGATCGCGGCGACGTCGTCCACCACGCTCATGGTGATCGCCGGCTTCGCGCGCTCGGCGGCGCGCAGCTTGCGCCGTACCTTGCCGCGCGTGCGCGGGCTCAACGTCTTGTCGATATACTCCTCGAAATTCCTGAACTCGATGCCGAGCGTGGTCATCGGCATGCTGGGCACGCAGGTGAACCCGGCCTGCTGCAGGGGCCGCAGCGCCGCCCGGTACTTGGCCGGAAATTCCTTTAGCACCACCATGACGCAGCTCAATTCCCGCGCGACGCGGCGCAGCGAGCCCGCCAGCAACTCGGCCGTGGCGGATTGCACCATCTCGCCGCCGTCGAGATGCCCTTCGCCGGCTGCGCATCCCACCATCAGCGTGCGCGCGCGCATGAAGCGCGGCCACAGCCGCCTTATCCCGGTGATGATGGCCTTGACCTGGCCGCCGGTGCCGGCGGTGAGGTCCTGGTCGACGATGAAATAGGGCTGGACGGCGCAGATGTCGTCGCCGCTGCCGGCGACGAGATAGCCATAGTCGAACCCCTCCAGCGTGTCTTCGAGAAGCTCGTAGAAGCGACGGTCCTTGCGCTCGTCGCCGAACGCGCTCTGCCAGCGCGGCAGAGAGGCGATCTCGTTGCGCGTCGCGATCCTGATCGTTCCGCCGGAAATGGCGGTCGCGGACAATTTGAAGCGGCCAATGCCCCCATGCATCGAAGCACCCCCCGTATATGACGGCCCGATCGGACTATAGCACAGATACCCGGCGTCGATACCAGCCCTCCCGCAAAGTGGCGCCGAGACAGGCATCCCCATCGGCCGCAAAAAAGCCGCAAAAGAGCCCGCGGGCAAACGCCCCGGCGCGGCATCCCACGAGGCAGCATGCCGCGCCGTCATCCTGGGTCCGTTCAGCCTCCGGCGCAGTAGCTGCAGCCGTTTTCCTGGGCACGGTTCACGCCCCAGGTTCCCGACGGAATGACGGTGATCCCCGGGATCACGTTGTCCGCCCATTCCATGGCCGCCTCGTGGGCGACCACGCCGGCATTGCTGGCGAGCATCCTGCTCTGGACGATCAGGGCAACGTTGCAGGCCCCGACTACGGTGCCGTTGGCGAGCAGGCGGTCGATCGCCATCTCGTCCAGGGGCAGCACACTGGGCTTCGGGGTGAGGAAGGGATTCTTCACCGCCGGCGCCTTGGTCTCGGGGTCGATGATCTTGAAGGACTCTCCGATCTTGTACTTTCTCCACATCTCGTGGCCGAGCGCGATCGGGAACGCCCCGTGGCGCAGCACCAGCACCGCCGTGGTGTTGGACCGATCGTTCGGCAGCATGAAGGTATAGACGAACGCGAGCGGGAAGCCGGAATTGACTTCATAGGCATCCACCACCTGGCGATGACGCCCCTTGAGCACGCCCGGCCAGTCCGGCCCGTCGGATGGCGCGGCGGCCTGCGCCAGCAGCGGCGTCGGCGCCGCGCCCGCGATCCCGAGCGCCACCGCGCCCGCCATGTGCCCGAAGAAATCCCGGCGCGGCGTCATATAGGTCGCGTCTTGCGTGAGATCGTTCATGCGGTCCTCGGTCATCTGGTCCTCCATCATCGTCATGCATGGGCGAACGGTGCGGCGCTGCTCCGGCCGCCGCGCCCAATGCAGGCCGCCGGCAGCTTCGCAGGATCCGAACAGAGATCGCTGGTCGGTCGCGCGGTCACAATGAGCCGATCGGGTCTGGCCCGCAAGAAGGCGTCCCCTATCGCAAAAGCATGGGGCGTGGCGTAATCTGTTCGTCTGCCCCGAAGGCATTCGCGGCGCATCGGAACATCGGCCATGTCACTCGAGAACAAGTCGCTCGCGAACGTGTCACCTGCGAACGTGCCGATTGCGAGCACGTCGCTCGCGAATCCTTCGATCCCGCGCCGGGACATCCTCGCCGGCATGGCGGCGCTCGGATGGTGCGGGTTCGCGCCGCGGGCGCGGGCAGCGCAGTCGAACGCCCGCCCGCTCGCCGCCTATGCCGACGCCCTGCGCTACGGCGATCTCGACGACGCGACCATCGAAGCCGTCAAGACCCATCTCATCGATACGCTGGGATGCGGGATCGCGGCATTCGACGAGCGGCCGGTCCGCGTCTGTCGCGAGGTCGCGGTTGCCGCCGCAAGCGGCAACGCGACCGTCATCGGCACCAACCGGCGTACCTCGCCTTCGCTCGCGGCCTTCGCCAACGGCGCCGCGACGCGCTACTACGACCTCAACGATTTCTATGTCGGGCGCCAACCCGCTCATCCCAGCGGCACCATCGCAGCGTGTCTCGCCGTCGCCGAGGCCGAACGTGCCGGCGCGACGGAGCTCATCACCGCGATCGCGCTCGCCTACGAGATCAACTGTCGCCTGCTCGACGCGTTCGACATCTCCGCCGGCGGCTGGGACCCGCCGGTGTTCACGCTGCCGGCCGTGGCGCTCGCCGCCGGCAAGCTGATGAAGCTCGGTCCCGACCAACTGACCCAGGCCGTCAACCTCGCCATCAACGACCATATCCCGATGAACCAGACCCGGGTGCAGACGCTGTCCGACTGGAAGGGGCTGGCCGACGCCGAGGCCGCGCGCAATGCGGTGTTCGCCACCGCATTGGCGCGCGGCGGCATCACCGGCCCGGCGCCCATTTTCGAAGGGCGGGCGGGCTTCATGCGGATGGTGTCCGGGCCGGCCGATGTCGATGTCGAGGCCTTCGGCCGCCGCGGCGTCCCCTTCAGGATCAACCTGTCCGCCATGAAGGCCTATCCAGCCGTCCTCCATACCCAGACCGCGATCGTGGCCGGGACCGCGGTCGCCAAGGAGGTCGGGGCGCTCGATCGCATCGCCGCTCTCGAAATCGCCACCACCCGCCGCGGCTACCAGACGGCTGGGAGCGAAGCGGAGAAATGGGCGCCGGAGACCAGGGACACGGCGGATCACAGCCTGCCCTATGTCACCGCGCGGGCCATGTTCGATGGCGACATCACCAATGCGAGCTACGCGCCGGACAAGCTGCGCGATCCGCATATCCTCGCCTTCATGCGCAAGATCACGGTCAAGGAGGATCCCGCCTTCACCGCCCGGGTCGGCAGCGTGGTGCCCACCCGCGTCACCGCGGTACTCGACGACGGCCGGCGCATCTCCCGCGAGGTCGACGACGCACCGGGCTTCATCGGGCAACCGATGAAACGGGCCGACGTCGAGCGCAAGTTCCGCGGCAATGTCGCCGGGCGCTGGCCGCAGGAGCGCACGGCCTCGATCCTGCAGACACTTTGGGCACTCGACCGCACCGAGGATGTCGCGGTCCTGCTCGGCCGGCTTTCGCTGCCGGCAAACCCGTAAGGCGCCGCCCGCTGTCACGATCCGGCACCAGCCACACGACAACGAGCCCATCGCCGAAACGGCCGCCCTGTCGCGGCGCCTGTTCGTGGCCGCCTCGGCAGCGGTCGGCGGCCTCGCGCTGGCACCAAAATCGGCGCGTGCGGCCATCGTGCGCACCGATTTTTCGAGCCTGCCGCCCTACGGCAACGGAACGCTTCCGCCCGGCGTTCGTTCGCGCGCCATCGGCAATGTCAACGGCCTTACCGTCCATGCATTGGAGGCCGGCTTCGAGACGCCGGGCCGCCCCGCCGTGCTGCTGCTGCATGGCTTTCCCGAGCTCGCCTACAGCTGGCGCAAGGTGATGCCGGTTCTGGCGGCGGCCGGATATCACGTGATCGCCCCGGATCAGCGCGGCTTCGGGCGCACCCTGGGCTGGGACGATTCCTTCGACGCCGATCCCGACCAGTTCCGCATCCTCAACATGGTGCGCGATGCCATCGCGCTCGTCTATGCGCTCGGCTACCGCTCCGTTGCCGCCATTGTCGGGCATGACGCCGGCGCGCCGGTCGCCTCATGGGCGGCCCTGATCAGGCCCGACATCTTCCAGTCGGTGGCGATCATGAGTTCGCCGTTTGGCGGTCCGCCGGCCCTGCCGTTCAACACCGCCAACGGCGCCCCGATGCCGCGCCCCGCGCCCACCGACGACGAAATCGACGCCGAGCTGGCGAAGCTCAATCCGCCGCGCAAGTATTATCAAAACTATCAGCGCAAGCCCGGGGCCAACGAAGACATGCTGTATGCCCCGCAGGGCCTGCACAATTTCTTCCGCGCCTACTACCACTACAAGAGCGCCGACTACAAAGGGAACAAGCCGTTCCCGCTCAAGGCCCGCACCGCCGAGGAACTGGCCAATATCCCCACTTATTACGTGATGGAGCTCGACAAGGGGATGGCGGCGACGGCGGCCTCGGCGATGCCGTCCGCGGCCGAGATCGCGGCCTGCAAGTGGCTGACCGAGGCGGAGGTCGAGGTCTACGCCACCGAATACGGCCGCACCGGATTCAACGGCGCGCTCCAGGGCTACCGGGTGCGGCGCGGCTCCGACCCCAAGAGCATCGCCGAGATGCTGACGTTCTCCGGCCGCACCATCGACGTGCCGTCATGCTTCATCGCGGGCAAGAGCGACTGGGGCGTCTACCAGACCCCGGGCCTCGTGGACGTCATGCGCACCAAGGCGTGCACGCGGATGCTCAGCTTCGACCTGATCGACGGCGCCGGGCACTGGGTTCAGCAGGAGCAGCCGGAGCATGTGAGCCAGCTGCTGCTGGCGTTCCTGCACAAGTGACGACGGAGGACGGACGACAGACGACGGAAGACAGAAGTGATATCTGTGGTCGGCTTTCCGTCGTCTGTCCGCCGTCATCGGTGCGCTGTCGCCGCCCCTTACCGCACCTGGAACACCAGCTTGCCCCGCAAGTGACGCGCCTCGCTCACGCGATGGGCGGCGACGGCGTCGGACAGGCGATACATGGTGATCTCGGGCGGGCGGACGGCGCCCGACCGGACCAGCTCGACGATGCGGTCGAGGTGCGCGCGGTCGCGTCCGACCGATGGCCGTAGCGAACGCACGTCGCTGCGCGGCGATGCCGGCGCCTGCGGCCCCGATCCGATGAAGGCCGCGCGGCCGCCCGGCCTGAGCACCGCAAAACAGCGTTCCGCCACGGCGCCGCCGACGG
>DASYNT010000248.1:0-4864 GCA_036008405.1 Xanthobacteraceae bacterium
CTGAAATTCGGGGCGCTTTCAAGAGGAGAGCGGGTGGTTTTCTCAGGTGGCGCTGGTTCCCGAGGCAGACTATGCCCTTACCCTGACGACACACGTAATTCGCCGCCCCTTCCCCCGCCGACCGCCGCCGACGGACCGCCATGACCGACCTCTCCTCCCTGGTGCGCGACCTCGTGGTCGCCAACCGCATTCTCGCCCGCGAGGGCGTCGTGGACGCCTATGGCCATGTGAGCGTGCGCCATCCCGACGATCCGCACCGCTTTCTGATGGCGAGTTCGATGGCGCCGGAATTGGTGGAGCCCGGTCACATCCTCGAATTCAATCTCGACTGCACCCCGGTATGCGAGGACGGCCGGCCGCTCTATCATGAGCGCTTCATTCATGGCGGCATCTTCGAGGCGCGGCCGGACGTGCAGGCGGTGGTCCACGCCCACTCCGAAGACGTGCTGCCGTTTTCCATCGCGGCAGTGCCGCTGCGTCCGGTGATCCACTCCGGCAGCTTCATGGGCGCGAAGGTCCCGGTGTGGGACATGGCGGACCGGTTCGGTCCCGACACCAACATGCTGGTGACCAACATGGAGCAGGCCCGCGACCTCGCCGCCTGCCTGGGCGCCGCCAACGTCGCCCTGATGCGCGGCCACGGCTTCTCGGCGGCGGCGCGGTCGCTGATCGAGGTGGTGCGCATGTCGGTCTATGTGCCGCGCAACGCCCGCGCGCTGATGAATGCGCTGCGACTCTCTCCCGACATCAAGCCGCTCCATGACGGCGAGATCGCCGCGCGCAACGCCGGCTACAAGCCCTATTCGCTGGAGACGCGGCGGGCCTGGCGCTACTGGGCGCACAAGGCCGGCTGCGCCGATCTCGTCGACGATCACCCCATCGATCACGCCCACAAGCCCTGGGGCGCATGAGGCAGACGACAGAGGACGGAAGACGAAAGACGGAGGACAGAGGTCGGAGGTCGGAGGTCGGAGGTCGGCGCATCTGTGATATGAGCGCGCCTATGACTGAAAAGCAGGACGGGAGCAGGCACTATCTGTCCTCCGTCCTCCGTCCTCCGTCCTCCGTACTCTGTCCTCCATCTTCTGTCCTCCTTCCCTGTCCTCCGAATTCAACGAGGCTCGCCGATGCACAAGGTCAAGCTGACGATCGCCACCACGGACTACGACCACTTCCGCGATTTCCGCACCGGGGCGGTGCAGGCGGAGGGGATCGAGCACACCTGGCTGACGCTCGGCCATCACGAGATCTTCTCGCGCTTCACCTTCAACCGCGAATGGGACGTGACCGAGCTGTCGTTCGCCAAATTCACCGCACAGGTGACGCGGGACCATCCGGACATCATCGGCCTGCCGGTGTTCGCCTCGCGCCTGTTCCGGTTCGGCTCGTTCTACGTCAACCGCCACAGCGGGATCAAAACCGCGGCCGACCTCAAGGGCAAGACCATCGGTTCGCCGGAATGGGCCCACACCGCCGCCGTCTACATGCGCGGCTGGCTCGACAACGAGGCCGGCGTAAAGCTCACCGACGTGCACTGGTACCAGGCCGGCGCCAACGAGGCCGGCCGCATCGAGAAGGTGGAGCTCGACTTGCCGGCCGGCATGAAGCTCACCCGGGTCACCGACAAGTCCTTGAGCGACATGCTCGCCGCCGGCGAGATCGACTGCGCGCTGATCGCGCGGCCGCCGACCTGCTTCTTGCGCGGCCACCCCGACGTGGTGCGCCTGTTTCCCGATTTCCTCGAACGCGAGGAAGCCCACTTCGCCAAATCCAAGGTGTTCCCGATCATGCATGTGATCGCGGTGAAGCGGTCGATCCTCGCCGCCAATCCCTGGATCGCGCGCAACCTCTACAACGCCTTCGACGAATCCAAGCGCCGCAGCCTGGAGCGCCTGCTCGATCCCGCGGTGTCGCGCTATCCGCTGCCGTGGCTGCCGACCTATGCGCGCAAGATGCGCGACCGGTTCGGCGGCGATCCCTTCCCGTTCGGGATCGAAGAGAACCGGCCGACGCTGGAAACCTTCCTCGCCTATTGCCACCAGCAGGGCATCGCCCACCGCCACGCCACGCCGGAAGAGATCTTCCCCGCCGGCATCATGGCGCCGGTGAAGGTATGAGCGGGTTCAACGCGGCAGCCGACGCTTCGCGACATCGTCAGAAATCCATCTCGAGAATGTAGAGGCCGCCGCTGAAGCGGTCGACGGTGTACACCACCTTGCGCTCGTCGACGAAGCAGTCGTTGAGCTGGATCGAGCCGACCGGCGAGAGCGCCGGCGCCGGCGGCACGAAGGCGCCGACTTCCCTGGGCTGGTACGGGTTGGTGATGTCGTAGGCGCGCATGCCGCCGTTGAAGAACGTGCCGATCACGATGTCCTCGGAATGCCAAGAATAGGGCGACGGCGTGTTCTCGTGGATGTTGTGGGCGCCGAAGCGGCCGCCGCGGCTCTTATAGGCGTCGACCGGCGGCATCGGGCAGGTCGCGATCGGCACCGGATGGGCCTCGTCGCGGGCATCGAGGATCCAGATCAGCTTGGGCCAGTCGGCGGCACCGTCGGTGGTGGACTCGTCGGTGACGATCAGGAGCTTGCGGGTGAACATCGGCACCACGGTGTGGGTGAATCCCGTATAAGGCGGCGAGTTGTCCCACTGGCAGATCGGCTTCGGGTTCGCCTTGTCGGAAATGTCCAGCACGAACATGCCGGCGTCGAGATAGGCGAGATAGCAGCGGTCGGGCCGCTGCGGATAAACATTGGTGTTGTGAGCGCGGAAGCCGCGGTCGAGCAGCGGCGCCCGATGTCGCGCCGGCGGCGGCGCGGCGTCGCCTCGCCTC
This sequence comes from Xanthobacteraceae bacterium, assembly GCA_036008405.1. Classification (GTDB taxonomy): domain Bacteria; phylum Pseudomonadota; class Alphaproteobacteria; order Rhizobiales; family Xanthobacteraceae; genus JAJPKK01. The sequence continues at coordinate 2,831 of DASYNT010000248.1, forward strand.
GTTCCGGGCAGCCACCACCGCCCGGCCTCGACGGGCTTGGCTGGATTGCGCACGTCGAAGATGCGGTAGCACTGGTCGTCCTTGGGATCGTGCGACTCGAAGTCGGGCGCGCCGGCGGCCATGTGGACGAACTCGCCGTCGCAGAACCACAACTGGTGGACGCCGCGCGAGGACGGCCCGGAGGCATCCACATAGGCGATCGATTTCGGCCGTTCCGGCACCGACACGTCGAACAGCTCGAAGCCGGCCGGCTTCTGCCCGGCCTTCTGGGTCTGGTAGGCGACCGCCATGATGTCTCCGGAAAGCTCCAGCGAATTCGATCGCATGAAGCTCTCCGGCAGCTCGGTCTGCACTACGACCTTGGGCTTGCGCGGATCGGACACGTCGACGGCGGTGAAATTCTTCGGCGCGCTTTCATGGGCGAGCCAGATGATGCGGCGGCCATCCTTGGCGACCTGGACCGCCATGCCTTCGCCCATGCCGCCGAAGCCGCCCAGCTCATGATGGGCGAGCAGCTTGAAATTCCAGCACACGCTCTGCGACGCGCTCTTGTTCAAGGGGCTTTCCATGGCGGTCATTCAGGTCTCCACTCGATGCGGGGGGCAGGAGAATTGACGTTCTCGATGGCGCCTATTTCTCGTCGGGGCTCTCCCCCGCACCACCAAGAATCGCGATTGCTTTTTCTACCGCCCGACTCAACGGAACAAGGTCTTCCTCGATGATTTGCCAGATGACCGCGGGATCAACCGCGTCGTAGTCATGGCGCAGGACATTCCCGGCAGCGCGAACGTCGGCCCATGGTTGTTCGGGAGCGATGACATCCACAACGCCTTCGAGTTTCCTTGCCGCCTCGGAGATGCGCAAAAGACCGCGCTCCACCGCGTCTTGACATTTGGAGTCATCGCAGAAGCGATAAAATGTGTAGCGTTCGGTATAGCGCCGGATGCGATCGACGTTTTCAAGCATGTCGTAAAGTCGGAGGAGCGGCTTGTCAGAAGGCAACGACGCGGTCCTTTTCCACCTCACGGCGCAGGCGCGGCTTGCGGGCCGGCTCGGCAATCACGTCGACCGGACGCCGGACCATCGCCTCGATGCGGCGCGCAAGCCGGTCGATCATGCCGAAATAAGCAAAGCCTTTATGGGCTGGATCGGTTTCCAATCGCACCAGGACATCTATGTCGGAGTTTTCCCGCTGATCTCCCCGCGCTGCGGACCCGACCAACGACAGGCTCGCCGCGCCGGCAGCCCGCAGCTCCGGCTCGTGAGCACGTGACGCGGCGATGATCTCGTCGCGATTCACGCCGATGTTCTCCTGGTGGGCGTCAAGCCGCCGTTTTCATGCACGTCATACCATAAATCGGGCGACGCCCGGCCTGGCGTGCGCCTTGGGCATGAGACCGGCCCGCCACCGACAAGCGCGCCGCCACGTGCCGGGGACCATGCGACGCGGCCCCGATGTTGCTGGCCCCGGGAAGCTGTGATACCGCAGCCGCCTCGAATTCGCGGGCGAATTCGCGTGACCGAAGGCACAGTTCCACAGGGGAAATCGTCATGCCGGACAAACCGAGGATCGGCTGGATCGGGATCGGCAGGATGGGCTATCCGATGGCCGAGCGGCTGCTGCGGGCCGGCTACGACGTGTCGATCTGGAACCGCACCCGGGCGAAGGCCGAGCCGCTCGCCGCGGCCGGCGGCAAGATCGTGGATCACGCCAGCGACCTCGCCGGCGTCGACGTGCTGTTCTCCATCGTGTCCACGGGCAAGGACATCGAGCAGGTCTATTTCGGTGCCGGCGGCGTCGGCACCGCCAATAAGATACCGCCGATCTTCGTCGACTGCTCCACCATCGCGGTCGAGGAATCCGCCACCATCCGCGACAAGCTCAAGCAGCTCGGCGCCGATTTCGTCGCCGCACCGGTAAGCGGCAACGCCAAGGTGATCAAGGCCGGCAAGCTCTCCTCGGTCGTGTCCGGGCCGGACGCCGCCTTCCGCACGGTCGAGCCGTTGATCAAGGCATTCGCGCCGCGCGGTGTC
>DASYNT010000249.1:0-3450 GCA_036008405.1 Xanthobacteraceae bacterium
CGGCCAAGACCTCCGGCCAAGACCTCCGGCCAAGACCTCCGGCCAAGACCTCCGGCCAACACATCCGGCCAAGGCATCCGGCCAGGACGTTTCAGGCCGGAGCCTTTTCCAATGTGAGGGCGGCGCGCACCAGCAGAAAGGCGTCCTCGCCCGGTGCGACGGCAAGACGCGGCAGCCGCACGCCATCGATTTCAGTCGCCCGTGCGTCGGACTGCGGCATGCGCTCCGACGCGGTCGCGAGATCGACCACGAGACCCACCACGGCGATCGGTTCGTAGGGCAGGCGGCAAATGCCGACGCCGCGAATCTCCATCAGCCCGGCGAGGCTGGCCGGCGCCCGTGCGATCAGCCGCCCATGGGCGGCCGCGACGTGAACGCGGTCATCGGCGATGAGCCGACTGAACGCGAGCCGCCCCTCCGCGGATGCCTGGATGAGTTCTAGCGCCAATCGCGACTTCCCGGCGCCGGCCGGGCCGCGAATGAGCACCGCGCGCGCCCCCACCAGCACGGCGCAGCCATGGATGGTGGGGCCACTGATAGACGCGGGGTCGAAGGTTTCGGCGCTCACCGCCGTCACAATACCCGCAAATGCACGGTAAAGCATGCACCCCGCACGGCAGCCTCGCCGTCCTGATCGGGCGGAGCGGTGCGGTTGCGCGCTTCCAGCCGCCCGCCATGGGCTTCGACGATCTGCTTGGAAATGGAGAGCCCGAGCCCGGAATTCTGGCCGAAGTTCTGCTGCGGCCGGTCGGTATAGAAACGATCGAATATCTTGTCCAAGGCGTCGGGCCGGATGCCCGGTCCGTCGTCTTCGACGATGATGGCGATCTCGTCGCCGGTGCGGCGGCAGACGACGCGGACCACGCCGTCCTGCGGCGAGAACGAGCGGGCATTGTCGATGAGATTGTTGATGACCTGGCTCAGCCGCGAGTCGTAGCCCTGCACCAGGTAGCTGCGCGGGTTGCCCTCGAAAGCGAGCGTCACCATCACGCCGTTGTCGCGCCTGACCTCGTTTGCGATCGTCACCACCGCCGACAGCAGCCGGTCGAGGTCGACCGGCGCCGGCTCCTGGCGCTGCAGTTCGGCGTCGAGCCGGCTCGCGTCGGAAATGTCGGAGATGAGGCGATCGAGCCGCTTCACGTCGTCCTGGATCACCGACAGCAGGCGGCCGCGGCTGGCGTCGGTCTTGGCCAAGGGCAGCGTTTCCACCGCCGAACGCAGCGAGGTCAGGGGATTTTTCAGCTCATGGGCGACGTCGGCGGCGAAGCTTTCGATCGCCTCGATGCGATTATACAGCGCATCCGTCATTTCGCGCAGGTTGCCCGACAGGTGGCCGATCTCGTCGCGGCGGCCGGTGAAGTCGGGAATTTCCACCCGCCCCTTGACCCGCCGGCGCACGCGGTCGGCGCCGTCGGCGAGACGGCGCACTGGCCCGGCGATGGTTCCGGCCAGCAGCACCGAGAGCAGCATCGACACGCCGGCGGCGATCAGGAAGACCTTGAGAATGGAGAGCCGCTCCGCCGCGACGGTCTGGTCGATGTCGGCGCCCTGGGTCGACAGCAGCAGCGCGCCGCGCACGGTGCGGAAACGCTGGATCGGCACCGCCACCAGGACGATGACCTCGCCGCGATCGGTGATGCGGACCTTGCTGTCCTTCTGGCCATTGAGCGCTTTGCTGACTTCCGAATAGCCGGTGCCGTTCTCGCCGCCGAGGTCGCGGTAGAGTGGCAGGTCGCCGCGGCCGAGCCAGGTACGAATGGCGATGAAGGTACGTTCGACCATGCCGGGCTTCTCGGTAGTGGGCGGCGGCAGGTCGAAACGGAGCACGTCGCCGCGCCCGTAAAGGCTGCGGCTGTCGATAATCAAGGTGCCGTCGCGGTCGTAGATGCGTGCCCGGGTCTTGGTCGGCGTGATCAGCCGGCGCAACAGCGGCGCGACCCGCTCCGGATTGACCGGGAATTCGTAGCCGAACAGCGCATCGTCGCTGGGGCCGTAGCTCTCGCCGGCCTGCAGTTCCAGGAGCCGGTCGGGGTCGATGGTGATGGCGTCCGTCTCTACCGTGGCGGAGCCGGCGATGGCGCCGGCGATGATCTCGCCCTGCACGACCAGGCTCTGCACCCGCGCTTCGATCAGCCCGGCGCGGAACTGGGTGAGGTAGAGGATGCCGAGCACGAAGGCGAGCAGGCCGGCGACGTTGAGAAACACGATCCGCCGGGTGAGGCTCGAAAAGCTCTGGGCGACGAAGAAATGCCAGGCATGGCGCGGCAGGCTGGCAATGCCGTCGGTGCGCAACACCTGCCACGCCCGGCCGAAGAAGCCTCCGGTGCCGCTGCGGGCGCGGGCAATGGTGTCGACGCCGCGCCGCAGCCGATCGATCGTCTGTGCGGTCGCCGCGGCGAGAACGGCGCTGGCGCCGGCGCGCGCACCCGCTTTCCCGGCAGCCGCGCCGCCGGAAGGAGTGGGGTGTTCGAGCTTACTCGCGGTCCGATCCAGCACGCCGGCTTCCCAACCCGCTTTGTCCCACCCTCGCCGCGCCCACTTTATAGCACCGGTCCGGGTTTTCCCAACCGTTCAGGGTAAGACGGGATGCCGCAACGGGAGCCGTCTATTCCTTGAATCGGTAGCCCACTCCGTAAAGCGTTTCGATCATGTCGAAATCGTCGTCGGTCTGCTTGAATTTCTTGCGCAGGCGCTTGATGTGGCTGTCGATGGTGCGGTCGTCGACATAGACTTGGTCGTCATAGGCCGCATCCATCAGCGCATTGCGGCTCTTGACCACCCCCGGCCGCGTCGCGAGCGCCTGGAGGATCAGGAATTCGGTGACCGTCAGCGTGACCGGCTCGTTCTTCCAGGTGCAGGTGTGGCGCTCGGGGTCCATGCGGAGCAGGCCGCGCTCCAGCACCTTAGCGGCATCCGCCTCCTTGGGGGCGGCCGGGTCCTTGACGGCGGCGCGGCGCAGCACTGCCTTGACCCGCTCCACCAGCAGCCGCTGGGAGAATGGCTTCCGGATGAAGTCGTCGGCCCCCATCTTGAGGCCGAACAATTCGTCGATCTCCTCGTCCTTGGAGGTGAGGAAGATGACGGGCATGTCGGACTTCTGGCGCAGCCGGCGCAACGTCTCCATTCCGTCCATGCGCGGCATCTTGATGTCCAGGATCGCAAGGTCGGGCGGACTGGTCTTGAAGCCGTCGAGGGCGGACGCACCATCCGTATAGGTCATGATACGGTAGCCCTCGGCCTCGAGGGCGATCGAGACCGAAGTCAGGATGTTGCGGTCATCATCTACGAGAGCGATAGTTGGCATGTGGCCCTTCTAGCACGAATTCGCTGTGCCACGAGTCCGGCCCCTTGGTTGAAGCCAAGCAGGCCGGCAGAAATGTGACAACAAGCGGCGAAATTGAGGCATTTTCAACGAATTAGGAGGAAATCCGCGATGGGCGAAACAGCAAA
>DASYNT010000250.1:0-6720 GCA_036008405.1 Xanthobacteraceae bacterium
GTCGACTTGGCCGCGCGCGGGATTGGCGCGCGACGTCGCCGGCGTCTGCTCGAGATCGGCGCGGTATTTCGCAGTCTGGCGGGCGAGCTCGGCGAACGGCGTCCAGCTCGACAGCATCAGCCCGAAACCCATCCGGCCGGCAACGCCGATGGAGCGCTCGGTGGCGCCGGCGAGGAAGAGCGGCGGATGCGGCTCCTGGATCGGATGGGGAAACAGCTCGTAGGCGCCGTCCACGTCGAACCGGAAATGCTTGCCGTGGTGGGTCGTCCGCTTCTCGTGCAACAGCTCCAGCAGCAGCGGCAGCGCCTCCTCCTGGATGTCGCGCCGGGCGTCGAAGTCGACGCCAAAGCCGTCGAACTCGTATTTGCGATAGCCCGAGCCGAGCCCGAGCACGAAGCGGCCCGCGCTGAGTATGTCCAGGAATGCCGCATTCTCGGCCACTCGCACGGGATTGGCGAGCGGCAGCGTCACCACCGCAGTGCCGATCTTGATGCGCCGGGTCAACGCGGCGAGATAGGCGGCGTAGACGAACACATCGGGCATGATCCCGTATTCGCTGCTGAAGTGGTGTTCCGCCAGCCACGCATAGTCGAAGCCGAGTTCGTCGGCGCGCAGGACCTCGCGGGTGACCCGGGCATGCACGTCGCGGTGCGGATAGGGCTCGGTATCGACGTTGGAATGGGACGTGAAGAGAATTCCGAATTCCATGCGCAACATCTCCCGCAGCCATGATCCCGCGAAGTTGCGGACTTTTTCGGACGGGATCACGCGAAAAATCACAGGTCCGGAATGCTGCCGTCGCAAACGACAGCGCTCGGATCGCGCGCCATCATCCCACCTTCCGCAGGCCGCCGCCACGCAGAAATGGCCATGCGGAAACGTCCGTAAAATGTGCTTCCCTGCCGGCGGGATCGGCGATGGCCGCCGCGCATGGCGGCAGCTATGGTGGGACGGCTGGCGGGCGGGCCGGGAGTTCTCCCGTTGCGCCCTGCCGCGACCCGGCTCACCCGATAAAGGACCTTCCCATGAGCGTCAGGCCCCAGATCGTTCCGCCCGCCGGGATCGCCGTGATCGGCCTCGGGAATATGGGCGTGCCGATGGGCGCCCGCCTGGTGAGGGCCGGCTACGGGGTGACGGGCTTTGATCTGTCCGCGACGGCGCGCGAACGCTTCGTCGCCGCCGGCGGACGGACTGCGGGAGATATCGCGTCCGCCGTCGCCGCGGCCGACGTGGTCGTCACGCTGCTGCCCAACGGCAGGATCGTGCGGGAGGCGATCGATTCCCTGCAGCCCCATCTCAGGCCGTCGGCGATCATCGTCGAGATGAGCTCGTCCGCTCCGCTCGGCACCCGCAAGCTCGGCGAGGAGCTGATCGCGGCGGGACACCCCTTCGTCGACGCGCCGGTTTCCGGCGGGGTGAAACGCGCGGCGGACGGCACCCTCGCCATCATGGTCGGCGGCGACCCCGCCACCATCGACCGGGTCGATCCCATGCTGGCCGCAATGGGCCGCTCGATCTTCCGCACCGGCATGCTCGGCTCCGGCCATGCCATGAAGGCGCTCAACAATTACGTCTCGGCGGCCGGCCTCGTGGCCGCGGTCGAGGCGCTCCAGGTCGGGCGCAAATTCGGCCTCGATCCGGCCTTGATGGCGGATATTCTCAATGTCTCCTCGGGCAAGAACAACACCACCGAACTGAAGCTCAAGCAGTTCATCATCTCGGGGACCTTCGATGCCGGCTTTCCGCTCCGGCTGATGGCCAAGGATGTCCGCACCGCCGATGAGCTCGCCCATGCGCTCGGCATCCCGGCGCCGCTCGCCGACCGGTGCGCGCAACTGTGGGAGGATGCCGCCGCGGACCTGAACGCAACTGCCGACCACACCGAAATCATCCGCTACATGGAGCGCCTGACCGGAGCAGACCCATGACTGTGTTTACGGTCGGCAAGGCCCGCATTGCCCGTATCGAGGAGACCTATGGCCCGACCTATCGCGCCGGCGACATCTTTTCCGAATTCGACGGCCATATCCTCGCCAGGCACGCCGCATGGCTGGCGCCGAGTCACTACGACGCGGCGAGCGGATTCATAAAGCTCAGCGTGCACAGCTGGCTCCTGCAGATCGGCGGCCAGAACATCCTGATCGACGGCTGCTGCGGCAACAACAAAGTCAAGCCGGCGCGGCCGTTCTGGAACCTGCTCGACACGCCCTATCTCGACCGGCTCGCGGCCGCGGGCGCGCGGCCCCACGAGATCGATTACGTCATGTGCACGCACCTGCATCACGACCACGTCGGCTGGAACACCCTCGAGCGCGACGGACGCTGGGTGCCGACCTTCCCCAATGCGCGATACGTGTTTTCGAAGCCCGATTTCGACTATTACCACAGGCTCGACTCCGATCCGAACAACGAGCCCGCGGAGTTCGGCACCTTCCGCGAATGCGTGCTGCCGGTGGTCGAGGCCGGGCGCGCCGACCTTGTCACCGGTCCGCACCGCCTCAATGATTTCATCGAGATCATGCCGGCGCCCGGCCATTCCGCCGGCCACGTGGTGTTTAATCTCGAAAGCGGCGGCGAGCGCGCGGTTTTCCTAGGCGACGTGTTCCACCACCTGCTGCAAGTCTATTACCCCGATTGGAATTTCCCCAAGAACTCCGACCCCGGGCAGGCGCGGGCGAGCCGCCGCCGTGTCCTCGAGCATTGCGCGTCGACCGGTGCGCTCGCCTGTCCCGGCCATGTCGGCGCACCTTTTGCCGGTCGCATCGAAGCGGTGGGCGAGGGGTTCGTGCCGCGGTTTGGGTGAGAAGATCTGCGAGGCTGGTCCGTCCGTTTAAGTCAGTCCCCTGGGTACCATTCCCATTGGGCAGCCGCCCATCGTCCATCATCGCACCGTCCATCGCCGGGAATAATAAATCGTCAATGCGTGTCATTGATACAACAGTGATCGCAAAAATGGATTGCGCCGGGTTTTGTGCCGGCGCCGGGAAGCTCGCCTCAAACTCCCACAAATCCAGATGTTTCAATATCTTCCAACCATTTTCCGCGACAGGCGGCAAAGCCCTCAGTTACGGGCAGTTCGATGCCTGACTAATATGTCAGTTTTCGGCTTGCCCGCATGTGATAAGAGAAGCCGCTCGAATGCCGTCGGCATAATTGGCCGAATGAAAATCGGGCGGGGGCCGCGCGGGGGTCGCTCCGGTACCGGGCGGCATCGTCGCGTACGGATTTCGGTCGGGGTGGGGCAGATGACCGCTGACAATTCATCGAGAGCTTAATCCCGTCCGAGCCGAGTTCTGGTGTCGCCTTCCCTGCTGTTCGGCTTCGGCCCGATCCGGCCGGGCCGCACCGGTTGTACGCGAATGATTCCTCATTACCGGCGGCCCAGGGAGGATGGTTCTTTTTTTGCAGGTTGAGCAACATAGAAAGGAATTGGTAATGCCACAGACATCCTTCTTCACGCGCGTCTCCAGCTTGACGCTCTTTACTGCCTGCGCCTGGTTGCCCTTGGTCGCCACCGATGCGGCTGCCGCCAGTAGCAGCGCATTCCTGCCCAAGTTTCACGTGTCGTCGACCATTCCGGGCAATGGCGATCTCAATCCTTACGGCGTCGCTTTTGTTCCGCCCGGCTTCCCGAGCGGCGGCATGATCTCGCCCGGCGATGTGCTGGTGTCGAACTTCAATGACTTCAATAATTGCCAGGGTCGGGGGACGACCATCATCCAGTTCACCCCGAACAACGCGGCAGCGCCCGACAGTGTGGCGCCGGCGCCGGTGCCGGCCGGCGCGCCGGGCAACGCCATCACCTTCTTCTCGAGCCCGCAGTTCGGCTTGTCGACCGCGCTCGGCGTGCTCAAGGGCGGTTTCGTGATCGTCGGCAATGTGGCCTCGCCTCCGGACGGAGGCGGGTGCGTCAACACCGCTTTGCCGGGCGGCGTCCTCCAAGTCATCGACCGCAACGGAAATCTAGTCAACACGCTGACGGACAACAGCCCGGGCGGCCTCATTTACGGCAGCCCCTGGGATCTGATCATCGCCAATGACAAGGGCGGCACCGCGCAGGTGTTCGTCTCGAACGTGTTGACCGGAACGGTCGGGCGCCTCGACATCGCGGTGGGCGGCCCGTCCGGCGTCACCATCCAGCACAGCGTCATTGTTGCCCAGGGATATTCGAATCGGCCCGATCCCACCGCGTTCGTCCTGGGGCCGACCGGGCTCGCTTTGGACGGTGCGGGCAACCTTTTCGTCGCGTCGACGCTCGACAATGCGATCTACAAGGTGCCGAACGCCAGCAGACCGGTGCCGCCGCCTGCGGTCACGGGCAGCCCAATCTTTTCCGATCCGCATCTGCGCGGGCCGTTGGCGCTGGTATTTTCGCCGCTCGGGACCTTGCTGACCGCCAATGGTGACGCCATCAACGGCGACCCCACTCACCCGAGCGAGATCGTGGAGTTTACCACCGCCGGCGCGTTCGTCCGTGAGTTCAACATCGACGCCGCCCAGGGCGGCGCATTCGGGATCGCCACCGCCACCACCGGCGGTTTCCCGATCGTCTTCAACTTTGCTGCGGTCGACGACGTGAGCAACAGCGTGGCCGTGCACGCCGTGCCGGTGCCGTAGACGCGCGAAGGCAGGCAGCGGGATACAAGGACCTGCGAGGGGGGCGGGCCCTCCTCCATGGGCGCTCCGCGCCCGTGATGTGCCTTCGCGATCACGCATGTCATTGTGGCGTGGCGCCCGGCCACCCCATGCGCGAGGACGACATGCCCACCAAGACCCACCTCTATCGGCCCGTCGTGGAATGGACCGGAAATGCCGGCAGCGGCACTACGGAATATCGCGCCTATGAACGGTCGCACGCGATCAGCGCCCCGGGCAAGGCCGATATTCTCGGATCGTCCGATCCGTGTTTCCGCGGCGACGGGACCCGCTGGAGCCCCGAGGACCTGTTCGTCGCGTCGCTCTCGGCCTGTCAGCAGCTTTGGTATCTGCACCTATGTGCAGATGCAGGCGTCGTCGTGCTCGCCTATCGGGACGAGCCGGTCGGGACCATGATCGAGGACGCCGACGGCAGCGGCCGCTTCATCAGCGTTGTTCTGCGCCCCGCCGTGACGGTCGCGGCGGGTTGCGACAAGGCAAAGGCGATTTCATTGCATCACGATGCACATCGGATGTGTTTCATCGCCAATTCCGTTTCCTGTCCGGTTTCGATCGAGCCGTGTCTGGTCGAATAGCATTGCGCCTCGACCGGTCGCTACAGGGCGGCAATGCCTTTGGCGAATTTCAGCGCGAGCGCCAGGACCAGGACGAACGGCCAGAAGTGGGACACCACGAAACTGACGATCCATTGGAAGACCGTGTCCGGCGCCGCCTTCTGCATGCTTGCGATCTTGCCTTCGGTCGTCCGCCGGCTCGCTTCGAGCCTCCCCTGTTCCGCCGCCCAGGACGCCGCCGTTTCTGCGGCGTTGGACGGCGGCTGGGCGGCTTTGAGGTCCGCGATCTGCTGCTCGGTATCGGCGAGCTCGTCGCGCAGGTCTGTGAGGATGCGCGCGTTGTCGTTGCTGAAGAACAGGAGTGCGATGCCGAGGATCGCGAGCGGATAGTAGACCGGGTCGACCCATTTCCAGAATTTCGACGTCTTCCAGATGCGGCCGGCGGCGTAAGCGACCCCGAGGCAGGCTGCGGCCCAGAGAAGGAGAACAAGGTTCGTCGTGCTCATGATGACCGTCTACCACGCACAAACAACCACAGGATTGCCGGGTCCCGGTGGGTTAGATGCCGACAGTGTAACGGCCCTGTCCAGGTTCGTCAGGCGTCACGTGCCCGGCATGGCCGCTGGGGTCCTGCGGCCGCCCTGGTCGGTGCAGATCCCCGTGGGAGCGTGCTGCCGCGCTGGTTGCACGGGCTGTGACAAAGCTGTGGGTTACCAGGGCGCCGCGCCGATGGCCGCCCGGGCCGGGGCGCGAAGGCGCCTGTGCGTTCGCCGCGGCGCCCGCCGCGGCGATACCCCCCATCGCGCTTCAACCTCGGCGACGCGAGTGACCCGGGAACCCGCTCGCAATCCGATGCCCTGCGCCCGGCACCGGCGGCTTCAAGAAGTTGGCGACCCCGGCAGGACTCGAACCTGCGACCTTCAGCTTAGAAGGCTGTGTGCAAGTCCTGCAAGATCAACGGTGGTTGACACTTTTCGATTGCCAAAAACCGGCTTTTTGCGCTCGAAGTTGACACCGTCAGCGTCGCTTTGCCGCGTCTGTCAGCAATTGCAAAATCGTACTCCGTCATCGCTCCTGACGCCTCACCGGCAGGGCGAGGAACGGCCTCAACGAGGCCGGTTTGGCTATGGGGGGAACAGAAGGCCAAGGAGCCCCAAGTGGCGTGGCAGCGGACCGCAGGCGCAATAGACCCAGGATATTTTCGGGCCATCCGAGGGACCCTTGGGAACGAGCTACGTCAGCGGAACGACCCCAACGCCCCGCCGAATAACGGTCTCGTGGAGCTGCTGTGGAAGCTGGACACGGCGGTTCGTGATGCCCAGCGGGAGCGCCTGTTCGCGGAGGTGGAGCAGGGCATAGCGGCGCTCCTCCGCGCGTCGCAATAGCCATCTCCTGCGCTTTTGGCGTCTCGCCGGCCGCCTGCACCAGCCGCACCCGGCCGAATTGCGCGCCGAGCTCGGTCGCCGCCGCTTGCACCCGCAGGCCAACCAGTTGCGTCCAAGCCCGGTTG
>DASYNT010000251.1:0-12891 GCA_036008405.1 Xanthobacteraceae bacterium
GTGGTGCAGGCCCGAGCCGTCATCGGTGTCGCCGATATACATGCCGGGGCGCTTGCGTACGGCATCGAGGCCCTTGAGGACCTTGATGCTGTCGGCGCCATAGTCTGACGCGTCTGACCTGCGGGCGGGCTCAGCCATGAAAACGGTTTCGAATCGCTGTTGGAATCCCACTTTGCTCGACTGTTCGTGTGACATGAAACGGCACCGTCGTACAGCGCAAAGTGACATAGATTAAGTGGTTGTTCTCCAAGCGAATTTCAAGGCTGGCCTGGACGTTCGAGGAGGCGTTCGCGGCGACCTGGAAACAGCCTGGCGACGCGATTTGTGACCGGCGGGGCCGCCGGCGTTTTTTGTGCGCGGTCGGGAGTGTCGCGACGTTGCCCGTGGACCCCGGTTCAGGTCCGGCGCGGGGTCGCCCGGCCCGGGCTGACGTCGAAGGTCTCGGCGCCGGCGGCGACATCGGCGAAAGCGGCGGGATCGGCGCCGGTCAGCCAGACCTGGGCGCCGAGCCGCCCGAGTGCGGCGAACAGCGCGGCGCGCCGGGCCGGGTCGAGATGGGCCACCACCTCGTCGAGCAGGATGACCGGCGCGGCGCCGGTCATGTCCGCGACCAGGGCGGCATGGGCGAGCACGAGGCCGATCAGGAGCGCCTTCTGCTCGCCGGTCGAGGCATCGCGCGCCACGATTCCCTTCGGCTCGTAGTACACGGCGAGGTCGGTAAGGTGGGGTCCGTCGAGGGTGCGCCCGGCGCTGGCGTCGCGGCCGCGATTGTCGCGGAGCACGGCGCGGTAACGATCCTCGACCTCGACCGCCGGCTGGGCCAGCACCATCGCCTCCATCCAGCCTTCGAGCGCGATTTCGGCGGCAGGAAAGGCGGTCTCGGCGGCCCGCCGCGCCGCCAGCGCGGCCGCGAGCCGCCGCACCGTTTCCGCGCGAGCCGCCGCGACCGCGACCGCGATCTCCGCGGTCTCGTGCTCGGCAGCGTCGAGCCAATGAACATCGGGGCGAGGGCTCTCCAGCAGGCGGTTGCGCGAGCGCAGTGCGCGCTCGAGCGCGGATACCCGTGCGGCATGGGCGGCATCGACTGCGAGCACCAGGCGATCGAGGAAGCGCCGCCGTTCCGAGGCGGGACCGGCGAACAATCCGTCCATCGCCGGAACCAGCCAGATCACCCGCAAATGGTCGGCGAAGGCCGCGGCCGAACCCGCCGGCTCGCGGTCGATGCGGTATTTGCGCAGCGGCGCGTTCTCCGTGCCGCCCGGCGGCTCGATGCCGGTGCCCAGGGTGGCGACGCCGAGCGCGCCGTCGACCTCGGCTGCCACCGCCCACGACCCGTCGCCCTCATTGAAGGCGAGTTCGCCGAGTTCGGCGCGGCGCAGCCCGCGGCCCGGCGACAGCAGCGAGATCGCCTCGAGCAGGTTGGTCTTGCCGGCGCCGTTGGGCCCGACCAGCACGACGAGGTGGCCGGCTACGGCGACGCTCGCGGTGCGGTAGCTGCGAAAATTGGAGAGCGTCAGCCGGCAGATGCGGGCGTTCACGAACCCGGCCTTTCCTGCCCTGCGCGTTTCGGACTCAATCGGACAACGCTTCCAACTCTTGGATTCGACGTCTTGGATTCGACGATTTGCTGTCGATGCCTTGGCGTCGATGTCTTGGTGTCGATGTCTTGACGTCTGATCTGGGGCTCGGTTCGCAAAGTCCGCGACTTTTCACCATCATCCGCTACACCCGCATCGGCATCAGCACGTAGGTCGCGCCCCTGGCCTCCTTGTCCTGAATCAGGGTGGGGGAGCCGGGATCGGCGAGCTTGAGCACTGCGGCGTCGCTTTCGAGCTGGGCGGCGATGTCGAGCAGATAGCGCGAGTTGAAGCCGATATCCAGCGGATCGGCATCATAGCCGACCTCGAGCTCCTCGGTGGCGCTGCCGGAATCCGGATTGGTCACCGAGAGCACCAGCCGCCCCGTCGACAAGGACAGCTTGACCGCCCGACCGCGCTCGCTCGCCACCGTGGAGACGCGATCGACCGCCTGCTCGAAGTCGCGCTTGTTGACTTCGAGCTGCTTGTCGTTGCCGACCGGGATCACCCGCCCATAATCCGGGAAGGTGCCGTCGATGAGCTTGGAAGTCAGCACGACGGTGCCGTGGGTAAAGCGAATCTTGGACTGCGACAGCTCGATCGCGATCTCACCCTCGACGCCGTCGATCAGCCGCTGGACCTCGCCGACGGTCTTGCGCGGCACGATCACGCCCGGCATGCCCTCGGCGCCGGCCGGAGCTTCGAGATCGAATTGGGCCAGGCGATGGCCGTCGGTCGCCACCGCGCGCAGCACCAGCGCTTTGCCGGTTCCCGCGGTGTGGAGAAATATGCCGTTGAGATAGTAACGGGTCTCCTCGGTCGAGATGGCGAACTGGGTCTTGTCGATCATGCGCTTGAGCGCGGCGGCGGGAAGCATGAACCTGTGGGTCATGTCGCCGGCGGCGAGATCGGGGAAGTCGCTCTCCGGCAGGGTCTGCAAAGTGAACTTGGAGCGGCCGGCCCGGATCGACATCACCGCGCGGTCGCCCGCCGCTTCCAGCACGATCTGCGCACCATCCGGCAGCTTGCGCACGATCTCGTAGAACATGTGCGCCGGCACGGTGGTGACGCCGCCGGGATCGACCTCCGCGGCGACGGTCTCGATCACCTCGAGGTCGAGATCGGTCGCCTTGAAGGCGAGCTTGGAGCGCTCGGCGCGAAGGAGCACGTTGGCGAGGATCGGGATGGTGTTGCGCCGCTCGACCACGCGATGCACGTGGGACAGCGATCTCAGAAGCTCGGAGCGTTCGACCGTGACCTTCATCGGAAATCCTGCGCGGTATAAGCTTGCCCGGCGAAGAGGGGACACCGGTTCCAGCGCGCCGTCTGGCTGAGTGGACACCGTTCAGCCGCCCCGACTGCACGCCCGAACCGAAGCTTCGGGCGCACTCAGGACGTCAGACCGGATAGCACTTTTGCGCCGGCCGCGCTCCAGAAAATGCATCAATATCAACAAACCGGCAGCGTCGGCGCCGCCGGCCCGGTTCGACGCTCATTCCTGCAGCTGGCTTTTGAGCGATTCGATTTCGGCGGCCAGCGCGTTGTCGGTGCCGATCAGCCCCTCGATCTTGCGCACCGCATGGAGCACCGTGGTGTGATCGCGCCCGCCAAATCGCCGGCCGATCTCCGGCAGCGAGCGCAGCGTCAGGGTCTTGGCGAGGTACATGGCGATCTGGCGCGGGCGGACCACATTGGCGGTGCGGCGCGACGACAACAGGTCGCTGCGGCTGACATTGTAGTGGCGCGCGACGATGCGCTGGATGTCCTCGATCCGTACCCGCTTGAGTTCCAGCGGCCTGACCAAGTCCCGCAACTCGCGTTCCGCGAGTTCCATGGTAATGGGGTGGCCCGTGAGCTTGCTGTGGGCGAGCAGCCGGTTGAGTGCACCTTCGAGGTCGCGCCCGTTGTGGGTGACCGACCGCGAGATATAGGCGAGCACCGGCTCCGGCACCGTGAAACCGGGGTGGTGGGCGCGGGCCGACTGGACCCGGGCGGAGAGGATTTCGAGGCGCAACCCCTCATCGAGCGCGCCGATCTCCACGGCGAGGCCCCCCGCCAGCCGTGAGCGCATGCGCTCGTCGAGACTCTCGAGGTCGGTCGGCGGCCGGTCGGCGGCCACCACGACCTGACGGCCGCCGTCGAGCAGCGAATTGAGGGTATGGGAGAATTCCGCCTGGCTGTTCTTGCCCTGGAGGAACTGGAGGTCGTCGATTACCAGCACCTCGATGCCGCGCAACGCGTCCTTGAAGGCGAGCGCGGTCTGGCTGCGCAGTGCCGACGCGAAGCCGAACATGAAGCGCTCGGCGGTGAGATAGAGCGCCGTGCGCTCGCCGGCGGCGTTGGTCTTAAGGGCGATCGCCTGCAGCAAATGGGTCTTGCCGAGCCCGACGCCGGCATGGATGAACAGCGGATTGAACATCACGGCGTCGTTGCGCCGCCCGGTCGCCACCTGCTTGGCGGCGGCATGGGCGAGCGTATTGGAGCGCCCGACCACGAAGGATTCGAAGGTCAGCCGCGGATCGAGCGGGGAGCCGCCGTGGGAATCGAGGATGGCCCCGATGGGCGAGGCGAGCGCCTTGATGTCGGTCTTGCAGTGGCCGGCATCGCGCTTCTCCGCCGGCGTGGTGTCGGCCGTTGCGGGCGGGGCCGGGATTTTGATGGCCGCCGAGCGGACCGAAAGATCGATGCGGCGCACGGTCGAACGCTCGGCCTGCCAGCAGGCCAGCAGTCGCTCGCTGTAATGGGACTGGATCCAGCTCTTGAGGAAGCGGGTGGGAACCGAGATGCGGGCGGTCTCGAGATCGAGGCTCTCGAGTTCCATGCGCGCAAACCAGCTCGTGTAGATGGCCTCACCGAGTTCGGCGTGGAGCCGCTTCTTCACGCGAGACCAACATTCGTCGGGAACGTCTGGCATTGCGACCTTCTCGTCGGGATCTCGGCGTCGATACGGACGCGGCAATTCGTTCATCGGAGACGGCGACGCCACCCCGTCCGCCAATGCGGACGGCTGACGCCCGGAAATGATGGGGTTCATCGGTCGCGGGAAATGCGGCTCGAACGGTCCAATCCGACAGCCCTACACTGGGACCGATCAGTGGAAGGTTGTGGCGACGAAGCTGTGCGGTACCCGCTCAGCGGGCGAAACGGTGCCGGCACCCCGTGGGAAATATCGGACACCAAATCCTGCCGCGTAAATTTCATCATGGCCCCTTTGCTACCGCAAATATACCCGACAACGTTGCAACCGATCGTTTCGGATATTCGAAAGCTTCCCCAACCTAGATCGATGACCGCCCTAGGCAACACAAAGACTTAGCACAGGTTAAGATTGCCAAAAGTCTCCAAGTGCTCGCGCTATACTTACGATCCACTGGGACAAAGCTTCGCCACCTCATTGTCGATGAGAGCCGAACGCGAACGAATACTAGAGAAAACCCCGAAGCGGAGTGTCATTAGCATACACATCTCGCTCAGGCGTTACAACGGCCTTGATCCCGCCGCGTTTGGCCACTGTCATTGACAATGCGACGACGGCTTTGCGACCCTCCCGCCGCATAAATCCAAGGGCCTGAATTCGCAGTCTTAATCGTCGAAAATCGGCCTTGATGATGCAGTGCTCGACCACCTTCAAGTATTAACACGGCGGTAACTTTACCGTCCGGGTCGCCGTGAATTTCCCAACCGCAGTCCGCCACTATCTCCATAACGCCCTGTTGTGAAAGTTGTTTTGCTGAGCGATTAAGGCGGGTAACCTGACCCCTTGACAGCGTCGAAATCGCGCACTTGACGAGCGAGCGGTGCGTCATGACGCTTTTGCATCAGGCCTGCGACATTTTCGCAACAACTATGTGATGAAACTATCCGCGGCGGTTCGAGGCAGAACCGGTACGCGGGTGCCGCCAAATCGCGCCCACAAAGAGAGGAGGGCCAAGCGAGCTATCGCGCATACTCCCCCCGACCGGGCTGGTCCCGCAAGAGCACAACCCGGAGATCGCGATGCGACCGACCAACCCCGGGCGCGAGTCCGAAGCTCAGCCGAGCTTGGCGATCCGGTGGGTGAGGCGCGACACTTTCCGGCTCGCCGACTTCTTGTGAATGATGCCGTTGCGGGCGGCGCGCATCAACGCCGGCTCGGCAGCGACGAGCGCTGCCCGGGCTGCCGTCTTGTCGCCGCTCGAAATGGCGTCCTCGACGACGCGCAACGAACTGCGCATGCGCGAGCGGCGCGCCTTGTTGATCTCGGTGCGATGCGCGATCTTGCGCGTGGCCTTCTTGGCCGATTTGGTGTTGGCCATTGATGTTCCGTGGCTTCGCCGGTGGCGGAAAAAACAGCGGCGGCGTGAACCGCCGCCGGATTGGCGATGCTTATAGTGGCGCAGCGGGAAGGCGTCAACGCACTCATGCGCGCACGGGCATACACACTCTCGGGCGCGTGATCCGCGGTGCGCCCCGGCAGTCCCCGACGCGCCCGATCACGCCACCCGCTTGGCCCGCACCCCGTCATAGCCGGCGACCACCGCGGCGCGGTCCGCAGCGGAAAACGGGGCGAGCGGCGGCATCATCTGTGCCCAGGCCTGGTCACCATGGATGTGGCCGAGCAGGGCTTTGACGCCCGCCACCAACGGTCTTCCGTCGAACAGCTTGCGGATGGTCACCGCCGCATCCAGCGCCGCCGCGTCGCCGTGATGGAACGCGCGGGCGCACAGGTCGGCATTGACATTGGCGGTCGCCGAAATGCAGCCGGCGAAGGCGCCGGCGCGAGCTTCCAACAGCACCGCCTCGGTCGAGGGAAACACATGGAAGTCTGGATCGATCGCCGCGGCCTCGCGGGCATAGGCCATGTCGCCGGACGAATCCTTCAGGCCGATGATGCGCGCGCCGTGGGCTTCGCGCAGCCGGCGGATCAGGCCGGGGTGCCAGGGCAGGCCGGACAACTGCGGGTAGTGATAAAGATAGATCGGAATCGGCCGGTCCGTCGTCGCCGCGACGAGGGTGCCGATATAGGCGGCGAGCCCGTCGTCCGGCACGCCCTTGTAATAGAACGGCGGCAGCACCAGCGCGCCGGCGAAGCCGAGCTCGGCAGCATGGCGGGTCAGCGCCACCGCATCGGCGGTCGCCGCCGCTCCGGTCCCCACCATCATGGCATCGAGCGGCAGCCCGGCGGCGCGGTAGGCGTCCATCACCGTCTTGCGCTGGGCCAGCGAGAAGGACGTCGCCTCGCCGGTGGTGCCGAGCACGTTGAGGCCGTCGCAACCATGGCCGAGGAGGAAATGCGCCAGCGCGGTGGCGCGGCCGCAATCGGGTTCGCCGTTGCCGTCGACCGGGGTGGCAATCGCCGCGATGACCCCTCGAAGGGCTTTCCTGGTCATGTTCGTCTCCCAAGAGCGTCTCGGCTCGAAAAGGCGCCGGCCATTCGGGCAAGATCTTGCCCAAATCAAAGAAACGCAGGCTATCCGCTGATGCCATAGGCGGCCAGCGCCGCCATGTTGACGAGGTCGCTGTCCTTGGCCGAGAGCCCGACGATCTGCACCGAACGATCGAGGCCGACCAGCAGCGGGCCGATCACGGTGGCGCCGCCGAGTTCCTGGAGCATCTTGGTGGAGATCGCGGCCGAATGGAAGGCCGGCATGACCAGCACATTGGCCGGACCGGAAAGCCGGCAGAACGGGTAGGCCGCCATCAGCTCCGGATTGAGCGCCACGTCCGCCGCCATCTCGCCGTCATACTCGAAATCGACGCGGCGCTGGTCGAGGATGCGCACCGCCTCCTGCACCCTGGCGGCGCGATCGCCCGGCGGCCGGCCGAAGGTGGCGAAGGCGAGCAAGGCCAGCCGCGGCTCGTAGCCGAACTTGCGGGCGACCGCGGCCGCTTCGATGGAAATCGCGGCGAGATCGTCCGCGGTGGGCATCTCGGTGACGGCGGTGTCGGCGACCAGCACCGCGCGCCCGCGCGCCAGCACCAGCGACACCCCCATCACCCGGTGCCCCGGTTTGGGGTCGATGCACTGCCGCACGTCTTCCAGCACCCCCGAGAAACTGCGGGTCACGCCGGTGACCATGGCGTCGGCATCGCCGAGCGACACCATGCAGGCGGCGAAGTGATTGCGGTCCTGGTTGACGAGGCGCTGGCAGTCGCGCGGCAGATAACCCCTGCGCTGCAGCCGTTCGAAGAGCAGCGCGGCGTAGGCGGCGTTGCGCTTGGACAGCCGGGCGTTATGAATTTCGATGCCGTTGCCGAGCTCGATGCCGGCGATCTTGGCGGTTTCGCGCACGCGGTCCTCACGCCCCACCAGAATCGCGCTGCCGAGCCCCTGATGGACGAAGCTCGCAGCGGCGCGGATCACCGGCTCCTCCTCGCCTTCGGCGAACACCACGCGCTTGGGCTCGCGCCGCAGCCGCGCGAAGATGCGAGCCAGCACGCCCGCGACCGGATCGCGGCGCGAGCGCAATTGCTCGCGATAGGCGGGCATGTCGGTGATCGGCTTGCGCGCCACCCCGGTTTCCATCGCCGCCACCGCGATCGCCGGCGGCACCGCGTAGATCAGCCGCGGATCGAACGGCACCGGAATGATGTAGTCGCGCCCGAATTTCGGCCGCGCCCCATAGGCGGCGGCGACGTCGTCGGGAACGTCCTCGCGGGCGAGATCGGCGAGCGCATGGGCGGCCGCGATCTTCATTTCCATATTGATGGTGGTCGCTCGCACGTCGAGGGCGCCGCGGAAAATGTAGGGGAACCCGAGCACGTTGTTGATCTGGTTCGGATAGTCCGAACGTCCGGTGGCCATGATGGCGTCGCCGCGGACCTCGGCGACCTCCTCCGGGGTGATCTCCGGATCCGGATTGGCCATGGCGAAGATGATCGGGTTGGGCGCCATCGCCTTCACCATCTCCTTGGTCACCGCGCCCTTGACCGACAGTCCGAAGAAGACGTCGGCGCCTTCCATGGCCTCGGCCAGCGTTCGCGTCGCGGTCTTCACGGCGGCGGCCGATTTCCACTGGTTCATGCCCTCGGTGCGGCCTTCATAGATGACGCCCTTGGTGTCGCACAGGATCAGGTTCTCGGGACGGAAGCCGATGGCGCGCAGCAGTTCGAGGCAGGCGATGCCGGCGGCGCCGGCGCCGTTGCACACGAGCCGGGTGGTGGCGATCTCGCGGCCGGTGAGATGGAGCGCATTGAGAAGGCCGGCCGAGGCGATGATGGCGGTGCCGTGCTGATCGTCATGGAACACGGGGATGTCGAGCAGTTCGCGCAGCCGCTGCTCGACGATGAAGCACTCGGGCGCCTTGATGTCCTCGAGATTGATGCCGCCCCAGCCCTTGCCCAGCAGCTTGACGCAGTTGATGATCTCGGTCGGATCCTCCGACGAGATTTCGAGGTCGATGGAGTCGATGTCGGCGAACCGCTTGAACAGGACCGCCTTGCCCTCCATCACCGGCTTCGCCGCCAACGCCCCGAGGTTGCCGAGCCCGAGGATGGCGGTGCCGTTGGTGATGACGGCGACGAAATTCCCCTTGGTGGTGTATTCGAAGGCCAGCGCCTCGTCCGCGGCGATCGCGAGCACCGGCACGGCGACGCCCGGCGAATAGGCGAGCGAGAGGTCGCGCTGGGTCGCCATCGGCTTGGTCGCCACCACCTCCAGCTTGCCGGGGCGCGGGTGGCTGTGAAACAGCAAGGCTTCCTGATCGGTGAAGGTCGGCCGATGATTGGCCGTGGGGGGGGTGGCAGCCATTGCTACTCCTAATGCCCGGGTGCGGGCGGGGCGGCGGAACTTACCGGAACCGAAGGCGATTGCTCAAGCGTCTCGAAGGCCTGCGGCGATGCCGACGGAATTGAAGCGGGTGAGGCGGGTCGACGAGGCAACCGAGTTGAACCTTGCGCGGGGTCGGAGTAAGCCGGAGCGGCAATTCCTTCCCTCATCGATTTGCGACGGCCCGCCATGATCCGCTTCTTCTTTCGCATGCTCGGCCTGCTCTCCCTGGCCGTGGGCTTCGTGTTCTTCGTCTATGACGGCACCAAGTCGATCGCCGGCAACAAGCTGTTCTATACGCCGCTGAGCGACACCTGGAATTCCGTCCATGCCGCGAGCCTGCAGCAGTTGCAGCCGATGATCGAGCGCTATGCCGGAAAGCTGGCCTGGGATCAGGTCGCGGAGTGGATTCTCAACGCTCCGACCTTCGCCGTTTTCGGTGTGATCGGAGCGATACTGGTGCTGCTCGGCCGCAAGAAGAAGCCGCTGATCGGCTACGACCGCTGACGCGGCCGACACCAGACGATGCGCTCGCTCGAGCGCGTCGACCCCTGCCATGCGAGTCCGCAGGTCGTGCGGCCCGGCGCCGCCGCTGCTCGTGCAAAGGCCGGCGCGCCCGGCGTCATCGCCGCCGCGCCGCCGGCAATCCCGAAACAGCCGATCTGGATGAAACCGATCCGGACATGGACGCTCTCCCGAATTTTTTTGCTTGATGCGCGTGAACCGACGCGGGGCGGAGCATAGGGCGTCAGCCACCGTTCCGAAACAGAAATGTTCACCACGGAAATATTCACCTCGACCTCCCGGCGCCGTGACCGCGACAGGGCGGAAACTGGAGCAGATGTGATGTCCACCCCGGCTGCGAAATCACGCGGCCGCGCCTATATGTGGCGTCGTCCGATCATCAGGAGCCCGACCATGTTCATGTCCAGGAAGGAGCCGGAGATGCCGACCGCCGCGACGGCTCTCGCGGGCCGCGCCGCGCCGATCCCGACGGCGTCCCGGCATTTCGTCAATGGCCGCCCGCTCAAGGGGCCGTGGCCGGAGGGGCTGGAAACCGCCATGTTCGGCATGGGATGCTTCTGGGGTGCCGAGCGCAAATTCTGGGAATTGGGCGACGGCATCTACACCACCGCGGTGGGCTATGCCGGCGGTTTCACTCCGAACCCGACCTACCGGGAGGTCTGCAGCGGGGAAACCGGCCACAACGAGGTGGTGCTCGTGGTGTTCGACCCCGAGAAAATTTCCTATCAGCGCCTGCTGAAGACGTTCTGGGAAAACCACGATCCGACTCAGGGCATGCGCCAGGGCAATGATGTCGGCACCCAATATCGTTCCGCCATCTATGCCGTCACGCCGGCGCAACGGCAGCTCGCGGAGGCGTCCAAGGCGATGTACGAGAAGGCGATCAGGGCCAGCGGCCACGGCGCCATCACCACCGAAATCCTCGACGCGCCGCCGTTCTACTACGCCGAGGACTACCACCAGCAATATCTCGCCAAGAATCCGTTCGGCTATTGCGGCCTCGGCGGCACCGGCGTGAGTTGCCCGATCGGCCTCGGCGCCGCCGCGACGGCGTGAGGCGGCCGCGGCCGGCGGGCGCAAGGGACAAAAGAACGCCGCCGCCCGCTGATCTCGCGCCGGAGGCGCTGGCAAGCGGCGCCGGGCAAGACGGGTGGCAATCGCGAATCGGCGGCTCCGCAGCGGTGTACGTCCGATGGGTCCGGTGTCGGACCGGGTTCGCGTCGATTTCCCCAGGCGCCGTATTCGGTCAGGGATTATTAACCATAAATCGTTAATCCGGGCAGAAGGCCAGTCCAACCCGCCGGATCCCGCATGCGGCACGTCCGCCTCGCTGTTCTCCTCCTCGCCGCCCTGGCGGTCGCGGGCTGTGCGCGCACCGTGGTCCCGGCCGCGATGGCGCCGGGCGGGCCGGACGATGTTATCCAGGGGCCGCCGCCTCCGCCGCCCCCGCCGCCGGTCGCGCTGGTGGGCGGCGCGCCGCTGCCGGCCTACACGCTCGATTCCGGCGACCGGCTGCGGGTCGTGGTGTTCGGCCAGGAATCGCTCACCAACAGCTATGGCGTGGATGCTGCAGGCAACATCACCATGCCGCTGATCGGCGCGGTGCATGCGCGCGGCCTGACCACCTCCGAACTCACCCGCGTCATCGCGGCGCGGCTGCGCCAGGGCTTCCTGCGCGAACCCCATGTGGCGGTCGAGGTCGAGCTTTACCGGCCGTTCTTCATCCTCGGCGAAGTCAATTTCCCCGGCCAATATCCCTACGTGCCGAACATGACGGCCGAGACCGCCGTCGCCATTGCCGGCGGGTTCACGCCGCGCGCCTGGCGCCCCACCATCGTGCTCAGCCGGCCGGTCGACGGCGTGGTGGCGCGCCAGGTGGTGCCGGTCATCACCCAGATGAACCCGGGCGATACCGTGGTGGTGGACGAGCGCTGGTTCTGAGGCATGGTGCCCGTGCCCACACTTGCGCGGCGACTTGCATCGCTGCCGGTCCGATGACCGGGACTCGACGGTGTCGCCGGGCGTGCTGCGGTCAAGCGTCCTTCAGGGCGCGCTTCTAATCCCTCCCCGACTTCGGGGAGGGTGGCCGGGCGGAGCCCGGTCGGGTGGGGGCCGCGGGCACGGACGACCAAAGGAAGAAAGACCCCACCCCTGCCCTCCCCGAAGTCGGGGAGGGAAAACGCGTCACCCGATATACTTGCTGAGCCAGGCGGTGGTTCGCTCGAGCGCTTCCCGGTGGGCGGCCTCGTTGTAGCTGCCGCGTTCGTCGCAGGAGAAGCCGTGGCCGGCGTGGTAGACGTGGACCTCGACGTCTGGTCGCTTGGCCTTCACGATCTCCACATCGGACAGCGGGATCGAGTGGTCCTGGTCGCCGAAATGCAGCAGCGTCGGCACCTTCGGCTCGAGGTCGGCGTTCTTGGCGATGGCGCCGCCATAATAGCCGACCGCGCAGGCAAGTCCGTCGAGCTTGCAGGCGGCGAGGAAGGCGACGCTGCCGCCCAGGCAATAGCCGACGATGCCGACCTTGCCGGCGGAGTCCGCCGCATCGATCGCGGCGGCGGTGTCGAGCATCATCTTGGCCCAGTCGATCTTCGGAATGAAGGTACGCGCATGTTCGACCTCGCTCGCCGTGTAGCCGCACTCGAAGTCGGGCTCGATGCGATCGAATATGGCGGGTGCCACGGCGGCATAGCCGAGCGCGGCGAAGCGGTCGCACACATTGCGGACGTGATGGTTGACGCCGAAAATCTCCTGGATCACCACCAGGCCGCCCTTGGGCTTGCCCGGGGGATCGGCGCGGCAGCCGCCGAGCTTGAATCCGTCCGAAGCGGTGAGTGTGATCTTGGTGCCCAAGGCAAACCTCCCATCAAGCGTTCCATCGCCGGCAACCGGCGCGCCCTCTATATTCGCGGTCGGGGCGGCAAGGCAACATTGGGTTGAGCGATCACTTCCAATTGGGGGCCGGCGGCGCGGTAACTACAGAATCGGGAGCGATCACGGTGACAGTACACTCGCACGGCGCATCGTGACTAATGAGGCCGC
>DASYNT010000252.1:0-6513 GCA_036008405.1 Xanthobacteraceae bacterium
GGCCCGTCCACCGCGCGGCTCGACCATCTGCTGGTCGCCGAGATGATCGAGCCCCGCTCCCGCGTGCTCGACGTCGGCTGCGGCGACGGCGAACTGCTCAAGCTCCTGGAGAGCCGCGGCGTCGACGGGCGCGGCATCGAACTGTCGCGCGAGGGGGTGAACGAATGCGTCGCCAAGGGCCTCGCGGTGATCCAGGGCGACGCCGACGCCGACCTCGCCGACTATCCCGACGACGCCTTCGACTACGTGATCCTGTCGCAGACGCTGCAGGCGACCCGCCATCCCCGCGTGGTGCTCGAGCACATGCTGCGGATCGGCCGGCATGCCGTGGTGTCGTTTCCCAATTTCGGCCATTGGCGCATCCGCCTGCTGCTGCTGTTCGGCGGCCGCATGCCGCAGACCGACAATCTGCCGGACACCTGGTACGACACCCCGAACATCCATTTCTGCACCATCAAGGACTTCCGCGACCTCTGCCTCACGGTCGGCGCCAAGATGGAGCGCGCGCTCGCCCTCGACGCCTGGGGCCGCCCGTTGCGCCTCAATGCGCCCTGGTGGTTCTGGAACCTGTTCGGCGAGCAGGCGGTGTTCCTGCTGAGCCGGCGGGACGGCAAGGCGTGAGCTGGAAAGTTTCGGACCCTCGGATGAGATCATGCGCGCGGTGACGCCGGCGCGAGCGCCGCAGCCCGCGCCGCCGCTCAGTGGATCGGCCCCATTCCCGGCTCCGGCTTGGCCGGCGCCTTGATGACATTGGCGGGGCAGTTCTTCTCGGCTACCGTCGCCTGCAGGGCCCGCAGCTCAGCCTCGACATTGTTCACGTCGGGCTGGTAGACGAACATGTTGACGGCACCGCCGCCGACGCCGGAGCCGGAGCGCTCCATCAGGGCGAGCAGCTCCCGGTGGCGGGCATCGGCCTCCTGCAGGCGGGTGGCGAGATCGGGGCAGCGCAGGAAATGGAACTTGCCCGGCGCCACATAGGGATCGCCGGCGCTCTCCATGACCCCCGCGCATCCTCCGAGCGCCGCGGCGAGCAGCATTGCTCCGCCAAGCCTGACCTTGATGCGCATCGCCATCCCATGTCGCCGGCACCGACGATTCCCACAATCCGGCAAGGACTTCAATCACGTTCGCTGGTTCGTCCGCGGGTTCGTTACTTGCCAATTCGTGCGAAATGATGCCCGCGCCGCGGCCGCAGCCGGGCCGGGCTGCGCGCCAATTGCTCTTTTGCAATGCCCGTGTAAGGTCGCGCGCCGCCGCCGGGGATTTGACACTGCATGGCTCGTGACCAAGTCGATATGACGCCGATCGAAACGCGCGACGAGCTGGTCGCGTGGTTCGCCGCCGGCGAGAAGCCGCCCGACAAGTTTCGGGTCGGCACCGAGCACGAGAAGTTCGCCTTCACGCTCGCCCGCCACGAGCCGGTGCCCTATGACGGCCCGCGCGGCATCCGCGCCCTGCTCGAAGGCATGCAGTCGCTGCTCGGCTGGGAGCCGATCATGGAGGGGCCAAACATCATCGGCCTGTCCGACGTGACCGGGGGCGGCGCCATCTCGCTCGAGCCCGGCGGCCAGTTCGAATTGTCCGGCGCGCCAGTGGCGACCGTGCACCGCACCTGCTCCGAGCTGATGGCTCACCTGGCGCAGCTGCGCCAGGTCGCCGAGCCGCTCGGCATCGGCTTCCTCGGCCTCGGCATGGCGCCGACCTGGACCCGCGCCGAGGTCCCGGTGATGCCCAAGGGCCGTTACCGCATCATGACGGCCTACATGCCCAAGGTCGGCAAGCTCGGCCTCGACATGATGTACCGAACCTGCACCGTGCAGGCCAATCTCGACTTCTCGTCCGAGGCCGACATGGTCAAGAAGCTGCGGGTCTCGCTCGCCTTGCAGCCGGTGGCGACCGCGCTGTTCGCCAATTCGCCGTTCACCGAAGGGCGGCCGAACGGGTTCCTGTCGTTCCGCTCCGAGATCTGGCGCGACACCGACCGCGACCGCTCCGGCATGCTGCCGTGGGCGTTCGAGCCGGGCATGGGTTATGAGCGCTACGCCGACTACGCCCTCGACGTTCCCATGTATTTCGTCAAGCGCGGCGAGCGCTACGTCGATGTCGCCGGGCGCTCGTTCCGCGACCTCCTGGCGGGCAAGCTCCCGGAACTGCCGGGCGAGCGCGCCACCGTGTCCGACTGGGCGAACCACATCTCGACGATCTTTCCGGAGGTGCGGCTCAAGCGCTACTTGGAAATGCGCGGCTCCGACGGCGGGCCGTGGCGGGTGCTGCCGTCGCTGTCGGCCTATTGGGTCGGCCTGTTCTACGACGCCGCCAGCCTCGATGCCGCCTATGAGATCGTCAAGCCGTGGACGGCGCAGGAGCGCCAGAGCCTGCGCGACGAGGTGCCGCGCCTCGGCTTCAAGGCAGCAATTCGCGGCCGCGATTTGCGGTCGCTCGCGAGCGAGACGCTGGCGCTGGCGCGCGCCGGATTGAAGCGGCGCGGCCGGCTCGATCCCTACGGCGCCGACGAGACGCGCTACCTGGTGCCGCTCGAGACCTTCGTCGAGCACGGCCGCACCCCGGCCGAAGAGCTGCTGGAAAAATTCCACGGCCCCTGGGGCGGCTCGGTCGACCCGGTGTTCAAGGAATATGCGTATTGATGAGGGCGGCCATTCCGGGGGCGCTTGCGCGAACTGGAATCCGGGCGGCGGTGCCTCGGGCTCCGGGTTCGCGCAAACGCGCGCCCCGGAATGGCGCTGGAATGGTGGACGAACCCATGAAGACCTACAAGATCGCGGCCATTCCCGGCGACGGCATCGGCAAGGAAGTCATCACTGCTGGGATCGAAGTGCTCGACGTGCTGGCGGCGCGCGAGGGGCGCTTCGCCTTTCGCTTCGATCATTTCGACTGGGGCTCGGACTATTACAAGCGGCACGGCGTGATGATGCCGGCGGACGGGCGCGACCGCATCAGGCATCACGACGCGATCTATTTCGGCGCGGTCGGCGCCCCCGACGTCCCCGACCACGTCACGCTGTGGGGGCTGCGCCTCGCCATCTGCCAGCCGTTCGATCAATACGCCAATGTGCGCCCGACCCGCATCCTGCCCGGCATCGTGAGCCCGCTGCGCCACGTGTCGGGCCCCGAGCTCGACTGGGTGATCGTGCGCGAGAACTCCGAAGGCGAATATGCCGGGGTCGGCGGCCGCGTCCACCAGGGCCACCCGGAAGAAGTGGCGACCGACGTGTCGATGATGACCCGCGCCGGGGTGACGCGGATCATGCGCTTCGCCTTCAAGCTCGCGCAGTCGCGGCCGCGCAAGCTCCTCACGGTGGTGACCAAGTCGAACGCGCAGCGCCACGCCATGGTGATGTGGGACGAGATCGCCGCCGAGGTCGCAGACGAGTTTCCCGACGTCGCCTGGGACAAGATGCTGGTCGACGCCATGACCATGCGGATGACGCTGCGGCCGGAGTCGATCGACACCGTGGTCGCCACCAACCTCCATGCCGACATCCTGTCCGATCTCGCCGCCGCGCTGGCGGGCTCGCTCGGCATCGCGCCGACCGCGAACCTCGATCCGGAGCGGCGGTTCCCGTCGATGTTCGAGCCCATTCACGGTTCGGCCTTCGACATCACGGGCAAGGGCGTGGCGAACCCGATCGGCACGTTCTGGTCGGCGACCCTGATGCTGGAGCACCTCGGTGAGCGACCGGCGGCGGACCGTCTCATGCGCGCCATCGAGAAGGTCACCGCGGATGCGTCGCTGCATACGCCCGATCTCGGCGGCAGCGCGACGACGCGGCAGGTCACCGACGCCACCATCGCCGCGCTCCGCGGCGACAATGCGTAGCGGTCCGTCGCGAGCCTGCCGAAGCCGATTTTGTTCCAGAATGCAATGTGCTATTGGCTGCGGGCGACGAACAACTGCAGCGAAGTTGGGAGGAGTTGATGAGAGATTCTCGCGTGCGTTCTGGCGCCGGCCTGGGATTGGCGGCGCTGCTCGCGGCAACGGTCCTGTCCGGGGCGGCCTACGGCCAGACGCCGGACATGTCCGGGATCTATTGGGCGACCGAATACCACCCCAAGATCCAGCTGGTCGGCGGCGGCGAACTGCCGCTCACCGCGGCGGGCAAGGCCGCCTATGAGAAGAACATGGCGGGCCTCAAGGACGGCTCGATCGTCGACAATGCCCGCAAGCTCTGCGTCCCCGACGGGTTGCCGCGGGTGCTCGCCAACCCCTATCCGTTCGAGATCGTCTATGGCCCGCCCGGGCAGATCACCATCATGTACGAGCTCAGCCATCAGGTCCGCACGATTGCGATGAACAAGACGCTGGTCAAGGAAGACCTGATCGCTTTCCCCGCCTATAACGGCCATTCGGTCGGGCATTTCGAGGGCGATACGCTGGTGGTGGACTCGGCCGGCTTCAACGAAAAGACCTTCCTCGACGCCACCGGCGCGCCGCACACCGACGAGATGAGCACCACCGAGCGCATCCGCAAGATCGGCCCGACCCAGCTCGAGGACGTCATCACCATTCACGATCCCGAATACTATTCTAGGGACTGGCAGACGCGCTTCGTCTACACGCTGCGCAACGACTTGCGGATCGAGGATTATGTGTGCGGCGAGCCGCATCGCGACCTGTCTTCGGTGGCGGGCGTGCGCCGACCGTAACGACGGCGGGCCTGCTGCGTGCGTTGGGATCATGTACGTCGCGATCACATGCGTTGCGATCATGTCATCGCTCTGAAAAGGAACTGCCCGATGTTGAAATCCTGTTCCAGAGGTACCCTGGCGGCCGCGCTTTGTGTCGGCATCGCCGTCGGGGCGATGCATGCTCCTGCGCGCGCCCAAGTGCCGGCCCAATCCCCCGCCCAAGCCCCTGCCCCGGCGAAGGCCGCAATTCCCGATCTGGCGTCAATCAACTTCGCCTGGCTCGCGCTGGGCGCCGACTGGAGCGACCCTCCGGTGCGCGCCGGGCACGGCCCGATCGCGCCCGATCCCGATCATCCCTTTCACAGCAATGTCGCCGGCCCCGGGCAGGTGACGCTGCGAATCGGCAATTATCGGGATCCCGTGCTCAAGCCCTGGGCCGCCGCGCAGATGCTCGCCTCCAACGAAGAGGCGCTCAGCGGCAAGCGGGCAGTCCCGTTCGCCGCCCAGGCGCGCTGCTGGCCCGGCGGCGTCCCCGGCCAATTGCTCTATCCGGCGGAGCCGCTCTATTTCATCCAGACGCCGAAGCAGGTGTGGATCGTCTGGCAGCGCGACCACATGGTCCGCCGCATCTATCTCACCGACAGGCATTCCGAGCACGTCACGCCGTCCTGGTTCGGCGAATCGATCGGCCATTACGAAAACGGCGACACGCTGGTGGTCGACACCATCGGCCTCTCCACTAAGAACAGCTATATCGACAATTTCCGCACGCCGCATACCGAGAAGGAGCACGTGGTCGAGCGCCTCAAGCTGTCCGCCGACGGCAAGCTCCTGGAAGCATCCGTCGTGGTCGACGACCCCGATGCGCTGAACGAGCCGCTGCACCTCTTTCAGCGCTGGCGCAAGGTGAAGAACGAGCTGCTGGAGACGGTGTGCGCGGAGAACAACGAGGACTTCTTCCACCAGAACCTGTTCCCGCTGCCGGTGGCGGAGAAGCCGGATTTCTGAGGGGGCGCGGGAGGCAACGCTGCGGGAGGGATGTCGGAGCGTAATCCATCTTTCCTGCGATTTGGGCACGTTTCACTGACACGAAATCGTCGTGGCCGGGCTTGTCCCGGCGCTCACGGGTTGGAGGCACAGTGCGGTCGTGATCGCGATGCCGTCGGAGGTGCGTCGATCTCTTCCGCCGGACTGTGATCAACATGTCGCCGGGCCGGCAGCACCCTATGACATCCGGCAAATCCGACTATGATCAACCGCTGAATCGGCCCGGAGGGGGCGCCCGGCCGGGGATGACCATTGGATGATGCGGGCCCTCATTGCGCTGACGATCGTGATTGCCGCCCTGTTCCGTTTCGCGCCGCCGGTGTCGGCCCAGGTGGGCTTCGATCGGCGCGGCAGCGACTATGCGAGCTTCCCGGTGCGCTCCGGCGATCCCGCCGCCTGCGCCGCGAGGTGCGACCGCGAGGCACGCTGCCGCGCCTGGAGCTTTGCGTTTCCGACTTCCGAACATCCGGCGACGTGCTGGCTCAAGAGCCAGGTGCCGCCGCGCGCCGAGGCGGCCGACAGCGCCTCCGGGGTGCGCGGCGCCGGGGTGATCGAGCCGCGCAGCAAGGCCCGCGAGTTCTCGACCGACCGCCCGGGCGGCGATTACCGCAGCCTCGAGGTTCCCGCCGAGTCCAATGGCGAGGCCTGCCGGCTCGCCTGCGAGGGCGACAGCCAGTGCCGCGCCTGGACCTATCGGCGGCCCGGTTACGCCGAATCCGGACCGCGCTGCTTTCTCAAGAACCGCCTGACGCCCCCCCGCCACCGTCCTTGCTGCATCTCCGGGGTGGTGAGGTAGCCGAAGACGGAGGACAGAGGACG
>DASYNT010000253.1:0-1857 GCA_036008405.1 Xanthobacteraceae bacterium
GACCGACGCGGACTCCCGCATCATGCCGGTGGCGGGCGGTGGCTTCGCGCAATGCTGCAACGCGCCAGCCGTGGTGACGGCGGACCGCCTGTTGGTGGCCGCCACCGATGTCGTGCAAGCCGCCAACAACGAGCAGCAAGGGCGAGCAGCAAGCCGAGCCGATGCTGGGCAGGCCGGCGACGGTGCCGGCGGATCTGGGCCAGCCGCAGACGATGCTCGCAGACAATGGCCATTTCAGCGCGGCCAATGCGGCGGCCTGTGCTGCGGCGGGGATCGAGCCGCTGCCCGCGCTCGCCCGTCGCGGCCTTTCGGTCACGGGGTCGCTAAACACCACCTTTCGAAGGGGGCTAGAACATTGTTTATATCCAACATCGCCACCTCCTTTCCTCCTTGAATCCGAATATGGAAACTAACTGCTCTACTACCGCATTAAAGCCGGCGCCACGATGCCCACATTGATCGTGGCGGAGAGCGCGATGCCCGTCGCGTCGACCCTCCCCCGCACTGCGGGAGAGGGCGATAAATGGGTGTGGTTGCGCCGTCACACCACCGGCGAGCGGCCGCCATCGACGTTGATCGCGCAACCGGTCACATAGGAGGCGGCGTCGGAGGCGAGAAAGGTCGCGACGTTGGCGAACTCCTCGGCGCGGCCCATGCGGCCCATCGGCACGCCGCGCCCCGCCTGGGCGATCATCTCTTCGAGCGAAATATTGGCCCCCTCGCGCTGATGGCGGCGGACGATCTGGTCGCTGACGATGACCCCGACATGCAGCGAATTGACCAGCACGTTGTGCGGCGCGCCCTCCATCGACAATGCCTTGGTAAACGCCATCTGCGCCGCACGGCTGACCGAGGTCGGCGCGCTGTCGGGCCCCGGCGCCTTCGCGCCGATATTGAGGACGCTGATGATGCGGCCCCATTTGCGCTGCTTCATCTGCGGGAACAGCAAGCGGCAAAACCGGATTTGGGCAAACAATTTGAGGTCGAGGTCGGCCTGCCACTGCTCGTCGGTCAATTGCTCGGATGGGCCGCGGGTCGACTGGCCGGCGTTGTTGACAAAAATGTCGACCTTGCCGAACTCGGACATCGCCTGATCGTAGGCCGCCTTGATCGGCGCCATTTTCGACACGTCGCAGCTGATCGCCGCGACCTTGCCCTTGGCCCCCCGCTGGATCTGGCCCTTGGCGTCGGCCAAGGTCGCCGGGTCGCGCGCGAGGATCGCGACATCGGCACCCGAGGCGGCGAATTCCTTGGCTATCGCCAGCCCCAGCCCCTTGCTGCCGCCGGTGACGATGGCGCTTTTTCCGTCCAGTCGAACTTCCATGTCGATGATCCTCCTCTGGGTTGTGAATTATCGCGTCAGCCGGTCGACTTCGCGCATCTCGTCCGCCGTCAGCCGCCAGCTCGCGGCGGCCTGCACATTCGCCGCGACCTGCTCGGGTGTCGTGGCGCCGGCGATCACGCTCGCCACCGGCCTTCGCGACAAGAGCCAGCCAAAGGCGAGTTCGAGCAGGCTGTGCCCATGCTCGGCGGCGAAGCCTTCGAGCCGTTCGACGACCGTCCAGACCGCTTCGTTCATATAGCGCCCGGCGGCGCGCGGGTTCGCGCCGAGGCGGGTCCCGGCCGGCAACGGCGTGTGGCGCCGGTATTTCCCGGTCAGCAGGCCATCGGCGAGCGGGCGGAACGGGATCAATCCCAACCCATAGGCTTCAATGGCCGGCACCATCTCGTCGTCGAGACCGCGCGCCAACAGGCTGTACTCCTCCTGGCACGAGACGAAGTGGTGCAGCCCATGATGGCGCGAGGTCCATTGCGCCTCGACCACCTGCCACGCCGGCAGGGTCGAACAGCCGATAT
>DASYNT010000254.1:0-7468 GCA_036008405.1 Xanthobacteraceae bacterium
GCTATTCCGCGCTCGGCGTCGTCCACACGACCTGGCCGGTGGTGCCGGGGCGCTTCAAGGACTACGTCTCGACGCCCAAGCAGAACGATTACCGCTCGATCCACACCACCGTGATCGGCCCCGGCAAGCAGCGCGTCGAGCTGCAGATCCGCACCGAGGAAATGGACGAGATCGCCGAATACGGCATCGCCGCCCATGTGCTCTATAAGGACATCGAGGGCTCGCCGACCGAGTTGCTGTCGCGGGAATCCAACGCCTATGCGTGGTTGCGGCGGACCATCGAACTGCTGGCCGAAGGCTCCAACCCGGAGGAGTTTCTCGAGCACACCAAGCTCGAACTGTTCCAGGATCAGGTGTTCTGCTTCACCCCCAAGGGCAAGCTGATCGCGCTGCCGCGCAAGGCGAACACCATCGACTTCGCCTATGCGGTGCACACCGATGTCGGCAACCACGCGGTGGGGTGCAAGATCAACGGCAAGGTCGCACCGCTGGTATCGGAGCTGCAGAACGGCGACGAGGTCGAGGTGCTGACCTCCCCGGCGCAGCTCGCGCCGCCGGCGGCCTGGGAGTCCCTGGTCGTCACCGGCAAGGCGCGTGCCGCGATTCGCCGCGCCACCAGGCAGGCGGTCCGCTTCCAGTATGCCGAGCTCGGCCGGCGCATCGTCGAGCGCCTGTGCCAGCGCGCCAAGCGGGACTACTCCGATGAGCGGCTGATCGGCGCCCTGCCGCGCCTCGCCCGCCACACCGTCGACGATGTTTTCGCAGCGGTCGGCCGCGGCGAGATGAAGGTGACCGACGTGGTGCGCGCCATGTATCCCGACTACAAGGAAGAGCGCGCCGCCGCGATCGCCACGAGCAAGCCCGAGCCCGGCTGGTTCGGGCTCGGGGCTGGCAAGCCGGTGAAGTTCAAGGTTCCCGGCGGCGAGGACAAGGGCGCAGCGATCCCGATCCGCGGCATCAACAGCGATCTGCCGGTGCGCTTCGCCCCCGACGGCGGCGCCGTGCCGGGCGACCGCATCGTCGGCATCATGACTCCGGGCGAGGGGATCACGATCTATCCGATCCAATCGTCGGCCCTGAAGGACTTCGAGGACAATCCGGAGCGCTGGCTCGACGTGCGCTGGGACGTCGACGGCGGTACTCCGCAACGGTTTCCCGCCCGCATCGCGGTGCAGTCCGTGAACGAGCCGGGCTCGTTGGCGCAGATCGCCCGGGTGATCGCCGAGCATGACGGCAACATCGACAACATCAGAATGAGCCGGCGGGCGCCAGATTTCACCTCGATCACCATCGATCTCGAGGTCTATGACCTCAAGCATCTCACCGCCATCATCGCCCAGTTGCGCGCCAAGCCCATGGTGGCCAGGGCCGAACGGGTCAACGGCTGACGTTATGAGCTTGCCGCCATGAGTGCGTCGCCATGAGCTCGCCTCCGCATCTGCGCCTCGGCGTCAACATCGATCACGTCGCCACCGTACGGAATGCCCGTGGCGGCCGCCATCCCGATCCGTTGCGGGCGGCCGAATTGGCCGTCGCCGCCGGCGCCGACGGCATCACCGCCCATCTGCGCGAGGACCGCCGCCACATCAACGACGCCGATATTGCGGGACTCAAGGCACGCATCGCCAAGCCCCTCAATCTCGAAATGGCGGCGACCGCGGAAATGGTCGAGATTGCGCTTCGGGTGCGGCCCCATGCCGCCTGCATCGTTCCGGAGCGTCGCGAGGAGCGTACCACCGAGGGCGGGCTCGACGCCGCCGGGCAGGAGATCGCGCTGCGCCCGCTGGTCGGGCAATTGGGCGCTGCAGGGATCCGGGTGTCGCTGTTCATTGCGGCCGAAGCGCGACAGATCGAAGCGGCCGCCGCGCTCGGCGTTCCCGTGATCGAGATTCACACCGGTGCCTGGTGCGAGGCGGTGCTGGACGGGGAGGGCGAACGGGCGGCCACGGAATTCGCCCGGATTCGCCAGGGCGCGGCGCTCGCCCATCGCTGCGGGCTCGAAGTTCATGCCGGCCACGGCCTCGACTATCCGACCGCGGAGGCGATCGCCGGCGTGGCGGAGATCGTCGAGCTCAACATCGGGCACTTCCTGATCGGCGAAGCGATCATGGGCGGCATCGAGGCGGCCGTGAAGCGGATGCGTGCGGTAATGGACCGCGGCCGGGCCGAGCTGGAACGGCTTGCGTGATCATCGGCATCGGCACAGATCTGGTGGACATCCGCCGCATCGAGAGCACCATCGAGCGGCACGGCGATCGCTTCCTACAGCGCGTCTTCACCAAGACCGAATGCGCGTTGGCGGAGCGGCGCAACAACCGGGTCGAGACCTATGCCAAACGCTTTGCCGCCAAGGAGGCCTGCGCCAAGGCGCTGGGAACGGGGTTTCGGGCCGGCGTGTTCTTCCGCGATCTCGGTGTGGTCAATCTTTCATCGGGGCGGCCGACGATGGCGCTGACCGGCGGGGCGGCTCGCCGGCTCGCCGCCATCACCCCGGCGGGGCATTCCGCCCGGATCGATCTCGCCATCACCGACGAATGGCCGATGGCCCAGGCTTTTGTCGTCATTTCGGCAGTGCCGGCCGCGGCGTGACTGAACCCGAAGCAATCGGGAGAGTTGATTGCGCGACGCCGCGCAAGCGGATACAAAGTGATCGGATTCCCGGCTTTTTGCAGACCTCGGCCACCTGCCTGCGGGTGCTCCTAAGGTGCGGTTATCCAAGGGTTTTTCGCTGAAATAGCGTCGGGTTTCCTTGTGCGGGCCTCGCCAGGCCGCGCGCCGTCGGAACCGGGACGTATCGATTCCGGGCGCGATAAACGAGAAACGAGAGGCCGATGAGCGTATCCAGTGAAGAAAAGGGCAAAGAAGGTGGCATAGTCGAGACTGTCCGGGTCATCGTGCATGCCCTCATCATTGCCCTTGTCATCCGCACCTTCCTGTTCCAGCCCTTCAACATCCCGTCGGGATCGATGATGGATACGCTGCTGATCGGGGATTACCTGTTCGTCTCCAAATACAGCTATGGCTACAGCCACTATTCGTTGCCGCTGTCGCCGCCGCTGTTTTCAGGCCGCATTTTCGGCCACGAGCCGGCGCGCGGCGATGTCGTCGTGTTTCGTCTGCCGAAAGACGATTCCACCGATTACATCAAGCGGGTCATCGGGTTGCCCGGCGACCGCATCCAGATGATCGACGGCCTGCTCCACATCAACGGCACCCCGGTCAAGCGCGAGCGCATCTCCGATTTCATCGACGATGAGAACCAGCGCGTCAAGCGGTGGCGCGAGACGCTGCCCAACGGGGTGAGCTACGAGACGCTCGACCTCCAGGACAACGGCTTCCTCGACAACACCCAGGTCTACAACGTGCCGGCCGGCCACTTCTTCATGATGGGCGACAACCGCGACAACTCCACCGACAGCCGGGTGCTCAGCCAGGTCGGTTATGTCCCATTTGAAAATCTCGTCGGCCGCGCCCAGCTCATCTTCTTCTCGATCGGCGACGGAGAGGCGGCCTGGCACATCTGGAGCTGGCCCTGGTCGGTGCGGTGGAACCGGCTGTTCACGATCGTGCGATGAGCCGAAAGTCGGCAACCGGCAGGCGCGAACTCGAACAAAAGACCGGCTATGCCTTCGCCGACAAGGCGTTGCTGGACGGCGCCCTGACCCATATTTCGGCGCTCAGCGGCAAGAACCGGGTCGACAGCTACCAGCGCCTGGAGTTTCTCGGCGACCATGTGCTCGGCCTGGTGGTGTCCGACCTGCTGTTCCGCGGCTTTCCCAATGCCGACGAGGGCGAATTGTCGCGCCGGCTCGCCGATCTCGTGCGCAAGGAAACCTGCGCGGATGTTGCCCGCAGCATCGACCTGGGCGCCGCCATCAAGCTCGGCGCCTCCGAAGCCAATGCGGGCGGGAGAGAGCGCATCGCGATCCTGGCCGATGTCTGCGAAGCGCTGATCGGGGCGGTCTTTCTCGACGGCGGCTACCAGTCCGCGGTGGCCGTGGTGGAACAATTATGGGGCGAGCGCCTGCGCACTCCGGCAAGCCCGGTGCGCGATCCCAAGACCGCGCTCCAGGAATGGGCGCAGGCGCGCGGCCTGCCGACGCCGTCCTACCGGGAGATCGCCCGCACCGGCCCGCACCACGATCCGGAATTCCGCGTCGCCGTGCTGCTGCCGGAACTGACGCCGGCGGAGGGGCTCGGCCGTTCCAAGCGGGCGGCCGAGCAGGCCGCCGCGGCGGCGCTGCTGTCCCGCGAGGGGGTGGAAGCCTCCACATGAGCGCGCCGGTTTTCGCCCCGTCAGACTTGGCTCCGTCCGACCTGTCCGCCGCCGGCCGCCGCTGCGGCTTCGTCGCCATTATCGGAGCGCCGAACGTAGGCAAATCGACCCTGGTCAACGCCTTGGTCGGCGCCAAGGTCACGATCGTCAGCCCGAAGGTGCAGACGACCCGCGCGATCATGCGGGGCATCGCCATCGAGGGTGATGCCCAGCTGATTTTCGTGGATACGCCCGGTATTTTCTCGCCCCGTCGCCGTCTCGACCGCGCCATGGTGGCGACCGCCTGGAGCGGCGCCCATGACGCCGACGTCGTCGCCCTGATGGTCGACGCCAAGCGCGGCCTCGACGACGAGACGGCCACGATCGCCGCCAGGCTGGCCGATGTCGCGGCGCCGAAAATCCTCATCGTCAACAAGGTCGACCTGGTCGCCAAGCCGAGCCTGCTCGCCCTCGTCGCAGCCGCCAACGAAGGGGCGAGGTACGCCGCGACCTTCCTGATCTCGGCGCTCGGCGGCGACGGCGTCGGCGAGGTCAGGACCTGGCTCGCCACCCATGTGCCGGAAGGCCCGTGGCACTATCCGGAAGACCAGATTACCGATGCGCCGCTGCGCGCGCTGGCGGCCGAAATTACCCGGGAAAAGATCTATCTGCGGCTGCACCAGGAATTGCCGTACCATTCGACGGTCGAAACCGAAGCGTGGCAGGAACGCAAGGACGGCTCGGTGCGGATCGATCAGACGATCTATGTGGAACGCGAAAGCCAGCGCAAGATCGTGCTCGGCAAGGGCGGCCAGGCGATCAAGTCGATCGGCGCCCAGGCGCGCAAGGACATCGCCGAAATCCTGGAGAAGCCGGTGCATCTCTTCCTGTTCGTCAAGGTGCGCGAAGGCTGGAGCGAGGATCCCGAGCGCTACCGCGAAATGGGCCTCGAGTTTCCCAAGGACTGATTTGCGGCCGCGGCGGTCGTGATAATTATCGAGTCGTGGTTGCCACATCTTCTCCCCGCGAACGGAGTGAGGGAGAAGCAAGGATATTTGGAAGAGCGCCGTGGAATGGACCGATATCGGAATCGTGCTGGGCGCGCGGCGCCATGGCGAGGCCAACGCCGTGGTCGAACTGATGACGCGCGGGCACGGGCGCCATCTCGGTCTCGTCCGCGGCGGTGCCGGCTCGCGGCTCA
Source organism: Xanthobacteraceae bacterium (assembly GCA_036008405.1). Lineage (GTDB taxonomy): Bacteria > Pseudomonadota > Alphaproteobacteria > Rhizobiales > Xanthobacteraceae > JAJPKK01. The sequence goes on from DASYNT010000254.1 coordinate 5,457, forward strand.
AGCCGGTGTTGCAGGCCGGCAACCGGGTGAGCGCAACCTGGCGTGCCCGGCTCGACGAGCACCTCGGCTACTACGTCGTCGAAGCGATCGACCTGCGTGCCGCCGCGTTCCTGTCGGCGGCGCACGCTCTGTACGGCCTCAACCATCTCGCCGCACTGTGCCGGCTGCTGCCGGAGCGCGATCCCCATGCGCCGGTGTTCGACCTGCTCGACCACACCATCGCCCGGCTCGGCAAGCCGGCGTCGGCGGCGGCGCTGGTGGCCCGGTTCGAGCTGCATTTGCTCGCCGAACTCGGGTTCGGTCTCGATCTCGAGTCCTGTGCCGTTACCGGCAGCGCCGCCGATCTCGTCTATGTCTCGCCGAAGTCGGGACGCGCGGTCTCGCGTAGCGCCGGCGAACCCTGGCGCGAGCGGCTGCTCGCGCTTCCGGCTTTTCTCGGCGAGGCCGCGCCGGGCGAGCCGTCGGCTGCGGCCCTCGATGCCGGATTTGCGCTGACTGGATTCTTTCTCGCCCGCTATGTGTTCGAGCCGCGCGGCGAACCGCTGCCGGAGGCGCGCCAGTATTTCATCGCGGCGGTAACGCGGGCGGCCGAGAACCCAGCCCCGCGCACGTTCTGGACGACCTGACCGGTCGGGTGCACGGTCGCGGTCGGAGGAAACACGACCGTGGGCTGCCGGTCGCGGTCGGCGGTAGCCCGATGCCTTACCAGGGCCGGTAGCCCCAGGCATGCGGCCAAACCAGCGGGTGATAATAATATCCGCCGGGCACCAAATTATAGCCGACATAGGGATAGCTTTGATAAAGGCCGTACGGCGGACCCGGCCAATAAGGGACGTCGCGCCAGCAGCCGTGTCGGTTGCACCAGCGCACCTGCAGCGGTTGCGCCACATCGGCCGTCGCCGCGGCGGATCTCATGCCGGCCGGGCCGCTGAAAGTCATGGCATCGGCCCGGTCGGGCCATCCGGCGGCAATCGCCAACATCGCGCCGGCTACGGCCGCCGGCAAACCATATTTGCGCATCGAGTCCTCCGTCGTCATCGCGAATCGCTGGGGCGAGCACTGGCGCCGCCCGATGGGACCGTACGCAGAATCGCAGGACCGCGGAGGCAGCACAAGGCCGTTCCAAGCCGTGTGTCGCAAGCGATGTGGCGGAACGCGACAACGCCGGCGGTGGGCAGCTTTAGCTCGTCCACCGCCGGGACTTCTGCAAATTTAAAGTGAAGGCGGGACGCACTCGAACTTGTGCGGATCGCGCTTCTCGTTACCGCCGCTCGCGGCGGCTTAATAAGTTACCACCACCAGCGCCGAAAGCCCCAGCCCCAATAGGGATACGGAGCATAGTAGCTGTAATAGCCGTAATACGGCCACGGGCGATAATAGCCGTAATAATAGGGACGGGGGCCCCAGTAGCGGCCCCAGCATCCGCGCCAGCCGCACCAGCGCACCTGCTCGGGCTGGGCGACATCGATGGTCGCCGCGGCGCTCAGGACGCCGGCGGGGTTGCTGAACGTCATGGCGTCGGCCCGATTGGGCAAGGCGACGGCAGTCGCGAAGATGGCGCCGGCCAACGCGGCCAGCAGAGCAAATTTGCGCATGAACTCCTCCTCGATTATCGGGTCGTTTTGGACGACCGTGCTGTTTCCCGCCCCAATTTCTCATCCTACCATGCTTTTTTCGAAGGTTTGATGGCTGGGTCGTTCAGCCGGCGTTCATCGATAGAAAGATTGGCCGGGTGGTAAAAGAAGATACACTCGATCTGATGTTGTTTGCACCGGGCGCATTGGGTATCGAGTCGCCATGAGTCAAAAAGTGATTCCCGACCCGTCAGATGTGCAGGAGATCGGCCTGCGCGAGGCGCTGGAAGAGCGCTACCTCGCCTATGCGCTCTCCACCATCATGCATCGCGCATTGCCCGATGCGCGCGACGGCCTCAAGCCGGTCCACCGGCGGCTGCTGTACGCGATGCGGCTGCTGCGGCTCGATCCCGGCGCCGCTTTCAAGAAATGCGCCCG
>DASYNT010000255.1:0-10609 GCA_036008405.1 Xanthobacteraceae bacterium
ACCGCCGGCGGCCGCGAGCTCGTGGTCCAGGGCGAGAGCACCGGCGGCTCCCAGGGCACCCGCAGCTGGGTCGGCGCCTTCGAGGCCGACACCGGCAAGCTGGTGTGGCGCACCTTCACCATCCCTGCCCCGGGCGAGCCGGGATCGGAAACCTGGAAGGACAACCACAATGCCTATCGGATCGGCGGCGCCAGCGTGTGGCAGACGGCGTCCTACGACCCCGCGACCAATCTGCTCTATTACGGCACCGGCGACGCCTTCCCGACCTTCGATCCGGAGTACCGCCCGGGCGACAATCTCTACACCGCGAGCACGATCGCGCTCGATGCCGACACCGGCAAGATGGTGTGGTACTTCCAGGAGACGCCGAACGAGCACTGGGACTTCGACACGCCGAGCCCGAAAATGCTCTACGAGGTCAACCTGAACGGCGAACCGCGCAAGGTGGTCGCGAACTTCTCGCGCAACGGCTTTTTCTACACGCTCGATCGCAACAGCGGCCAGTTCCTGCGCGCCGACCAATACCAGGAAAAAGTCACCTGGACCAAGGGCATCGATCCCAAGACCGGCAAGCCGGCCGACTACGATCCGCGCCTCGACGTGCAGCGTTACGCCGGCATCGGCCAGCGGCGCGATAAGCCCGGGCAGGAAGCCTGCCCGTGGTACAGCGGCTCGCCCACGTTCTTTCCGCCGACCTTCGACGCCAGGCGCATGATCGCCTATGTCTCCGGCGCCGAAGGCTGTTCCGGCGGCACTATCGTCAAGACGCCCATGGACGAGCAGAAGGATTGGGTGGGCCTGCGCATGTGCTGCCAGGAGCAGGGGCGCGGCACCGCCCACGGCGCGCTGTGGGCACTCGACGTGCGCACCGGCCAGATCGTCGGCAAGGCCCGGTATGCAATCCCGAACGAGTCCGGCATGCTCGGCACCGACGGCGACCTCGTGTTCACCGGGCACTCGACGGGGCGCCTCGTCGCCTATGACGCCGACACGCTGCAGGAGGCCTGGAGCTTCAGCCTGGGCACACCGATCACCGCGCCGCCGATGAGCTACAGCGTCGGCGGCAAGCAATATGTCGCGGTCGTCGCCGGCGGCGAGGTCAATCAGCGCGGCGCGGTGCTGTACCAGCCGTCGGCGGTCGTCGCGGTGTTCGGGCTGCCGTGAGGCATTGGCCGCTCGCCGTTTTCTGGCGGCGAAATGGGCGATCAACGCGGATCACGCCGGCCGCGCCGGCGTGGGCTGGTCCAACTGGCACCGGACGCAACTCTCGACTAACATCAGTGTCCGGCCGTGCCCATGGCCGAACCAGCGGATGGTGTGAACACTCATGAAAACGTCCTCAGCGAAACGGATCGCCGCACGACACTGGCGCAGCATCCTGGCCGCCGCGATCGCGATCATCGCGGTCAATGGCGAAGCGGCACGGCGGGGAGCGGCGGCACAGGCCGACGTGGCGGCATTCCTGGCCGGCGACAGCAAGGACTGCCCGGGATGCAACCTGCCGGGCGCGAACCTCAAGCGGCGGAACCTCACCGGCGCCAACCTCGCCGGCGCAAACCTGCGCGGCGCCAGCTTCCATCGCGCCGTGCTGCGCGGAGCCAACCTCTCCGGCGCCGACCTCACCGAGGCCAACCTCAACAAGACCGATCTCATCCAGGCCAACCTCAGCGATGCCAAGCTTTCCAAGGCGATGCTGTTCGAAGCCGACGCCAGCCGCGCCGACTTCTCCCGCGCCAACCTGACGGAAGCGCTGATGGGCAGCATCCGCCTGCTCGGGGGACGGCTCGATCGCGCGATCCTCACGGAAGCCGATCTCGAAGCCGCGTTCCTCAACGAAGCGAGCTTCGCCAATGCGACGCTCAACGGCGCGAACCTGCACCAGGGTCGGTTGCTGCGCGTCAACTTGCATGGCGCGGCGGCCGACAGCACCGAATTCACGCAGGCCAACCTGCGCGACGCCAATCTCAGCGGCGCGGCGCTGCGGGAGTCGGTGTTCTATCTCGCCGACCTCGGCGGAGCCGATCTCAGCGGCACCAATCTGAGCCACTCGATCCTGCGTTCCGCCAACCTCGGCAACACCAACCAGACCGGCACGATCTTCACCGGCGCGATGATGCCCGACAACACCATCCATCCGTAGGACTCGACCGCCGACGATCGAGGCTTGGTCTCCTTCCCTGCCGTCTCCGGCCCAAACACCCACGTGCGGGGGGCAATTCCACGTTACAGACTCGCTACGAGAGCCCCCTCCCCAACCCTCCCCCGCAAGCGGGAGAGGGTGCGAAAAAGCCGGCCGGGCGCGGCGATGCGACGAATATCTTCCGACGCGACGGGCTGCCCTCTTACTTCGCCTCATCGCAGAATGCGCTGGCCTGGTCGCCGTAGTAATAGACGCATTCTTCCGGCGTCACTGCCCGCTTGCCGACGATGCGGGCGCGGAGATAGGTGACGACGTCGCCGATCTCCTGGGCGTTCAGGGTGCGGCCCGAGGGGTAGAGATCTTCGGGCGGCGGGCCGGCCGGCTGGCCGTAGCAGCCGCGCTCCTTGTAGGCGTCGACGCCGAAGCTGGGCATGCCGGCACCGGGCCGCCCGCATCGGATCGTCTCCGCGATGGTCGCATCGTCGAGCCGGGTTTGCCGAAGGTTGGCGCCGGTCGGGGCCTCGTCGCGTTCTTTTTCGCCGTTGGCGAAGGCGCCGTGACATTCGGAGCAGCCCGACGACCGCCAGACCGACAGGCCCGCTTTCACCTTGCTCTCGTCCTGGGCACGGCCCGCGACCGGACATGCCAGCACCGCCGCCACGACGAGCGCCGCACCGAGCCTCGCCCGCAACGTCTCGCGTTGCGGCTCCGACGTATTCAATCGCATGCAAAGATCCCTCATTCGTTCGATGTCGCTCGATGTCGTTCGCTACCGGTCCTGCGCGGCGCGGCCGGGCCGATAGACCTCGATACGCGCGGAGCTTTCGAACTCGTTCTCGTTGAGGCGGCTGTCGTTGGGGTCGACCGCGAACTGGCCCGGCTTGTAGTAGCGGCGGGCCTCCACCCGGGTCATAAAGCCGTCCGATCTGCTTTCGCAGCTTTCCTTGACCAGCAGGTCCTCGATCGGACGTTCGCCTTCCGCCGGCGGCAGGTCCACGCATTCCAGCGGCGTCGCGGACATGCCCTTGAAGATATCGGCCAGACCGAAGGCACCGATGCGGCTCCTCGCATCGGCGCGCGGGTCATTGACGACGCGGTAGCCCTGCACGATGCCGGCATCGTCGATCAACAGCGAGGTGACGATCGGCTGGCCCGCGAGCGCATTGGCCTGATACTGCCGCACCATGATATCGGAGCGGCGCGCCCGCGCCACATATTCCATCTCGTCGTCATAGCGAAACCACACCTCGTGCAGCCCGGTCCGCGGTTCGACCTTGCATTGCGCGAAGTCGTAGAAGCTCTTGAGGACCAGTGCCGGCGGACCGCCATTGGTCCCGCAGGCGGTGTCGACGAAGTCGTTCAGCGGCAATGCGCTGATCGGGATCCCGAGCTTGATGTCCCAGATCTTCGGAGCCGGCGCCTGCGCCTCGGCGGAGCCGGCCGCAAGCGCCATCGCGAAGGCAGTGCCGATAGCAAGCACCGGAATTCGCATCGTCGCACCTCCCGAGATGAAAGCCGAAAAAAGGGGGAGCACAGCTCCCCCTTTGCGGTTCAATGGGCGACCGCCATCACAGGCCGAACACGGCCACGATCGCGGACGGTTGCAGCAGCCCGCCCTGCCTCACCCCGACCGCGCCGCCGGCGACGACTGCGACATATTGCTTCCCATCGACGCTGTAGGTCATCGGCGGCGCCGTGATCGGCATGCCGAGGTTGAAGCTCCACAGCTCCTGGAGCGTGGTGGCGTCGTAGGCGGCGAGCTTGCCGGTCATGTGCCCGGTGAAGAGGATGCCGCCATCGGTGCTGAGCATGCCGGATTCGGTCGGCGGCTGGAACGTCGCATGGCCGACGATCTTGCCGGTCTTGAGATCCATCGCCCACAAGGCGCCGTGGGCGGTGACGCGTCCCTGCTCGGTGCAGCAGGGCGGAAGGCCGATATAGTCCTTCTTCTCGTCCATGGGCGTCTTGCTGGCGGTGCTGGAGATGCAGCCTTCGGCGCCGGCCACATAGGCGATCATGCGCTTGGCGTCCAGGGTCGGCGGGAAGAAGGTCGGCGAGCCGTTCCACCACGGGCAGGATTCCTGTCCGGGCTTTTCGCGCATCACGCCGACTCCGGCATAGACCTGGACGTCCTTGGTCGGATCGTAATCCAGCGGCTTGCCGGTCTTGGGGTCGATGCCCTTGGTCCAGGTGATCTTTTCCTGGTACGGGTCGGCCCGCAAGAACTGACCGTTGGTGCGGTCGAGGGTGTAGTAGAAGCCGTTGCGCGAGAAGTTGGCGACGACCTTGCGCGGCTCGCCATTGACGGTGACGTCATAGAGCATCTTGGGGCTCGGCGTATCGAAGTCCCAATGCTCGTTCGGCGTCTCCTGGAAGTACCAGCGGATCTTGCCGGTGTCGGCATCGAGCGCGATGGTGCTGGCGGTATAGAGATTGTCGCCCGGGCGGAACTGCGGATCGAAGCTCGGATAGGCGTCGCCGGTGCCGAGATAGAGGAGATTGGTCGCCGGGTCGTAGGACGCGGTCTGCCAGACGCCGCCGCCGCCGACGCGCCACGCATTGTGGTTGTCTTTCCACGTCTCCGAGCCGGGCTCGCCGGGCGCCGGGATGGTGAAGGTCCGCCATGCCAGCTTGCCGGTGCCGACCTCGAAGGCGCCGACCCAGCTCCTGGTGCCGAGCTGGCCGCCGGTGCTCTCGCCCTGGATCACGAGTTCCTTGCCGCCGGCCGTCTTGACCGCGAGCGGCGCTCCGGTGAAGCCTTGGGTCTTGGCCGAAGGCGTGCCGGTGACCGGATCGGTCGGCGCGGTGGCGACGACTTCCCAGGCGACCTCGCCGGTGTCCTTCTTGATTGCGTGGATGCGGGTGTCGTTGGTGGAGACGATCACCTTGTCGCCGAACATGGCGATGCCGCGATTGGTGCGGGCCTTGGTGGTCTTGGGGTCATAGCGCCACAGCGGGATCGCCGCCGTGCCGCTGCGGACGTCGAACTTCATCAACCGGCCCCAGGTGTCGGCGACATACATGAAGCCGTCTTCGACCAGCGGTGTCCCCTCCTCCTTGCCCGGCAGCGTTCCGCCGGTCGCCTTGCCGCCGATCGAGAAGATGAATTTCGGCTTGAGGTCCTTGACGTTGTCGCGATTGACCGTGGTGAGGGTCGAATGCCGCGAATTGTTGTAATCGTGATGGACCATCAGCCAATTGCCGGGCTCCTTGTCCGGATTGAGCAGCCGGTCCGCAGTCACATCCGCCGCGTGCACCGGCAGCGCGATGGCCGCAAGGCCGATCGAGCCTGCGAGCATTCCTCTTATCGACATGTCCTTACCTCCCAAGATCTTGGTCGTTGGAGCGAGTTCCGGCGAATGGCGTCGTAAACGCGGATGGGGCGGCGAACCCACCCTTATGCCCGCGTCACGATCACCTGCCAGCCCCGGAGGGCCCGAACGAATGTTACTGGACTGCAAGCCGTTGCGCCAGCACATGCGGGCAGGGCCCGGGCATATTTGTCGTGCGGCAATTCCGCCGCCTGCCCGCCCCGGCCGGCGAGGCCGACGCCATCTCCGGACCGCCGGATCGATGGGGGGCAGGGCCGGCAGGGGGGCAGCGGGATGGCAGGGGGATGGCAGGAGCTTTGGCTCCCACCTGCAGGCCGGGCGCGAATATTTTTCGATCCGATGAACCCGGCCGCGCCTTCGACGCACCAATGGAGGGAATGTGATCGGCGGAGGGGAGCGTTTCATGAGTCATGCCGCAAATCAGCCGCGCAAATGGCCGCAGACCGATGGAAGGCCCTGTTCCGATCGATTTCCGCCCGTCGCTCTCGACCGCGGCGCGTCCTCCTGGCATCAGGCGCTGTGCCTGCAGGCGGCGAAGGCGAGCTTTCGTGTCCTGACTGCATGGATCGCCGTCTCCCTCCTCGTCGCGGCATTGGCCACCGGGCTGGTCGTTTCCGGGGCGGCAACCGCAACGAGCGTCGCCGCGGTCGCCGTCGCCGGGCTGGCGAGCCTCTTCTTCAGCTATCTCGAATGTCTCAAGCTGATCGCGTGCAGTTGCGAAGGGCGGCGGATCTGATCCGCGCGCCGTGCTGACCGTCATCGCCGGGCTGGTCCCGATCCGCACGGGTTCGCCCCACGCGCCATGGCCCGGATTCCGGGTTCGCGAAGCGCTTGCCGTGTCATGAGGCCCGTCTCGCCACGGCTGCCTCCGTTGAACGCCCTCGAACAGGAGGGTGGTCATTTCCATTTTGCGAAAAACAACCCCATGCAAAGTAGAATCCGGCCGACCGTCGCAGTCCGTCGGGTTGCGCGGCCGTTTCACGAGCGGGTGGCGGTGGCCCCCGATCCCCGCCCCGAGCCCGACCGGGACCGCACTGAAAATACCTGTCGAAACAATTGCTTGAAACGACGCCCTGGCATCGCAGCGGCGCCATATGCTATGCGCCGGCGCTCATTCGCCCGACGGTGTGCCGCCGAGAAGGATTTCGCGCAATGGCCGACGATCACACCTACCCGCTTCGCGAAGCGATCGACCGGAAGACCCGTATCGACTGGAAGACCCACGGCGTAAAAGTCATCCCCGGGGACACGCTCGACCCCAACACCGCTCAGACGCCGGGCATGTCGCGGGCGACCGCCATCAATCGGGCCCGCGCCGGTGCCGAGAAGCTGTGGGCCGGCACCGTCACCATCCACCCCAATGCCAAGACCGGAGCGCATCACCACGGCGACCTCGAGAGCATCATCTTCGTCGTCAAGGGCCGGGCGCGGATGCGGTGGGGCGAGCATCTGGAATTCGTCGCCGAGGCCGGCCCCGGCGATTTCATCTACGTGCCGCCCTATGTACCGCACCAGGAGATCAATGCCAGCCGCGACGAGGCGCTCGAATGCGTCCTGGTGCGCTCCGGCCAGGAGCCGGTCGTCGTCAACCTCGACATCGCCCCGGCGGAACCGCCGGAACAGGTCCTCTGGAAGGACGCGATACATAGGTAATATCGTATAAATCAACAATCAGGTTTGCTCTGGCGCCCGGCCGACGCCGCCCGCGCGGCAATACGATTGCTCGCCCATGAGCCGGCCTTGATCAGGGTGTCGTGCTCCGTGGCGGATCGGTTCGCTCCGTGTGTCGGGCATTGCGGATGAGGATGTCCAAAAAGGTTTGCTGTAAGGCGGTGGGATGCCAATTCGCACGCGTCGCCACGCCGTAGGTGCGGCGCGGAAGGCGAAGTCTCGTCGGTGCAATGCGCAACACGCCGAGCTTTTCCTCGAGGAGCGCCTCGTGCCTCGTCAATAAGGTCAGCCGGTCGCTGGTGGTAATGAGCAGACGAATGAGGCCGCGTGAGGCCGTCGAAACCCGCGCGGTCGGGCGTTTCCTGGCGGAAGCAAACAAGCGTTCGAAGGCCAGGTAGCGAGGCGTGCTGGGCCCGGGCACGATCCAGTCGTAATCGGCAAACTGGTCGCGGCCGATATCGGCAAACGCGGTCAGCGGGTGCTTTGGCCGCATCACGATGACATAGGGCTCTTCGAACAGCATCGTCTCGGTGACGTCGGTCGCCCAATCGGGACGCCTGAGCACGCTGAACAGGACATCGATGTCGCCGGCGCGCAGATGGTCGAGCAGCTGCTCATAGGGTTCCTCGACGATGTGCACTCCGGCGCCGCACGCCTGCGCCAGAAACTCGTCGATCGCGCGGGCGAGACCGAGGGAACCCGAGGTCGCCAGGGTGCCGATCGCGATCCGCGATGTGATGATGCCCTGCCGGGCAGCGATCTCGTCGGAGGCGTAATCGAGTTCGCGCATCGCGAGCTTGAAATGGCGCGCGAGTTCCGCCCCCTGATCGTTTGTCGTGATGCCCCGGGCGCCGCGGTAATAGATGGCGCGCCGCAAGATCCGTTCGAGCTCGCGTGCGGCGCGATGCAGCGAAGGCTGTGACACCCCGATGGACCGTGCCGCCTGCTCGAAAGACATGTGCTCCGAGACGGCGATGAGGCAGCGGATATGGGTGGCCGCGACCTTTCCGCCCAGCTTGTCTATGTCCGCGGGCTCGCTGAACTGGTGGTTACCCAGCAATCGCCGCAAGCCCTCGCTCAGGAATTCGAACAAGCGCTCGGTGCGCGCGAGGAGGATCTCGCCGAAATCCGTGGGATAGGAACCGCTGCGGACGCGCTCGAACAGCGCGACGCCGAACCGGCTTTCGAGCGAAGCGATCGCCTGCGTCACGGCGGGCTGGGAAAGACTGGCCGACGCCGCGGCGCGGCCAATGCTCTTATGCCGGGCCACGGCCTCGAAGACGCGCAATTGCCGGAGGCTGGGAAGATGCCGGATGAGTTTCATGGCGGCTGCTGACACTCGGCCGATATAGCGAGAACTTATGACTGCGGACGAGGTTCCTATTAGACCACCGGAGGCCTGCAGACTACTATCGAATGGCCGTCCTGCGACCGGACCGACGACTCCGCGGTTCGCTCTGCGTTGGGATTTTGCGGGGCGCTGAACGCCGCGCAGGCAGCTGCGCCGAAACTTCCGAACCGATTCAGCGCATGGAGATAGGCTTGACAATACGACGAGCGAGATACATGGCCGTTGCAGTGGCGCTTCTGTGCTCGCCCGTGCTTGCCGCGTCTTCCTCTTCCAATGCGATACCCGATCTGTCCGCAGGCGGTGCGGCGTGGCGCAACACCCATAACGACTTCATCCTGCCGAAAACCGGTGCGGGTCCCGTCACCTGGGACCCGGCGCATCCCTATTTCGGGAACGGCGACGGCCGGCCGCCCACGTCGCGGGTGGCCGATCTGAGCAATCCCATCCTGATACCCTGGGTTAAGGAAGCATTGCAAAAATTCAATGCCGATGCGCTGGCCGGCAAGCCGCAATTCACGCCGATCGCGCGCTGCTGGCCGAACGGCGTTCCCGGCGTGATCCTGCTGCGGCTCAATCCGATGTTCATTGTTCAAACGGCCGAAGAGGTGCTGTTCCTGTACCAGAGCGACCATCAGGTGCGGCACATCTACATGAACGTGCCGCATTCGCAGAACATCGCGCCTTCCTGGTATGGCGAATCGGTCGGTCACTATGAAGCCGACATGCTGGTGGTCGATACGGTCGGCGTCACGACCAAGGTGGCGGTCGATTACTATCTCACTCCGCACACGGACAAACTGCACGTCGGCGAACGCTACCGGCTGGTCGATGAGGGACGCACCTTGGAAGTGACCTTTACGGTCGATGACCCCGGTGCGTTCACGATGCCCTGGTCGGCAAGCCAGCGCTATCAGAAGGTTGCCCAGACGCCGATGGAAGAGGTCGTCTGCGCGGAGGGCGAAGCCTTCGCACCTATCCAGGACCCGCAACAGGCTCTTCATCCCATCCCGCGCGCGGCGATGCCGGATTTCTGAACGGGGTTCTGCGTGGAGGGGGAGACAACGAGCCCAGTTGTTTGTCGCCGGACTTGGATTTAGTGCCGGTGCCGCAATCCACGACGCCGGATATCTGAAACCTGCCCACAGCCTGCGAGCGCCGATCACCGGCGGATCGTCGGCAGCTCCAGCAGGAGTGCTGATCTAACCTTCGGCCCGTAGAATCATGAGGAAACGATGCGCAAATTGTTCGGGATATTGACGTTGGTGCTGGTACCGGTGGTCGGCCATGCGGCCGACAACGGCCTCGAGTGGGCCTATCCCGTCGAGCCGCCGCCCGGCAACAACGCGGACGCAGGGCCGCCTTCCAAGCCCGTCAATCAGGCCCTGATCGCCGCCTCATATACCGGGCTCCCGAAGATGCCGGAAGTGGTCGCCAAGGGTAAGCCGCTGCCCTGCATGCAATGCCACCTTGCCAACGGTGGCTCGCATCCCGAATCGGCTGCAATTTCCGGCCTGTCCGTGAACTACATCATCGAACAGGTGCACGCCTTTCGTGACGGAGAGCGCGTCGACGTGCGTACGGGCCGCATGGTTCTGGCCTCCAAGGCCGTCAGCGAGAAGGAGCTGAAGGAGGCGGCGGAGTATTATGCCGCGATCGGGCCCGAACGGCAGCAATGGGTAAAGACCGTCGTGAGCAATGACGTGCCGAAGGGTCCTGCTCCCTTCGGCGGCGGCGGCTTTCGCTATCACGCTGCGGGCGGCGGCACGGAGCCGCTCCGGCCGGGGATGGTCGTCGAAATGGCGGAGGACGACGATCTCGTTCGGGCACGCGACCAGATCAACGGCGGCTTCGTCCAATATATACGCGCAGACGACTTGGTCCTGGGCGAGAAAGTGGCGACCATGGGCGCATGCGGGACGTGCCATGGCGCCGATTACAAGGGCGTCGGCGATGTGCCTCGGCTCGCCGGGCAACACGCAGTTTACCTGATCCGCCAGTTGAAGGACATGCAGATCGGCGCGCGCAAGGATAAGAATGTGGTGTTGATGAAGCCTGTCGTCGCGAAATTGTCCGACCGGGAGATAGTCGCTGTCGCGGCCTACCTCGCATCCAAGA